>JAYNPV010000208.1:0-4508 GCA_038113925.1 Gammaproteobacteria bacterium | reverse complement strand
TTTTTGGTCAACATGGGCCAGGAACTGCCCCTGCAAACGCGACTGCTGATTGCCATTTCCGATTTTTTTGTGGCCTGGTGGTGGGCCCTGTTCGGATTCCCCCCGCTGCTGATTTTGCTGGTGATCATGGCCGCCAAATACAACCCTCAGGTTCGCTACAGCCTCGACAAATTCAAAATCTCCGCCTGGGTGATCGGCCCCATTCTCTACAAAATAATGCTCGCCCGAATCAGCAATACCATGGCGATGATGTACGCAGCCGGGATCCCCTTCATCGAATCGGTGCGCATGAACCGTGATATTGCTAATAACCTGGTCATCGAGTCGGCTCTGGATGGTATTGCCGACGCCATCTCCCAGGGCAGGCAGATCACCGACGCTTTTTCCAACGCCGGTATTTTTTCGCCGCTGGTGGTAAGGATGATTAAGATTGGCGAGACCACCGGGGCCCTCGACCATTCCCTGAAAAACGTCAGCTATTTTTATGATCGCGAAGTCGATGAAGATGTGAATCGGCTGCAATCCTTGATCGAACCCGCCCTGATCGTGATTCTTGGCGGCCTGCTCGGATTCGTCATCATTTCGGTGCTGGGACCGGTCTATGACATGCTCAGCAAGCTGGATTTTTAGATGGCAACAGAAAATTTAACTTTACTGATCTTTTCCGAAACGGTGCACTTGCATCAATGGCGGGGATCACACCTGGTCGCGGAATACGCGTTTGACAGCGTGGATCAGGGTCGTCAGCAGCTGGCAACCATCATTGAGTCAACGCCGATGATCCCCCTCTCGGTGGTGGTCGATACCGCGAATGAAGAGTTGCAAACCCGATTGATTCCAAGGGTCATTGGGCGCTCGAGGGGCCAACTACAACAACGAACCCTGCTGCAGACTTTCCCCACCATGGAATACCGGACTTTCGTCTCTCAGGGGACAGTTACCGATCAACGCCGAAACGAAAAATTGCTGGTAATGGCAATCACCCAGGACGAAATACTCAATCAGTGGCTGACGGTGCTGGATGAACTCGGCGTCATGGTTCAACAGGTAACCACAGCGTCCATGGTTCTGGCGCAGATTGCTCGCCGATTTCGCTGGAGTGACCAGTACGAATTGATCGTTTATCGCCACTTCGATGGTGGACTGAGGCAACTTTTCCAGAATCAGGGCGATGCTCAGTTAAGCAGGTTGTCCAATCGACCGGCCGATTCCAGTGACCTCGCGCAGCAGTTTAAGGAGGAAGCCACCAACACCCGTCAATATTTGAATAATTCCAAGAGTATTCCACGGGAGGCTAATCTCACGGTACGAATTCTCCACCGGGAGCAACTGGGGACCCAGCTATCCGCGGAGCTTGCAAGCCTGGACCAGGTCCAGCTGGAACTTGTTGATATCAATTCGATCACAAAAAAACTGTCGCTAACCATAACGCCACAGCAAACCCGTGCCGATCACCTGGTAAGTTGGTTTGCTGCCAGCTTTCCTCAAAAATTACCGAATTTCGCCCCCGGAAAGGTCGGGGAGCGGTTTCGCCAACTAATTGCCGGCCGATGGCTGACCCGCGCGGCCGTGGTCGCTACCGCATCGATGCTGGTCTGGTCCGCCACCGAGTTATTTGCCGCCTGGGAAATCGCCAGCCGCGCAGATGACGAGCGCGGTCTGGTGAGCACCTGGCAACAACTTGAGCAAAATGCCCTGGCAGATGCAATTCCCACCGATACGGCGCCGCTGGTTATGAAGCAGGCCACTGAACTGGTTCAACAGATTAACGGGCAACGGCGATTCCCTGACCAGGGGCTGGCGCTAGTCTCCGCTGCGCTGACTAATGATCCGAACCTGCAACTACGCAAGGTCGAGTGGGCTGCGCCCGGCGCGGAACTTCACTATTACAAGCGGCCAAATTACCCATCACCCGGGGGGGTTGATCAGTATGGCAATTATACCGACCCGGAGTCGGTTCAAGCTGAAGCAGCGAAGGAAACCCTCTTTGTGGAACTTCAGATAGAACCCTTTAATGGCGATTTCCAGTCTGCGCTGGTAAAGGCCGAATCCACTGCCAGATCAATCGCCGGATTAACCGGAGTAATCGACGTAGAGATGGTCAGCAGCCCCCTGAACGTCGATTCTGAATCGGCCTTCAGTGAAGAGATTTCTACCAGTAGCTCTGACGGGGATTCACCACCCGAAGCTATTTTCCAGTTGGTGGTTACCCTTGAGAGCGACGGTTTTGCGCGGGGGCCAGTACTATGATTCAACTCACTCTGGATCGCCGCAGACCCATGGGCAAGGCGCTGTTTAACTCGGGCATTATGGTGATTACCGGCCTGATCATTATGCTGATTGCCTGGCAACTAAAACATTCCCTTGCCGCTCAAGAACTGGCTTACCAGCGGCAAATGGACCAGCTTCGCGATCAGGTGGCCCATATCAGGCGTGACCGGGAGTGGACCCTGGCTTATCAACCCGGTTACACCCGGATGGTCAATCAGGGGCTGATCGGTGAAGAGCGCAGGCTGGAATGGCGAGCGGTAATTATCGAACTGGCCGAACGGCTAAAGCTGCCCGAGCTAAAAATGACCTTTAGCCCGAAAACCGAATTCAATCCCCCCACCGACAACGCGGATCAGGCCGCCGCTGACAGTCAGGTGACCGGGTATCAATCAGAAATGGCCCTTGAGTTAAGCCTGTTCCACGGAGCTGACCTGCTTTCCCTGCTGGATACGCTGGACCGGTCCCGGTCTGCCATTCTTATGCCCCTGAGGTGCAGAATGGCCCTGCAGGAGGAGCCGCTTTACCTCGATGCCAGCGCCCGGATAGATTCCCACTGTGACCTGCAATGGATTACCGTTAAACCCTCGCCACCCCTGGATAATTATGGGTTTTACTAAACGTCATCTCGGCTATCTTCTGTTATCCACCGGCTTCACCGTGAGTCTGCCGGTGGCCGGGCAGCCGCCAGAGCTGGGCAGGCTGTTCTTTACCGCGGATGAACGTACCCGCATCGATATGATTCGAGAATCGGGTTTGACCGATTTAGCGCCGGTAGAAAAGGACGGCGACGGCGAAAACCCGACCCAAACCCTGACGGTTGATGGAGTGATAAAAAAACCCGACGGCAGCGTCCGCGCCTGGCTCAATGGCCAAGCCCTCGATTCGGGAAAACTCAATGCACCAGTCTATACGGGCCGACGATTAACTGAACAACTACAACTGCCCCTGCGCCTTCCAGGGGGACTTACGGCACGGCCCAAGGTCGGCCAGGTGGTAGATCTTTCCACCGGAGCAGTGAAAGAGGGTTACCAGCACCATGCCTCCAGCAATACAGCGGCTACCGATACGGAGCAGGAACCGAGTGAGTCGGGCGAAAGCAGCAACTAGGGCACCACACCATCAGTCCGGGATCGCCCTGATTCTATTGCTCACTTTGCTGGTGCTGGTGGCGACCGGGGCACTAATCAGTCGCCTCAAACAAAACGCCGGTGATCTGCAGAACGAAGCGAAAACCACGGCCGCCCTGGCGCTGGCAAAACAAGCCCTGATTGCCGATGCGATTGCCTGGGCCCGATCAGCTGGGACCGACCCTGGGTATTTCGCCCTGCCCTGCCCTGACACGGTCGCCCAGGCGTTTCCGAATGAAGGGAGTTCTGAGGGCGCCTGCGGCGCCCGCGGTGTCACCACCATCGGAAAATTCCCCTGGCGTTCACTGGGCTCTCCCCCACTTCGTGACAGTAGTGGTGAGTGTCTCTGGTACATCCTCTCCGGCGAATATAAACAGACCCAGATCAACACCCAGGGAACCCTGCTCAATCACGACAAGAATGGCCAACTGGAAATTCGTAATCGGGCCGATATCGTCATCGCCGGCACAACCCCGCAGGAGCGGGCGGTCGCCGCCATCATCTCGCCGGGCAGCACCCTACCGGGTCAGAATCGCACTGCTCTGGCCAACAATGTCGACCACTGTGGCGGCACTTACGACCCGGCTGATTACCTGGAAACACTGAATGGCATTGACAACGCCACCCCCGATGCTGGCGCAGACACCATTACTCAGCTGATCACCAGCCGCAACCCTACCGCCGAAGACCAGTTCAATGACCGCATTGCCTGGATCAGTCGCCAGGAGATCGCCGACGCTTTTAATCAGAATTCACTCTACGTTACCCGGATCGATAATCTGTTAACCGAGATCGCCACCTGCCTGGCCAATTTCGCCCAGGCGGACGCCGGTGGCCTGTCGCGCTTGCCCTGGGCAGCCCCGCTGGCCCTGACCGACTATCGCGACAACAGCGAATACGACGATCTCAGTGGCACACATTTTGGCCGAATACCTTTTGACACCGACGATAGCGCGGCCGATAGCGGCGGCAATTTGCCCGCAACTCTGGTGCCAGGACCCAGCAATTGCTTCAACGGTGGGGCGGTTGATAATTACCGTAACCATTGGAAAGATCACCTGTTTCTGGTGATTGCTGGCCAGCACGACCCCACGCAGGCCGCTCCTAACT
>JAYNPV010000207.1:0-4539 GCA_038113925.1 Gammaproteobacteria bacterium | reverse complement strand
TCGTTGTACTGGGGGTGCGCGAGGGGGCGTCCGGCGGCGATGGCGGCGGGGGTTAGCGCCGCCTGGCCGGTGACATCCCCCACCGCATAGATAGTGCGCTGGGAGGTGTTCTGGTACTCATCGGTGACAATGTAACCGCGCGGAGTGGTCGCCAGCAGACGATTCTCCAGGCCAAGGTTATCCGTATTGGGGGTGCGGCCGATGGCCCAGATTACCAGCTCCTGGTCGGTTATCTCGGTGCCGTCATGGGCGCTGAGGGTTAACCCATCGCTATCGGCAGACAATTCATTGGGAACAAAATCGGTGCAGATGCGGATACCGTCCTGCTGCATCTGCTCCATTAGTTGTTGGCCCAGGCTGGTGTCGAACTCGCGGAGGATGGCTTCCCGCCGTATCGCCAGTGTCACTTCGCTGCCAAGGGCGTTTAACATGCCGGCAAACTCAACGGCGATGTACCCCGAGCCCACCACGGTGACTTTCTCCGGCAGGGTTTCCAGCTCGAAAAAACCGTCGCTGGTGATGCCCAGATCGACCCCGGGAATATCAGGCAGGCTCGGTTTGCCGCCCGTGGCGACGAGCATGTGATCACAGGTAAATTGTCGGTCACCGACCTTGACTTTGTGCTGATTGGTGAGGGTCGCCCAGCCGCTGATTATTTCAACGCCGGAGTTGTTCAGGTTGGTCAGATAGATATCGTTAAGGCGGGCAATGTAGGCGTCCCGCCGCTGCTTCACCTGCGCCCAGTTAAACGCCGGGGACTCAATGTCAAAACCATAATCGGGGGCGCCCGCCAGCGCATCGGCGATCCCGGCGGCATTCCACATTACTTTTTTGGGTACGCAACCGACGTTCACGCAGGTGCCGCCCAGCGGGCCCGCTTCAATGATGCCAACCTTGGCACCGTGTTCCGCTGCGCGCCGGGCGGAGGCAATTCCGCCGCTACCAGCGCCGATAACCAGGTAATCGAAGTGATCAGTCATGTTAATCCTTGATGGGGGTGAGTGGTCCGGGGAGTGCCTGCGCTGGGTGGGCCTCCCCGGCTAGCCGATAGTCAGCCAGACGTTTGCCGGCGGCGGCGACAATAGAGAGCTGTTGAGCCGGGTCAGCAGTACGCCAGCGGGCAATTTCATCGGTGGTGCGTCCACAGCCGGTGCAGAAGGTCCCGCTGGCATTGAGTTCACAAACGGCCACACAGGGAGATGGGAGTTTATCCATGGTGATCCATCAATCTTTGTCAGGGAGCGTCATCAAGCAGGTGCAAAAACCGGGCAAGCATAATCGCGGTGGCGCCCCAGATTTTATGGTTGCCTACGGCAAAATAGGGCACGTCCGTGGTGCCCCAACGCGTCAAGTCGCGTCTTTCCTGCTGCTGGTTGGCCGGGTCGAGCAGGGTGCTCAGCGGGGCTTCGATGATTTCCGCGACTTCCTGCTCGCAGGGCACAAACTCGGGACGCTGGTGGCAATAACCGACAAACGGATGGACATTGTGGTTACTGGCGTAAACGTAAAACGCTTCCATCTGTCCCAGTAGCAGGACTTCCGCTGGATCGACGCCCACTTCCTCGTGGGTTTCCCGGGTCGCCGTTTCAGCCAGGGTCTCGTCGCCCTCCAGACGCCCGCCCGGTAATGAGATCTGTCCGCCATGGGTGCCGTCGTAGTCGGGCCGCTGAATAAATACCAGATTGAGCCCATCGGCAGGCTGCCTCGCCGGATAGAGCAGAAACAGCACCGCCGCTTTACGGTGATCATCTCGCAACGGTGGCCAGGCGCGGGGTTTACCATTGGCCGGGACGGGCATCATTTTCTGTTGCGCGGCGACGGCTGTCTGGTCGTCATCAGCCGCCTGTCGCAGGCGCTGGTGTAAGCGACTCACAAGGGTTGGCAGTTGCGGCGGCAGTGTTGAGGCGAGCACAGCTAGATTCCCATATTGGCCAGGGTGATACAGAAGTTGTTAATCAGGTTGACCAGTTGCGGGTGTTCAGCCTCAAACTGCTCCAGGTTTCGCTCCACACCTTGTAGCGCCAGTTTGAGCAGTTCCGGGTCCTGTTGGGGGCGCAGTGCTTCGTGGGCAGAAAGCTGGGTAAACCCGACCAGGCTGCTGAGGGATTCGGGATCAAAATCGTCGGCGTTTTCGGCTTCGAGCTCACTTCTGAGCGCCGCCAGTTTGTCCAGCAGCTGCTCTCTGAGGTCGTCTGTTAATGCTTCGGCGGCGTGAAGTTTCTGTTCAATCTGCTCGAGTCGCTGTTTGATCATTTCGATGGACACTGTGGTTGGGGTTAATGCACGGATCTGGAGCTGTTTGAGCCCCGCCGGGTTTGAAATCCTAATCCGGGCTGAATCTGTGTTATCTCATCGACTATTGTAGATTAAACGACGTTCGCCGATTCAAATATTGACCCGCAGCGGGTCGAGGTCTAATGTGGTATCTGCGCATCAGCGCGGTACCCAGGTTCAAATCACAAGGAGGGCTTGAGAATCTTGAGATCTTCAGTAATTTGGTTAACTTCCCCGGGAGGGAAATTATGAGAATACCCCTGCAAATTACAGCAAAAAATCTGGAAATGACCGATGCCATCGACGCAGCGGTACGCAAGCGGGCAGAAAAGCTCGAACATTTTTCTGACCAGATCACCAGTTGCCGGGTGGTGGTGGAATGCCCGCACCGGCATCATCAGAAAGGGATCAAGTACAACGTCCACGTTGATATCACCGTGCCGGGCAAAGAGCTGGTGATAACGCGGGAACCGGCCGAAGATCTTTACGTGGCCATTCGTGATTCGTTTGATGCGGCGACCCGTCAGGTGCGCGAATATATGCAAAAACGCAATGGGCACGTCAAACAACACGCTGATAAGCAGGTGATTGTGTAATTACCCGTTTTTTGCCTTAGTTTTAATTGGTGCCGCAGGACCGGCGCCCCGAGTTAATTGAAAAAGCCCCGTTCTCGAATCCGGGAACGGGGCTTTTTATGGCATGGCTCCGCAGTTTTTCTATTTGGCTGCGGCTAACGCCTGATCGATATCAGCGATGATGTCGTCAACGGCCTCAATACCGACCGAAAGGCGCACCATGTCTTCGGTGACCCCGGCTGCGGCCAGCTCTTCAGCGCTAAGCTGGCGGTGGGTAGTGGTGGCCGGATGGGTCGCCAGCGATTTGGCATCGCCAATGTTTACCAGGCGGACGATCAGCTGGAGTGCGTCGATGAATTTTGCGCCGGCTTCGAGGCCGCCTTTGAGGCCAAAAGTGAGAATACCGGAAGCGGCTCCGCCATCGAGCTGTTTTTGTGCCACGGCAAAATCCTGGTGGCTTTCTAGCCCCGCGTAGCCCACCCAGCTAATCTGATCGTGCGCCTCCAGGTACCGGGCAACGGTCAAGGTGTTACTGCAGTGACGCTCCATGCGCAGCGGCAGGGTTTCGATGCCCTGCAATATCTGGAACGCGTTAAAGGGTGACAGGGCAGCGCCCATGTTGCGCAGCATTACCACCCGGGTTCTGGCGATGCAGGCCGCCGGGCCGAAGGCTTCGGTCATGACAATGCCGTGGTAGGAGGGGTCCGGCTGGCAGAACTGGGGAAAGCGATCAGCATGGTCGTCCCAGGGGAAGTTGCCGCCGTCGACGATTACGCCACCCATGGTGGTGCCATGACCACCCATGTATTTAGTTAGCGAGTGGATCACCAGGTCGGCCCCGAGTTCAATAGGCCGGCACAGTTGCGGCGTAGCCACTGTGCTATCGACCAGTAACGGCACACCGCCGCGGTGGGCAATTTCGGCAAAGGCGGCGATATCGGTAATATTGCCGCCGGGGTTGCCGATGGTTTCACAGAACACCGCTTTGCTGTTTTCATCGATGGCATTTTTCAGCGCATCCAGATCGGTGGGGTCAATAAACCGAACCTCGATACCAAATTGCGGAAAAGTGTGGGCGAACAGGTTGTAGGTGCCGCCGTAAAGTTTGGAGGTGCTGATAATGTTGTCGCCGGCGCGTGCCAGATTCATGATCGAATAGGTAATCGCCGCTGAGCCCGAGGCCACCGCCAGTCCGGCAATCCCACCTTCCATTTCCGCCACCCGCTTTTCCAGCACGTCGGTGGTGGGATTCATGATGCGGGTGTAAATGTTGCCTTCCACTTTCAGATCGAACAGATCAGCGCCGTGCTGAGTGTTGTCAAAAGCGTAGGAGGTGGTCTGGTAAATCGGTACCGCCACTGCTTTGGTGGTCGGGTCCGGGGAGTAGCCGCCGTGAATGGCGATGGAGTCACGTTCCATGGTTTTGCCTCTGTAGGTGAGTATCTGGTTCGTTGATTGCCCCTGTCCGGGGGGCGGCTATTCTCGGCGATCCACCGGGTTATCGCCACTATTTTTCCCTGGTTGGAGGTGGTCTGACCGGAATGGCACTAAGTTAAGAGTGTTTTGCGCGTTCTCACAGAGGGTCAGGTAACGGCCAATGCGGTTTTTTTAAAGGCTCTATATCCGCGTGACCAGGTAGAAAATGCCGTTGGTCCTGAGCCTGTCGAATGGCGCCCTTCGACAGGCACAG
>JAYNPV010000206.1:1918-4591 GCA_038113925.1 Gammaproteobacteria bacterium | reverse complement strand
ACTGCTGGGCGTCGGTATACTTTATTTAATGTTCGGTGGCGATCCCCACACCGCTCACGTCATTCACGGATTTGGCATGGGCGCCTCCATGGTTGCACTTTTCTCCCGTGTCGGCGGCGGCATTTTCACCAAGAGCGCTGATGTGGGTGCCGATCTGGTGGGTAAGGTAGAAGCCGGTATCCCCGAAGATGACCCTCGCAACCCAGGGGTGATCGCTGATAATGTTGGCGATAATGTCGGTGACGTTGCCGGTATGGGATCAGATATTTTCGAATCTTACTGCGGTTCGATGATTGCCACTATCGCCATGGCCTCGACCATGGCGATGGAACTACTTACTCCGCTAGGCGGCAATCGCGAAACACTGATGTTTCTGCCACTGGCACTAGCATCACTGGGACTGATCTGCTCAATTCTTGGAATCGTCATGGTGCGGTTGTCGGTTAACCGCCCCCCGGAACTGGCCCTACGTATCGGTACCATCGGTTCCGCACTGCTGTTTATTATCACCTCCTACTTTCTGGTTAGTTATCTCGAGGTATCCGTCAATGTCTGGGGCGCAGTCCTCGCCGGTACTTTAGGTGGCGTCGTCATCGGTCTGGTTACCGAGTACTACACCGGCGGTAAACCGGTAATCAATATTGCCAAATCCGGCGAAACCGGACCCGCCACGGTAATGATCACCGGTCTGGCAATCGGCATGGAATCAGTGGTCATTCCCGTATTGACCATCTGCGGCATTATCTTCGTTGCTACCGAACTGTGCGGTCTCTATGGCGTGGGCATTGGCGCCGTAGGCATGCTTGCCACCGTCGGTATCACCATGGCCATCGATGCCTATGGACCGGTGGCGGATAACGCCGGCGGCATCGCGGAAATGGCGGGTCTGGGGGAAGAGACCCGCAAGATTACCGATTCGCTGGATGAACTCGGAAACACCACCGCGGCTATCGGTAAAGGTTTTGCGATTGGCGCAGCTGCACTGGCGGCGTTGGCGATAATCTCGGCTTTTGTCCAGGATATATCGCAGCGAATTCCTGATTTTTCCCTGGCGCTGAATGAGCCACGGGTACTGATGGGCCTGTTCCTCGGCGGGATCTTCCCCTTCCTGGTCGCGGCCCTGACCATGACCGCGGTGGGCGACGCGGCCTTTGAAATGATTCGCGAAATTCGCCGTCAGTTCAAGGAAATTCCCGGTCTGATGGAAGGCACTGCCAAGCCTGATACCGCCAAGTGCGTAGACATTGCCACCACGGCGGCCCTGAAAAAAATGATCCTGCCTGGAGCCCTTGCCATCATCGCGCCGGTAGTGGTTGGTTTTGGTCTTGGCCCGGAATCTTTAGGGGGCATGCTCGGCGGTGCACTGCTGGGCTGTGTGCTGCTTGCGCTGATGATGGCCAATGCTGGTGGTGCATGGGATAACGCCAAAAAGCACGTTGAAAAAGGAAACTTCGGCGGCAAAGGCACTGACGTACACGCCGCATGCGTGGTAGGCGATACCGTGGGCGATCCCTTCAAGGACACCTCGGGTCCGTCGATGAATATCCTCATCAACGTAATGGCCATCGTCTCGCTGGTTATTGCTCCACTGCTGGGGTAATTGCCTGAACAAAGCTGGCACTCTCTAATCAATATAGAGTGACCTGAAAAAGGGCCTGTTCCCAAAAGGAACAGGCCCTTTTTTTCTCTACGCTGGCCAAACCGGGGCCAAACCGGGGCCAAACTGGCCTGTTAACTGCCGGTTATCTGGAAGTTACCTGGAAGTTATCTGGGGGGGGGTATTAGTCTCCACCCAGCGCTGCTCACCACCTGTAAAGGTCTCTTTTTTCCAGAAAGGCGCCCGGCTCTTCAATTCTTCAATCAGATAACGGCTCGCCTCAAATGCGGCCACCCGCCGTGCAGACCAGCTGGCGACCAGAACAATACAGTCATCGACTTCAACCCTGCCGACCCGGTGCACGATCAGCGCATCTACCAGCTGCCATCGGTCGGCTGCCTCGGAGATTATTTTATCCAGGTATTTTTCGGTCATCCCGGGAAAATATTCGAGTTCCATCGCGGTAATTCCCGCTGCCTGATTAAAATCGCGCATGCTGCCGGTAAATACCACCGCAGCTCCCACCTTGCCTGAATAGCGGTCATGCAACTGACGTTCATAGGCGCTCAATTCGGCCCAGGGATCCAGGGAAGTTTCGGCGATTCGGCTCTCCATCATCTATCAGCCACCCGTTACCGGCGGGAAAAACGCCACCTGATCACCCGTGCTTACCGGATCATCCAAACCGGCATATTCTTCGTTAATCGCACAGAGCATATTAGCGGGCAAGGCGAATTCTGCCTGCCCGGCACTCCACACCTGGCTCACAGTAGCGCCATGGTCCATGGTCACCGTTTCCTGATCACAGCCCACGCGCTCGCGCAAACTGGCAAAATAACGAACCTCTATAAGGACTTTCTCTGTCATTGTTTACCTGAATATTGACGGCGACTAGTCGCCTGTATCTAACCTAAGGAAATTGTCCCATGCGTCAGGATACCTGGAACCCGGAACCGATTAAAATCGCTGTCCTGACGGTTTCCAACCGACGCACCGCAGCCGACGACAGCAGCGGGGATTTGATTCGCACGCTGGTGACCAAGGCCGGCCATCAGGTAGTCGCCTCTGCTATTCAC
>JAYNPV010000206.1:0-1908 GCA_038113925.1 Gammaproteobacteria bacterium | reverse complement strand
GTTATTATAAGCAATGGCGGCACCGGCATAACCGATATGATGCCGGAAGCGATCACCCCGCTACTTGACCACGAAATTCCTGGTTTTGCCCAGCTCTTCCAGCAAATCTCCTACGACGATATCGGCAGCAGTGGCATGCTTTCCCGGGCGATGGCAGGACTGGCACAGCAAACGCTGATTTTTTTAATGCCGGGATCCACCGAAGGCACCCGACTGACCATGGAAAAGCTGGTAATTCCCCAGTTAGATGAACAGACCAAACCTTGTGCCCTGGTAGGGCTGATTTAACCAGTAGACCCAAGCTAACCGCTGCCGGTCGCGTCTTTGCCGTTCCCTGACCCGCTGAAAATGAGCACCCGATGAGATTCACCCTATGTCTGATTTAACTCACTTTAACGCCTCCGGCGATGCCCACATGGTCAACGTCGGCGGTAAAGATGAAACTCCCCGCCAGGCAATCGCCAGCGGCAGAATCACCATGCTGCCTGCCACCCTGGAAAAGGTTGTTCAGGGTGATAACAAAAAAGGCGACGTGCTCGGTGTGGCCCGATTGGCAGGCATCATGGCCGCTAAGAAAACCGCTGACCTGATCCCCCTCTGCCACCCCATCGCCATTACCGCCATTGACCTGGAATTGGTCACCGACGCCGACACCGCCAGCATAATCTGCCGGGCAACGATTTCGACTCGCGGTCGTACCGGCGTTGAAATGGAGGCCCTAACGGCAGTTCAGGTGGCGCTATTAACGGTCTACGACATGTGCAAGGCCGTGGACCGGGGCATGGTCATTGAGCAGGTGCAGCTGGAGGAGAAAATAGGAGGAAAATCCGGCCACTGGCAACGGCAGAAGTAACATTGGCAAGTAGGTTTACCGAGACTTCTCCGGTGGAATCAAATACCTGCAGCCGGTGGCATTCACAGGTATTCACAGCGGTACGAGACTAATCCACCAGCAGTCCACGACTACGGTGCCACTCCTCCAGTGACTCGATGGAGTCAATAATGTCGTCGATGGTTTTGCCGGTAAAATCATAAACCCTGTCGACCTCATTCGCGGTAGGAACCGGCACCCATTGCGGGGCATGTTCGACGAAAATGTGATTACGCTCCGGGGCAGCCGGTAATGGCGTATCAATGCAGGAAGCATTGGGGTGAAACATTTCCGGCCAGCGCGGATCCCACACCCATAACGCAGTGCCACACTGCCGACAAAAATGGCGAAATCCGGGGCTGGCCTCGGTACGCTCGGGATTCATCCACGCCTGGTATTTGCCAATGTGCTCCTCACCCTGAATGATCAGGGATTCATAATCGGCCTGAATATTGATCGCGTAACCGCCGCCACCCGCCACCTTCCTGCAAATGCTGCAGTAACAGTGCATATAGGGGTAGGGCGCATGACTGCTTGCCGAGAAACTTACCGCGCCACAGTGACAGGAACCTTCTAATAACATATTGAACTCCCCTTTTTGATTATGGACACAGGCAGCCGTTGCCCACGGTAGCCCTCAGTATAACAGCAGTTCAATCAACGCTTTCTGCGCGTGGAGCCGGTTCTCCGCTTCATCCCAAACTACACTCTGGGGACCGTCGATCACTTCAGCCACCACCTCTTTTCCACGGTAAGCCGGCAGGCAATGCATAAACAAGGCATCTTTCGCTGCACGGCGCATAAATTCCCGGTCGACCTGATAGGGACCAAAAACCTCTTCCCGGGCGAGTGTTTCCTCCTCCTGACCCATGCTGGCCCAGGTATCCGTCACCACCAGATCGGCGTTGCGACTGGCCTCCGGGTCGTCACTCCAGACTACGTGGCCAGCATTTTGCGCTAACAGGGAAGCATCCGGTTGGTGCTCCCCAGGGGTAATGACGGTTAACTCAAAATCAAACAGCCTGGCGGCATTGATC
>JAYNPV010000205.1:1968-4643 GCA_038113925.1 Gammaproteobacteria bacterium | reverse complement strand
CCAGTACCCCCCATTTCGATGAAAGATGATTTATCGCCGTCGCGGACGATTCCCTGTTGGCAGATGTTGACGGCCTCACCATCTTCCATCGAGATAAACCCCGCCGGGCCGACCATGTTGATTTGCCGCAGGCGATGCTCATCCATGGCCAGGTCATCATCTTCAAACCCGTAAAAGGTCCAGACCAGTTCGGTCCGATCAACGGCTTTGGGCAAAATCTGTCGCACTGCCAGAGTGTTGGATATCTGCTGCACCACCACACTGGGGAACAGGGTTTGAATGGTGAGCATCACCTCGTCACCCAATTCAGACCGGTATTCCAGCAACGCGGGGTCCTCCAGCTGGGCACCCTCATCAGCCTTACGCGAACTGGCCTGCTGATAAGCCTCGATACTCTGCTGTTCGCTGGGTTCGTTGACCGTCAGCAGCAGGTGCATGCCGCTATCATCCACATGCACAAACCCTTGTTGCCCCTGTCGGTATATGCCAAAGGTGGGATAGAACAGATGCAGCAGGCCACCGTGGTAACTGTCGCGGGCATTTTCTGAATAGAGTTTCCAGTTACCGTTAAAGTACTGGCGAGCGTGACCCATCACCTTGATCGGCCGCTGCATTACCCGGCGGATATTGCCGCACATTTCATCGCCGAGAAACTCCTCCAGCGGCGGGGAGTCATCAGCAAAGGTTGCAAACACCATGTTCTGAACCTGTTCGACCCGCAGTTTACGCAGGCCATGTTCGGCCATATCGAAATCTTTCGGGTAACCGCCTTTCCCCCCCAGGCCACGCCGAAACGGCACCCCCACCAGGTCACCCGAGTGGCTGAAGGCCCATTGGTGATAAACGCAGGTGTGAACATCGGTATTGCCGCGCAGTTCTCGACATACCAGCGCACCGCGGTGGGCACAACGATTAACAAAGGCGTGTAGCTTGCCGTCGGAATCGCGACTGAGTACGACCGGCGTGTCGCCCACAAAGGTTGATTTATAGTCGCCGGGATTGGGCACCTCAATATCGAGGCCCAGAAATGACCAGGCGGGCCCTCGAAATATCCGCTCCTGCTCCTGGTCGTATATCTCCGGGTCCAGATAGACCTGATAGGGCGCCCGGGTCTCGCCCTCATCAGGCCATTTCAGCAGCGGGGCGTTTTCCAGTTGTGGTGCATTCATTGTGTCCTCCGGGTGGCAATCCACCTGTCGATCATGACTATCCGATTCAGGAATAACTTTACACGATTAAGTGGTTGCAAGTCGCGGCGGTAATGATATTTGAACCCCGGCCAGGCAAAGACCATCGCACCCGCAGCGGATAAGGGTAATATGGAACACAACGGCGAATTGGTCCCGCCCACGAGGCGGAAATTACACCTGTAGGCGCGAGGAGAGAAGTTTGGTTATTCCAATTGAGCGCGGGCCTGCCCCAATGGGCCGGGTCGACGCCCTCCCGTGGGGACCTAGCCGCCGTCGCGGATCAGTCGAGCAGATCGACAGGCGTTGCCGGTGAACAATCAAATCACCACGTTGCCCGCACTGGGCATAGGCGCCAGTTTAAGCCTCACGTCCCAACCCGACCCGGTTAAATTGGCCGCCGCGCCGGGGGGGCCCGCGTTTATCGAATATGCCGGTCAGGCCGATGTCGATGCGGTGAAAAACGAAGTAAACAGAATCCGCGCGTCTGACATTCCGGTGCTGTTCCACCCCGCTTACCTAAATTTCTGCGGCTCTTTTGCCAATCACCAGGAGTGGCTGACGGAGACTGCCCGCCATCTCCAAGCGGTCGAATCACCCTGGCTTGCCCAGGATCTGGCCTACTGTTTCTGGCAGGAAGGCCCCGGCTATTCCACCCAGTTGGGGTACTTTCTACCGCCGGTTTTCAATCAGGGTTCGCTCAGCCAGGCGGTGGAACGCATCCGGGAAGTGCAGTCAGCGGTGCCGGTACCCGTGGCAATCGAGCCACCGCCGATGACTTTCGTGGCAGGAACCCTGCCACTACTGGAATTTTTTGGTGAACTGGCGAAGGCTACCGACTGCGCCCTGCTGCTGGATATGGGGCACCTGGTCTCCTACGAAATGGCCAGTGGTCGGAAAATCGCCGATGAAAGCAGGGATTTCCCCTGGCAGCGGGTGATCGAAATCCACGTCGCTGGCGGGCGAATCGAACAGGCGGGGCAACCGGTGGCGGCGGCCACCACACCCGTCTATATCGATGCCCATGAACAACCGATTCTGCCAGCGACCTGGGAGATGTTCACCGCGATACTGCCCCGCTGTTCCAACCTGAAAGCAATCTGTTTCGAATGCGAAGGCAGCGACCAGCCCAGAGTGCTGGAGACGTTGGAGACCATTCGTGGTCAGGTCGCCCGGTTCGCTACCAGTCGCGGGCTTCTCGATGCAGTAAACGGCCGAAATGAGCCAGCGGGATAACCACTAAATGAGTTTTGCCGAGCAGGAACGGGCCCTGTTTGATCTGCTGTTTGATGCCGACCTGCGCGACCGGTTTTGCGCTCATTCCACCGCCGCCCTCGGTGACTACCGGTTAACCGAGAGCGAGCTGAGTGATTTCGGCGAGATCATTCCCAGCGGGTTGCAAATAGACGCCACCCTGCGGGCAGAACAGATACTTGGCCAGTTTTGCCATCAACTCCCGGCCAGTTTCTCGCTGCTCTCCGCCCTGCC
>JAYNPV010000205.1:0-1958 GCA_038113925.1 Gammaproteobacteria bacterium | reverse complement strand
TTAAACAGCCTGATCAATACCACCACCATGCGCAGCCCGCCGGCGCAAAGAAGCGTCCGGTTTGCTCAACAGTTGCAACAGCGGTTAAGAAATCCGGCGGGGGGCGTCCAGTTCCCCTCTGCCCGGCAACGGACCATGATCTGCGCCATCGTTGATGTCGAGGCGGGACTCACCACCACAACCGCCGCACTGAAACAGCAGCTGCCGGCCAATAATCCAGCGCCGGCGCAGAATAGCCCGCCGCCGACCAAAGCGTGGCTGCAACAACCGATTCAGTTCGGGGCCAATGTCGTCGCGGTGATGGTGCCGCTCTCCTATGCCACCCTCAAATCAGCCCTCGCCAGCAGCCCGCAAACCCGAAACTGGCGAGAGCTTAAGGAAAACCCGATCACCGAAAATCAGCTCAATGAAATTCTGGCGGTGGAATCACCTACCCTGTTTATCGCCCGCGCCTACACCAGCAAGATCAGCCGCTGCGAGGTAAATGTTGATCACCGCACCCTGGAACTGAACGACGGTTTTGCACCCCTGTTGCAAAAAATCGATGGTTCTACCAGCGTGGCCGACATACTGCTGGAGCTGGAAAAAGTCGGTGCAGGCGATCAGATTGTGCAGAGCGTTCGCAACGGCTTCGAACAGTTACTCACCTACTCGATCATCAAGCTAAATTAACCGGATAGAATCGATAACCCGCGACACAAAGGAGAGCATTCATGGCAACAAGGAGTGGCAAACGAGCAGTACTCACCGGCGCAAACCAACCCATCGAAATCTGGGAGCGGGAAAGCCCCGGCGCCGGACCGGGCGAAGCGGTACTCAAACTGGAGTTCGGTGGTGTTTGTGGGACGGATGTGCATTTCTGGCACGGCGAGGGACCCCTGCCCGGCCCGGTGGTACTCGGCCACGAAGGCATCGGTATTATCGAAGAGCTGGGTGAAGGACTCACCACCGACTCCGCCGGGTCACCCATTGGCATCGGCGACCGAGTCTACTGGCAGCCGGTAACGCCCTGTAATCACTGCTACCCCTGCACCATTCTCAATGACGTTTCCATGTGCGAAAACGCTTTCGCCTCCCTGTTTGGCGACGCCAATGCGCCGACTCCCTCGACCTACAGTGAGGTGATTACCCTGGGTGCGGGCTTGCCTTTCTACAAACTGCCCGATGACACCTCATCGGAAGCGGTGATTGCCTTTGGCTGCGCCATGCCCACCATGCTTCAGGGAATGGAACGACTGGGTGGTATACAAGCGGGGCAGACCGTGGTCGTCCAGGGGTCCGGACCTGTGGGCCTGGCGGCCACCATGCTCGCCCACCTGGCCGGTGCCCATCAGGTCATCATGATTGGTGCGCCGGCGCAGCGGCTGGAAATGGCCCGCAAACTCGGGGCCGACCACACCATTGATATCACTCAGGTCACCAGCGTTGCAGAACGTAGCGAACGGGTCCGCGAACTTACCCGTGGCCGTGGAGCGGAAGTGGTGATAGAAGCCGCCGGGGTGTTGGAGGCCTTCGGCGAAGGGCTGCAACTGGTTGCTCCGGCCGGGCGCTATTTAATCGTCGGGCTCTGGTCTGCGCCGGGGACCGTAGCCGTGGAACCCAGATTGATTAACAACGGCAACCTAAAAATCATTGGTACCGCGCTGGCGGGACCACAGTTCCTCTACCAGGCAATCCAGGTGGCGCAAATGCAGCAGAAGCGCCTGCCGATGGCAGAGGCGATCACTCATCGGTTTACCGTCGAACAAAGTCAGCAGGCGCTGGAAGCCGTGGCCGCGCAGGAGACGGTCAAGGCAGTGCTGGTGCCCGCCTAGCGCTGGCCGGTAGAAGCGACATCAGTCGCGGCATCGGGGGTTCCCCCGCCCCGCGGTCGCGGCGGAAGTCGGGCCGACAAGAGCCGGGCGGTGGGTCACCCCGACGCGGGGAAGCCGCGGCGGTTCCGAAAGGCGCCCAGCCCC
>JAYNPV010000204.1:1687-4673 GCA_038113925.1 Gammaproteobacteria bacterium | reverse complement strand
CTGTAAGGTGAAGCAGTTCGGTAGCGTGGATATCAAGTACCCCAGACTGCAAGCAGCCAAGCTGGAAGGTCTGGGTGCCCGGGTTCAGGGAGCCCAGGACAATGCCTGGGAAGCGCTGGCGGTATTTACCGCGGCCGTGTTCATGGCCCATTTTGCCGGTGCCGATCCGAAAGACTCGGCGATGGCCGCGCAGATTTTTATTGCCGCCCGCATCGCTCACCCGATTATCTACATGATGAACATCGGTCCGTTACGTACCCTGGCCTTTGTGGTGGCACTGGGTGCCTGCATCTGGCTGTTCGTGCTTGCTGCGAACGCACCCGGCATGGTGGAAGGCGCGCTACAGGGAATGATGAAGTAGGCCCGCTTCAGGGTAGGAAATGATCAGCGACTGGCTACTAAGCCGCCCATAAGAGGCGGCCGTCAGTCTGGCTGGTTGATGGGAATTCGGCCTTGGATATAGGGCGTTCTCGGGAGGAGGGGTAATGCGTATAGCTGTATTGGGAGCGGGCGGACTCGGGTGTGTTATCGGTGGTTATCTTGCCCACACCGGGCAGCAGGTGACCCTTATCGGCCGTCAGGCCAACATGGATGCAATTAAAAAAGCGGGGTTGCGCATCACCGGCCCGCGGGGCGATTTCTGCATCCGCGATAATCTTGAGTGTGTCACTACCTCTGACCGGGCTGAGGGGCAGTTTGATTACCTGATGCTCTGCGTAAAAAACAAGGATACCGACGAGGTGTTTGCCTCATCGGCCGAGCTGGTGAAACGCTGCGATACCGTCTTTACGTTACAAAACGGTATTAACAAAGAAGCCGGTATGTTCGCCTGGGCCGGGAAAGAGAAGGTCATCGGCGCCTCGACCATGGAAGGGGCCACGCTGATGGCACCGGGCGAGTGTATTAATCCGTTCACCGGGCCGGTCACCGCCTACTTTGGTGAGTATGACGGCCGCATTACTCCGCGAGTAGAGGCGATTACCGCGGCCTTTAACAAGGCCGATCTGAATTCTAAAGCGGTCGATTGCATCGCCCAGGTGCTGTGGGAAAAAATGATGCAGATTGGCGTTGCCTCGAGCTGGTCAATTAGCCATCTGGGCGGCGGAGACTTTTACTTTATTGACGGTATTACAGTACGCGAAGGGGCCCAGGCTTACGTGCAGATCGCGCTGGAATTGATGGCGGTCTACAAGGCTAAAGGGTACGAAATACGCGATTTTTATGCGCCCATGACCCAGTTCATTGAACTCGATAACAGTAGTTTTGATGCTGGGACCCAATCGCTGATGGCGTGGGGCGAAGAGCTGAAAGCAGCCAACATGAAAAGCCGGACTTCCATGCATGTCGACCTGGTTCGGGGAAATAAAATGGAAGTTGACGAGATCGTCAAACCCTGGCTCGATGAGGGTGTCCGCCTGGGGATAGCCATGCCCACAGTGACAGCCGCCTACCGCATCATGAAAGTGCTCAACCACTATCAGGGCCAGTGAACCAGCCGTTCCTAACTGCGGATTGCTGTGGGGTCGCCGCGTTGCCAGAAGTCGCCGGGCCGCGACATCGACCGCCGCCGCTGAAGTCGCTCTATTGGGGGTCATAATGCTGGCAGAAACTGACTCTATCCCTGAGCAGGAGAAATGGAAATTTACAGCAGAGCAACTTTTTTTGAGGAGGAGATGAGCATGGTTAAAGTTGAGTCAATCAATCACACCAGTATCGCGGTGAATGATTTGGCGGTTTCCAAAGCCTGGTATGTCGACCTGCTGGGATTGAAGGAAATCATTGATAATCGCACCAAGGATTTTCCGCCGGGCTTTAAGTTGCCGCCGGATCCCTTGATGGTCCATTACGGCAACGAAAATACCAAACCGCCCTGTCGTCTCGAATGTGACGGTATCGAGGTCACCTTGTTTGAGCGTCCCGAGCCGCTCGATCCGGAACAGGTAGCCCGCAGCCGCGGCGTGTTTCACTACTCTTACCGGATGGATTTCGACAAGGTCTACGCGCTCTGTCACGACACTGACTCGCTGCGCCAACAGGGCTACAACGTGCCCTTTGAACCCGAGGCACTGGTGTTGCCGGACGGCACCACCTACTGGCGGCTCTACCTGATGGACCCGGATGGTAATTTGATGGAAATCGTGGGCTGGCCCCCCCAGGGGGCGAAAGACCAGGCGGGTGCGACCGGCCATGCCAGCGGCAAATAGGGCTAGCAGTCGAGCAGCCCATAAAGGGCCCGGATTGCGGGTTCCGGTAACGGATTTTTAATTCAAAGATCGGATTGGGCGGCCCAGACTGCACCGGGTTCCGATTCAAACTCGATACCGGTCGGTGAGCAATCGCGGGGTCAAATTTTGCGGTTACTTTTTGCGCAAAACTTCTTAGGCTGATTCCTCAACTAACGTTTAGTTTGCGGTTGAGTGACCGGGGAGAGGAAGATGGACGCACGGACAAGATTTGATGCCGGTGTTGAGTTGGAGGAGTTGGTAAACCTGTCAGCCGGCTGGCTCGACCGGCGAATCTTCTGGGAAGAGTGGGTCTACCAGCTTGAGCTCGAACGGCTTTTTGCCCGCGCCTGGCTGTTTGTGGCTCACGAGAGCCAGATTCCCAACAGCGGTGATTTTCTCACCACCTACATGGGTCAGGATAATGTGATTGTTGCCCGTCATAACGACGGCAGCGTACGGGTTTTTACCAACTCCTGCACCCATCGAGGCAACCGCATCTGCTTTGCTGACCGCGGCAATGCCCGTCAGTTTGTCTGTAACTACCACGGCTGGGCGTTCGGCACCGACGGCAACCTCAACGGCATGCACGAAGAGGATCACTACGACGGCTGGATAGACAAATCCGGCTGGGGGTTACAGAACGCCCGTGTTGAACATTACAAAGGGCTGGTATTTGCCTGTTTTGATGATGATGCGCCGGGGCTGGAAGATTTTCTCGGCGATTATCGTTGGTACCTGGATATTATTCTCGATCAGACCGA
>JAYNPV010000204.1:0-1677 GCA_038113925.1 Gammaproteobacteria bacterium | reverse complement strand
GGGTACCGAGTTCGTCGGCGGCACGGTCAAGAATATGTTTGCTGCCAACTGGAAATTTGGCGCGGAAAACTTCACTGGTGACTCCCTGCACGCCAGCTGGACCCACGATTCCGGTTCCCGAGCGATGACCTTCGGTCAGCCGGTGCCCGATTTTATGCCGGTTGATCCCCAGTCCTTTCACGCCAATGCCAATGGCCACGGCTGGGAAGGTGGGCTGGATGGAATAGGGACGCTCGGTCTGGTGGGCCAGGCCAACCCCGAGGCGATGAAATATTACGAAACCAAACGGGACGAAATGGCCCGGCGCCTGGGTGACCTGCGCGCGCGTAAAATATGGGGGTCGGTGATTTCTGCCACAGTATTTCCCAATTTTTCTTATCTGCCGGGCATCGGCACCATGCGGGTCTGGCTACCCAAGGGGCCGCTGCAGTTTGAGTTGCGCGCCTTTACCCTGGTAAACCGGGACATGCCCGATAGTGTTAAAGATACGGTACGCGATGCCTGTATGCAGACCTTTTCGCCCTCCGGGGTGATGGAAATGGACGACGGCGAAAACTGGGAAAATGCCACTCGTTCCAATGAAGGAGTGGTCACCCGGCGGCAGAAATTGCACTATGGTCTGCGCGTGGGGACCAGCACTCGTGATGACCCGGAGTTACCCGGAAATATCAGCAAGCCAATGTACAGTGATATTAATCAGCTGGCCTTTTATCAGCGCTGGATGGATTACCTCGCCGCTGATTCCTGGGATGATATCCCGGCTCAACGTTAGGAGTTCGCCATGACCCAGGTGCAATCAACGATACCCGTCAATGACTCCAGCCCGGAGGTTGCCGAAATGCTGCGCTGGTTCGAGGTAAACCGGCTGTACACCCTTGAAGCGCAGTTGTTAGATGATGAGAACTACGAAGCCTGGTTCGAGTTGTTGGCCGAGGACCTGCACTACTGGATGCCGGCCCGCGAAACCCTGTTTCGCAAAGATGAAGCCGCTGACGATCCACGCAGAATGAATTTTTATAACGAGACATCACCGACATTGATGATGCGCGTCTCGCGGTTGGGGACGGGCACCGCCTGGTCTGAAAATCCGCGCACCCGGTATCGGCACCTGATCACCAATATCGCGGTGGAATCGGCGGAGCAGCCCCACGAACTGAACGCCCGTTCCAATTTTATCGTCTACCGCAACCGCCTGGAGCGGGAGGAGTCTTACCTGGTGGGAGCGCGCCAGGATCTGTTGCGTCGGGTGGATGGGGGGCTGAAAATTGCCCGGCGAAAAATCATTCTGGATCAGAATTCGCTGACCAGCAAAAACCTGAATGTCTACTTTTAACTTACCGGTGAAAAGTTAACCCGCTATGCGCGTTGTCGAAATATCAACCGAACCGCTGGAACTCTACAAGGTGCTTAAGTTCGAAGGGTTGGTGGCCAGTGGCGGCGAGGCCAAACTGGTCATCGCCGACGGCATGGTGCGGTTAAATGGTGAAACTGAAACCAGAAAACGCAAGAAAGTAGGCGCTGGTGATGTCATCGAATTTGCCGACGAGAAGCTTGAGTTACGTTTAACCGGTTAGCGAGGACTGACCCGAATGGCACTAAGTTAAGCCCCTTTTGGGGATAATTTAGCCAACACGCCGCCCGTCCTGAGCGTGTCGAAGGGTTCGTCCTGAGCCTGTG
>JAYNPV010000203.1:2025-4679 GCA_038113925.1 Gammaproteobacteria bacterium | reverse complement strand
CGGCCTGAAAGCCTCCTATATTGATATTGTGGTGCGTGTGCTCGAAGAGCACGGCGCTATGGAACACACCATAGTCGTGGCGGCGACCGCTTCTGATCCGGCAGCGCAGCAGTTTATTGCTCCCTATGCCGGTTGTTCCATGGGTGAGTATTTTCGTGATCGCGGCGAAGATGCACTGATAATTTATGATGATTTGACCAAACAGGCCTGGGCTTATCGGCAGATCTCGCTGCTGCTGCGCCGTCCCCCCGGTCGCGAAGCTTATCCGGGTGATGTTTTCTATCTGCATTCACGTCTGCTTGAACGTTCCGCGCGAGTCAACGCCGAGTATGTCGAACGTATTACCAACGGAGAGGTGAAGGGCAAGACCGGGTCACTTACCGCGTTGCCGATTATTGAAACGCAAGCCGGTGATGTGTCGGCGTTTGTCCCCACCAACGTGATATCGATCACCGACGGCCAGATTTTTCTTGAGACCGATCTCTTCAATGCCGGCATTCGCCCGGCGATTAATGCCGGCCTGTCGGTTTCCAGGGTAGGTGGTGCGGCGCAGACCAAGATTATCAAAAAACTCGGCGGTGGCGTTCGACTGAGCCTGGCCCAATACCGTGAACTGGCGGCGTTTGCGCAGTTTGCATCGGATCTGGATGAGGCCACTCGTGCCCAGCTGGAGCGTGGCCAAAGAGTAACGCAGTTGATGATTCAGCCCCAGTATCGTCCTTTAAGTGTGGCCGATCAGGGTCTCTCCCTGTTCGCGGTAAGTGAAGGTTATCTCGATGACCTGGCTCTGGATCAGATCGGCCGCTTTGAGAGAGAGATGCTTAACCAGTTTGGCAGCGACGAAAAGGCGCTGCGTGATTCAGTGAATGAATCGGGCAGCTGGGATGGTGATATAGAAGCGAAATTCAAGGCGTTTCTGGACGCTTTTAAAGCCAACTTTGTCGTTTAACGCGATCGGATAACCCACTATGGCCGCGGCAAAAGAAATACGGACCAAGATCGGCAGTGTCCGGAATACCCAGAAAATAACCAAAGCGATGGAGATGGTCGCCGCCAGTAAAATGCGCAAGGCGATCGAGCGTGGCCTGGCCAGTCGACCCTACGCCAATAAAATCAAGGCGGTTATTGGCAATCTTGCCCAGGCTAACTCGGAATTTTCCCACCCGTTCATGGAACAGCGGGAGGTGAAACGGGTCGGCATTATTATTGTTTCTACTGACCGGGGGCTTTGTGGCGGGCTTAATAGCAACCTTTTTAAAAGGGTGATTAACCAGCTCAAACTGTGGCAGGGTGACGTTTTTGAGTTCTATATCGCCATGATCGGCTATAAAGCGACCGGTTTTTTCAAGCGTGTCGGCGGGCAGATCGTCAGCGAGATCTCACAGATTGGCGATGCCCCGTCGCTGGAACAGCTATTAGGTTTTATCAAGGTGATGCTGGACCGTTACGAATCCGGCGAGATTGATCAGCTCCATATCGGTTATAACGAATTTGTTAATACCATGACCCAGGAGCCGATTATCGAGCAACTGGTGCCGATCAGTCGCGGAGAAATAGAGCGTTCTGCCAGCCATCACTGGGACTATTTATACGAACCGGGCGGTGAAGAAGTGCTCACGGCGCTTTTGGTTCGCTATTTAGAGGCCTTTGTTTACCAGGCGGTAGTGGAAAATGTTGCCTGTGAACAAGCCGCTCGCATGGTAGCGATGAAAGCCGCCTCCGATAATGCCGGCGGATTAATAGACGAATTGCAGTTGATTTACAACAAGGCCCGACAGGCGGCGATAACCCAGGAACTGTCGGAGATCGTTGCCGGTGCAGCGGCGGTTTAGTTAACCCCCTGCCCCTAACTCCCTGCAAGTAAAGATTGTTTACGCTAGTTAGAAGCTGAGGAACGACAAAGAATGGATAGCGGAAAGGTTGTACAGGTTATCGGCCCGGTGGTTGATGTCGAATTTGCCCATGATCAGGTCCCCAGTGTTTACGATGCGCTGCTGATCAGCGACATGAACCTGACGCTGGAGGTCCAGCATCAGCTGGGTGATGGCGTGGTACGCGCCATTGCCCTGGGCAGTACCGACGGTGCCAAGCGAGGCATGGTGGCAGAAAATACCGGTGCACCGATTCAAGTCCCGGTGGGCACTGAAACCCTGGGCCGCATCATGGACGTGCTGGGTAACCACATCGATGAGCAGGGCGATATCGGCGAGAAAGAGCGCTGGGGTATCCACCGCGAAGCGCCTGCCTATGCAGAACTTTCCTCAGCTACCGAATTGCTGGAGACCGGGATTAAGGTTATCGACCTGATCTGCCCGTTTGCCAAAGGCGGTAAGGTGGGGCTGTTCGGTGGTGCCGGGGTCGGTAAAACCGTCAACATGATGGAGCTGATTCGTAATATCGCCAGTGAGCATAGCGGCTTCTCCGTTTTTGCCGGTGTCGGCGAGCGGACTCGTGAAGGTAATGACTTTTACTACGAGATGAAAGAGAGCAACGTGCTCGACAAGGTTGCCCTGGTTTACGGACAGATGAATGAGCCTCCGGGAAACCGTTTGCGTGTAGCGCTTACCGGTTTGACCATGGCCGAATATTTCCGTGACGAAGGCCGTGACGTACTGCTATTCATCGACAATATTTATCGTTACACCCTGGCGGGG
>JAYNPV010000203.1:0-2015 GCA_038113925.1 Gammaproteobacteria bacterium | reverse complement strand
TATCCTCGCTCCTGGGGCGGATGCCATCAGCGGTGGGTTACCAGACGACACTGGCCGAAGAAATGGGCGTGTTGCAGGAGCGAATTACCTCCACCCGCGGCGGGTCGATCACCTCAATCCAGGCAGTTTATGTTCCAGCTGATGATTTAACCGATCCCTCCCCGGCGACCACTTTTGCGCATCTGGATGCTACCGTGGTGCTATCCCGTCAGATCGCCGAGCTGGGTATCTACCCGGCGGTGGATCCCCTTGATTCCACCAGTCGTCAGCTTGATCCGCTGGTTATCGGGGAAGAACATTATGAAGTGGCGCGGGGTGTGCAGAACACCCTGCAGCGCTATAAAGAGCTGCGCGATATTATTGCCATCCTGGGGATGGATGAGCTTAGCGAAGAAGATAAGCTGAGTGTTAACCGGGCCCGGAAAATTCAACGGTTTCTTTCCCAGCCATTTTTCGTGGCAGAGGTGTTCACCGGCTCCCCAGGTAAATATGTCTCCCTGAAAGAGACTATCCGTGGTTTTAAAGGTATTGTTGCCGGCGAGTATGACCATATTCCGGAGCAGGCTTTTTATATGGTCGGCAGCATTGATGAAGTTCTCGAAAAAGCCAAGGAGATGGATGCTGCCTGATCGTCTCAGGTAACTGACTGACCATGAGCAATAATATGCAGATCCATATTGTCAGTGCGGAACATGAGATATTTTCCGGCGAAGCGGAAATGTTTTTCGCCCCTTCTGCCGATGGAGATATTGGCGTGTACCCCGGTCATACGCCCTTGCTGAGTATTTTGAGGCCCGGAGAAGTGCGGGTTACCCTCCCTGATGGAGATAACGAAGCATTTTATATATCCGGCGGTATGCTCGAAGTGCAGCCGGATAGGGTAACTGTGTTATCGGACACCGCTGTAAGAGCCCATGACCTGGATGAGGCCGCTGCAATAGAGGCCCGAGAACGTGCCGAAAAATTGATGCAGGGTCGCGATGCGGACATTGACTACGCCACGGCCCAGGCGGAATTTGCTGAAGCGATTGCGCAGCTGGCAACGATACAGAGGTTGCGCAAGCGAACCGGCCGCTAACCGGTGAATAACTGGTAGTCGAATTCGTTACTGTCACCCGTCGAATTCCTTTAGTTAACGAAATCTGATGAACCCCGCTGAGATCTTGATCCGCGGGGTTTTTTTTTGAATTTATTCGTGCACAGAGAATAGTGTTGCTCTGTCGGGTATAGCAAAATATGAAGCAGAAGAATTTCCATTCACTGGGTTTAGATTTAGGCAGAGGCGACGGATGAAATTACATGCTGTGGTGCTGGCTGCGGGTAAAGGCACCAGGATGCGATCCGAGTTACCCAAAGTGTTACAGCCTCTGGGGGGTAAAACGCTACTCCAACAGAGTATTTCGGCCTTTTTAGCCATCAGAGCTCAGCAAGCGGCGGCGCTTACCGTGGTTGTGGGACACGGCGCAGAGTCGGTGAAAGCGGCCCTGCCCGATCTGGATTGCAACTGGGTGGCGCAACCGCAGCAGCTGGGTACCGGCCACGCAGTGATGCAGGCATTGCCAATAATTGATGACGAGGATCTGGTTCTGGTCCTGTGTGGTGATGTGCCCCTGCTCACCCGGCAGACCCTGGAAAACTTGATTGCCGCTGCCGGGCCGCAGTCTCCGGCCCTGTTAACCGTTGACTTAGCGGATCCCACCGGCTATGGCCGGGTGTTGCGCGATCGACACGGCCATGTCGCAGAAATCGTTGAGCAGAAAGATGGCAATGCGGAGCAGTTGCGGGTGTCGGAAATCAACACCGGGATCATGGCCATACCGGCGGCACCGCTGAAAAAGTGGCTGGGCAGCCTGAGTAATGATAACGCCCAGGGGGAGTATTATTTGACGGACATTATTGCCATGGCGGTCGCCGATGGTTATCCGGTAGCAGCCGTGGCCGCAATGAATCCAGAAGAGGTCGCCGGCGTTAATGACAAGCTGCAACTCGCCGCCTCGGAACGGGCACTACAGCAA
>JAYNPV010000202.1:0-4733 GCA_038113925.1 Gammaproteobacteria bacterium | reverse complement strand
TCTTTGACCCCGACACGGCGCATAGTTTATTACGCTATTACCTGCTGGTGACCATACGACATATTCTTGATTCCGACTACTACAAGACCTATAACCGCGACAACGTCACCCTGGTGGATCTGCGCGACAACCCGATTGAAAAAATCAATACCGGTTCGATTACCACCGCCCACGGCGACCACCCCATCGATGTGCTGATACTCGCCACCGGCTACGACGCCATCACCGGTGCCCTGCAGCGCCTGAACCCGGTGGGTCGTGGAGGTATCTCATTGAAAGAAGAGTGGAAACAGCGCTTCAGCACCTACCTGGGAATGATGATTCCTGATTTTCCCAACCTGTTCATGATTCACGGCCCCGAGTCGCCCGCCGTACTCTGGAACATGCCCTTCGGTGCCGAGCTGGAAGCCGAATGGATCAGAGATTGCGTGGCCCATATGCGCGATCAGGGCCTGGAGACCATCGAACCGGCCGATGGCATGGCCGACGCCTGGGGCGAAGAAGTCGCCGAAGTCGCCAGCCACACCCTGTTCCCGAAAACTGATTCCTGGTACACCGGCGCCAATATTCCCGGTAAACACCGCCAATTTGCGGTACACATGGGCGGCCCGCTCTATTTTCAAAAACTGACCGAGGTGGCAGCGAAAGGTTACGAAGGCTTCGTATTGAAACGAAGCTAACAGTGAATAACCCGCAGTCCAGCCGATACAAGCACCGTCTGACCGGCGCTGAAGCCGGTGGACGGGCGGGGCATGCCAACAGCTACCTCCGCAGGCTGTTTCTCACCATAAGGCGAGCCGCCTCGGCACTATAGAAATTAAAAACGGCTTGTCACCGTTCCTTAATATTTCGGTGGTTAAATGGCATGGCAGGGTTGCAGGAGGCGTTCGCAATCAAAACAACTGATTGGTCACCCTGCTCCCGACCAGAAAATTTCCTCGCCAACATCGACAACAGACCACTTTCAACAACAGAGTTATGCGTATAGGTATTAATGGCTTTGGCCGTATCGGCAGATTGGCCCTGCGTGCCGGATGGGGACGTCCGGATCTGGAATTCGTTCAGATTAACGATCCCGGTGCCGACACCACCACCCTCGCCCATTTGCTGAATTTTGACTCCAACCTGGGTCGATGGCAGCAGGATGCCCAGCCCACAGAGGACGGCATCGCCATTGATGACAGCCGCCTGCAATGCTCACAAAATCGGGCCGTTGCCGACACCGACTGGAGTGGCTGCGACCTGGTGATTGAGGCGTCCGGCAAAATGCGTTCCAGCGAGCTGTTGCAAGCCTATCTGGACCAGGGGGTTAAGCAGGTGGTGGTCACCGCGCCGGTGAAAGAACCGGGGGTACCCAATGTGGTAGTGGGAGTTAACGATCACATCTTTATCCCCGGCCAGCACCGCCTGGTAACAGCGGCCTCTTGTACCACCAACTGCATTGCGCCGGTGATCAAAGTAATCCACGAAAATCTGGGTATCGCCCGCGGTTCCTTTACCACCATTCACGCCCTGACCAACACCCAGACCATTATCGACGCTCCCCATAAGGACCTGCGCCGCGCCCGCTCCTGTGGCAATAGCCTGATTCCTACCACCACCGGATCGGCCACCGCGATTATCGAGATATTCCCTGAACTGGAAGGTCACCTGGATGGCCATGCAGTGAGGGTGCCCATTGCCAGCCCATCGCTTACCGATATGGTGTTTGACGTAACCCGTCCTACCAGCGTTGAAGAGGTAAACCAGCTGCTGCTGGCCGCGTCAGAAGGCGAACTTAGCGGCATTCTTGGCTTTGAAACCCGGCCCCTGGTTTCGGTCGACTACATTGGCGATCCCCGTTCAACCATCGTCGATGCGCTCTCTACGCTGGTGATCGACGACACCCAGGTGAAGCTCTATGCCTGGTATGACAACGAATGGGGTTACGCCAATCGCACCATCGATCTGGTCACCCGTGCCGTCAGGGGTGGGTAGCGACCGCAGCGGGTAAGCTTGATGAGTTCTGTGCAGGCCAATCTACGCCAGTATCTACTGGTCACCTTTAATTACTGGGCGTTTACCCTCACCGACGGTGCCCTGCGCATGCTGGTGATTCTCTATTTCCACCAGCTGGGGTATGCACCACTACAGATTGCCCTGCTGTTTCTCTTTTACGAATTTTTTGGCGTCGTCACCAACCTGGTGGGCGGTTGGTTGGGGGCGCGGCTGGGGCTGAATCTGACCATGAATATCGGCCTGCTATTGCAGGTCGTTGCACTGGGCATGCTGATGTTACCCGGCGAAATGCTCAGCGTCCCCTGGGTAATGGCCGCCCAGGGATTATCCGGAATTGCCAAAGACCTGAACAAAATGAGCGCCAAAAGCAGTATCAAACTGTTTGTTGCCGATGGCGCTGAGGGCAAGCTCTATCGCTGGATCGCCCTGCTCACCGGCTCCAAGAACGCGCTCAAAGGTGGCGGCTTTTTTCTTGGTGGGCTGTTATTGTCACTGGTCGGCTTTACCACCGCTATCGGCATTATGGCCGCTGGCCTGCTGCTGGTCTGGCTGGCCAGTGTGCTGACGTTAAAAAAAGAGCTCGGCAAGGCCAAAAACAAACCTAAATTTAACGAAATATTTTCCAAGAGCCGGGCCGTCAATCAGCTGTCCGCCTGCCGCCTATTCCTGTTTGGTTCACGTGATGTCTGGTTTGTCATCGGTCTGCCGGTCTATCTTTCCAGCACCCTGGCCTGGGGGCATTCGCAGGTGGGTGCCTTTCTGGCCAGCTGGATAATCGGTTACGGCGTGGTGCAGTCAATCGCCCCCAGAATTACCGGTTTAGGTGCCGCTCGGGTGCCCGATGGCCGCGATGCGCTCATCTGGGCTGCCCTGCTGTGCGCGGTGCCCGCGGTCATCGCGGCGGCCCTGTCCGCCGACTGGAACGCGCAATGGGTGTTAATGGCCGGACTGGGGCTGTTTGGCGCCCTGTTTGCGATTAACTCCTCGTTACATAGTTATCTGATTGTCAGTTACGCCGGGGCCGATGGTGTCTCACTCGACGTCGGCTTTTACTACATGGCCAATGCCATGGGCCGGTTAACAGGCACGGTGTTATCCGGGTGGTTATTTCAGGCTTACGGCCTGACCACCTGTCTGGCAGTATCGAGTCTGATGATTCTGGTAACGACCCTGCTCTCCGCGGCCTTACCCCGGCGCTGAATCCGCTTCCGTCAGGATTCCAACCCGCCGCCGACTCAGGCCGGTTGCTTTACCCTGAAGAAGATCACGTAGAGCGCCGGTACCAGAAAGCTGGTTAACAATGTGGCCACCACCAGGCCTCCCATCATCGCCCAGGCCATCGGTCCCCAGAAGGGATCGGTGGTCAGTGGCCCCATCGCCAGCACCGCGGCCAGACCGGTCACGGTGATGGGTCGAAACCGGCGCACGGTTGATTCGAGAATGGCATTCCAACGGTCGAGACCGGCGTCAATATCCTGGCGAATCTGATCCACCAGAATCACCGAATTTCGCATGATTATTCCCGCCAGGGCGAGAATGCCAATCTGCCCGGCAAAGCCCATCGGCTGGTTAAATAGCAACAGGGTAATAGTGGCTCCGGCAAACCCGATGGGCGCGGTGGCTACGACCAGCAGGGTCAGGCCAAAATGACGCAACTGAAACATCAGCAGGGTAACGATTATCAGCAGAATTACCGGCAGGGTCGGAGCAATCAGGGCATCGGTTTCGCGATTAGTTTCCACGTTGCCGCCCTCTTCTATGTGATATCCGAGTGGCATTGAGGCACGTATTTTGTCGATCTGATCCTGCAGATCAGCAACGATACTATGGGGTTGTACTGTCCAGGGCATATAGGTGCCGATAGTAATCGCCGGGAAGCGGTCGTAACGCCAGATAATTCCGTCTTCCACCGCCAGTTCGAGTTTAGCGACCTGATCCAGGGTGATACTCTGCTGGTCAGGCAGCTGAATCGGCAATGAGCCCAGCTCATCGAGAGCCCCCCGCTGCTCCCCGGTTAGCCGAATAACTACGTCGATGCTGTCATCGCCGTCGCGCAACTGGGTCACCGGTGTACCGCTGACCAGCATGGCAAGATTACGTTTGATCAGTTCGGTGGACAGACCCAGACGACGAATCCTCGCCTGGTCCAGTTTTATTCGCACCGACTTAATCGACCCCCGCCAGTTGATAAAGGTGTCCTCGGTGAGGGGGTGGGCCTCGGCCACCGCCCTGACCTGGCGTGCGTAGTCGCGCAGCTTCTCCACGTCCGGACCCAGCACCCGATACTGCACCGGTGCACCGACCGGTGGCCCGAATGAAAAAATACTGATGCGGGTACGCGCCTCGGGCAGCTGCTCTGCAATCAATTCCTGCAGTCTTACCCGCAACGCCTCGCGCTGATCACCACTAAGGGCCGCCACATAGGTTTTGGTCATATTAGGGGTGGGCTGTTCAATATTGAGGTCAGTAAAAATGCGCGGCGTATCGGTGCCGATATAACTGGTCCAGTAATCTACCAGGGGTTCCTCGGCGAGCAGGCGGTCGAGCTTATCCACCAATGCTTCTGTTTGCGCGTAACTGCTGCCCTCCGGCAACCAGCTCTCGATAATCAGCTCGGGCCGCTCAGTTAACGGAAAGAACTGTTTCTCCACCACCCGGGCGGCCATTATCCCGACCACCATTACCAACGCGGTAAGCGCCAGCACCCACCAGGGATGGCGAATACTGGCCTGTAT
>JAYNPV010000201.1:1840-4804 GCA_038113925.1 Gammaproteobacteria bacterium | reverse complement strand
CCGATGGGCCGACCAATTGTCGCGAACCACCTGGCGCGAGAAACCAGCGGCAAACATGTGATAGCAGAGTTCTTCAAAAAGTTCTGCATCCGTGTCGTGCCGATCGTTAATCGCCCAGGTGGTTGCCGCCACGGGTCCATCACTATGCAGGGTGCTGTTTTTCTGTCTGATTCGCTGGTAAATGTCGGCAAGCTGTTCGCCTGCCAGAGTTTCCAGCTTGTGCGTTGACCTGGAGGTGGGGTGTCCGCTGCCTGGTTTTGCCATCGGGAGGGGTTCCGTTCGGGTAGATGCTGGCGGTTAATCATGCGCTTAACCAGTGCTAGAATACCCGCCTTTTTTTGGTCGTGAAATGGCTCATGACCGGGATCGTCAGCTCTCGGTTTGGGAATAGCTGTTCCGGCTCATCAACGGCAAGCAGAGGAAAACTCCACTCGATGTTCAACAAACAGATGCGAATCAGCGATTACGATGCGGAATTATGGCAATCCATTGAGGCCGAAACTGTCCGCCAGGAAGAGCATATTGAGCTCATTGCATCGGAGAACTACACCAGCCCACGGGTGATGGAGGCCCAGGGCACGCTGCTGACCAATAAATATGCGGAGGGCTATCCCGGCAAGCGCTACTACGGGGGTTGCGAGCACGTCGATGTGGCCGAGCAGCTGGCAATCGAGCGGGTAAAGACCCTGTTTGGTGCGGATTACGCCAATGTGCAGCCCCATTCCGGTTCTCAGGCAAATTCTGCGGTCTATCTGGCGTTGTTGCAGCCGGGTGACACCATTCTGGGTATGAGTCTGGCGCATGGGGGACATCTCACCCACGGCGCAAAGGTGAGCTCCAGCGGTAAGCTCTACCATGCAGTGCAGTATGGTATTGATGAAACGACCGGTGAGCTCGATTACGATGCCATCGAGGCGCTGGCCGTCGAGCATCAGCCGAAGATGGTGGTTGCCGGGTTCAGCGCCTACTCCCGAGTGATGGATTGGCAGCGGTTTCGGGCCATCGCCGACAAAGTAGGTGCTTACCTGTTTGTCGATATGGCCCATGTGGCCGGCCTGGTGGCTGCCGGGCTTTATCCCAACCCGGTTGCCATTGCCGACGTGACTACCACCACCACTCACAAAACCCTGCGGGGGCCGCGCGGTGGCCTGATTCTGGCAAAGGCCAATGCCGACATAGAAAAGAAGCTTAATTCGGCGGTTTTCCCCGGCAGTCAGGGCGGACCGCTGATGCACGTTATCGCCGCCAAGGCAGTGGCATTCAAGGAGGCACTGGAGCCTGAATTTAAGGCGTACCAGCAGGCGGTGGTCAACAATGCGCGCACCATGGCAGAGGTGATGCTGGCCCGCGGTTATAAGGTGGTCTCCGGCGGCACCGATAACCACTTGATGCTGGTGGATTTTGTTGCTCAGGGTTTAACCGGTAAAGACGTCGAAGCGGCGTTGGGTCGGGCCAATATCACCGTGAATAAAAACGCGGTTCCCAATGATCCCCAGTCACCCTTCGTAACCAGCGGGATTCGCATCGGTTCCCCGGCGATGACCACCCGTGGATTTGGCGAAACCCAGGCCCGTGATCTGGCCGGCTGGATTTGCGACATTATCGATAATCTCGGTGATGCCGACACCGAGAAGCGGGTGAAGCAGCAGGTCCTCTCGCTGTGTCAGCAATTTCCGGTCTATCAGCAGTAAATTAGTTTATGCGCTGCCCCTTCTGTCATCAGGACGATACCCGGGTCATCGACTCCCGCCTGTTTGGTGAAGGTGACCGGGTACGGCGGCGACGTCAATGCGGCGGCTGCAATAGTCGATTCACCACCTACGAACAGGCGGAACTGGCGATGCCGGGTCTGGTAAAAAGTGACGGCAGCCGCGATGTTTTTAACGAAGCCAAACTGCGGGCCGGCATCGACCGGGCGTTGGAGAAACGGCCCGTCTCCAGCGACCAGCGGGACGAGTTACTGGCCAGGCTGGTCAGTCGCCTGCAAACCCATGAGGAGCGTGAGTGCCCGACGTCGCTGCTGGGTCAATGGGTAATGGACGAACTGCGCAAAATCGATGAGGTGGCTTATGTCCGCTTCGCCTCGGTGTACCGCCGCTTTGAAGATGTCGATGCTTTTCGGGACGAGATCGATAAACTGCGTCCGGCTGCCAAAAAGAACCGCAGTAGCGCCGGCTGAGTGAGCTCCTCCGCCGCGCAGGACAAGCAGTTTATGGCGCGGGCGCTGGAGCTTGCCGGCAAGGGGCGGTTAACCGCCCCACCCAACCCCATAGTGGGCTGTGTGCTGGTGGTTAACGGTGTCATTGTGGGTGAGGGTTATCATCACCGCAGCGGCGAGAACCATGCCGAAGTGAACGCCCTGGCAGCGGCTGGCGATCAAAGTCGGGGGGCCACAGCCTATGTCACGCTGGAACCCTGTAACCATCAGGGTCGAACCCCGCCCTGTACCCGGGCGTTGATTGAAGCCGGCGTGAGCCGCGTGGTCTATGGGATGGAAGATCCCAATCCACAGGTATCGGGTAGCGGAGTCAAAGCACTGATGGCGGCAGGTATCTTAACCGACCGGCTGGATACCGGTGGAGCCGCCGAAGCGCTTAATCCGGGCTTTATCAAACGCATGCAGAGTGGCAGGCCCTGGGTAAGGGTCAAGTTGGCCAGTAGTCTGGATGGCAATATCGCTTTGGCCAATGGCGACAGTCAGTGGATTACCGGCAACGAGGCCCGCGAAGATGTACACCGCTGGCGAGCCCGAAGCGGCGCTATCGTTACCGGAATCGGAACCTTGCTTGCCGATGATCCCATGTTGACCGTTCGTCTGCCGACGCCAACGGCAACCCCGTTGCGAGTGGTGGTCGATTCACAGGGGCGCCTGCCAACGACCAGTAAACTGCTGCAGCAACCCGGGGCGGTTTTGCAATGCACGGCGGAAGGTGTCCCTGGCGTTGACCATCCGCAGGTGGTGGT
>JAYNPV010000201.1:0-1830 GCA_038113925.1 Gammaproteobacteria bacterium | reverse complement strand
GTGGTCGACTCGCTGCCAGGGGGCAACGATGGTCTTGATCTGATCGTATTGACGGAGCGTCTTGCGAGCCGCGAGGTCAACGAAGTGTGGGTGGAGGCCGGCAGTCGCCTGGCCACCAGCTTTTTACTCACCGGGTTGGTGGATGAGCTGATCGTCTATATGGCACCCGTGTTGTTAGGTGAAGGGGCCGAACCGCTGCTGCGCATGCCCGCCTTGAGCCGCATGGATCAGCGCTGCGAGTTAGAATTAACCGATATACGCAGATTTGGCGGCGATGTTCGTCTAACCTATCGCCCCCAGGCGCCGCAGCAAATGGATTGACCGTCTCTTTTGCCCGTCCCGCAGGGATTAGTTCACTGGATTCAGCACCGCCAGATTTGGCAGGAAAGTAAAAATGTTTACCGGAATTGTTGGAGAAATAGGTCAATTACAGCGCAGTGATGTGCGCGGCGGAGATCGGCGTCTGGTGATTCGTGGGGCCGGACTGCCGCTGGCGGAAATGGAGTTGGGCGAAAGTGTTGCGGTCAACGGTGTCTGCCTGACCCTGGTAGAGATAAATGGCGATGAATTTGCGGCGGATGTTTCCGTAGAGACCCTTAATCTCACCAGTCTGGGTGAGCTTGCCATTGGCGCGGCGGTCAACCTGGAGCGGGCGTTAACCCTTAGCCAGCCCCTCGGCGGTCATTTGGTAAGCGGTCATGTTGATGGCATGGGTAAAATCATTTCCATGCACCCCGACGCGCGCTCGACCCGATTCGAAATCAGCGCTCCTGTTGAGTTGCTGCGCTATATTGCTGCCAAAGGGTCGATTACCATTGATGGCACCAGTCTCACCGTCAATAGCGTCTCTGAGCAGGGCTTTTCGGTTAATATCATCCCCCACACCATGGAGCGCACCATTATTGGCGAGTACAAGGTGGGCAGGCGGGTTAACCTGGAAGTAGACTTGATTGCCCGATACCTGGAGCGCCTGATCGACAGCTCCAGCATCAACGCACCGACAGGGGTGACTATTGATTCATTGCGAGATAATGGCCTGTTATAAGCGTCACCCAGCGGTGACCCCTTGATGGCATATGGGAGCCTTGAGTAGCCTCGAATTATGAGCGACGCAGAGCAAAATCAGTTCAGCAGTACTGAGGAGATCATCGAAGAAATTCGCCGGGGGCGGATGGTGATTATCCTTGATGATGAAGACCGCGAGAACGAAGGCGACCTGATCATGGCCGGCAGTGCCATCACGGCGGATGCCATTAATTTTATGGCCCGACACGGGCGCGGACTCATCTGTCTGACCCTCACTGCGGATCGCTGTGAACAGCTGCATCTGCCGCTGATGGTGGCGGACAACAACGATAAGAATTCGACCAACTTTACCGTCTCCATCGAAGCCGCCGAAGGAGTAACCACGGGTATTTCAGCCGCCGACCGTGCAGCAACGGTGGCCGCTGCGGTAAAGCTCGATGCCAAACCCGGTGACATTGTCCAACCGGGGCACATATTTCCGCTCAAGGCGCAGCCCGGCGGTGTGCTCGCACGAGCCGGCCACACCGAGGCAGGCTGTGATCTGGCTCGACTGGCCGGTCATGAACCCGCGGCCGTGATCGTTGAGATTCTGAACGATGACGGCACCATGGCCCGTTATCCTGATCTGGTGCCCTATGCGAAGAAGCACGGCCTGAAAATGGGCACCATTGCCGATCTGATCAAATATCGTATCCAGCAGGAAAAATCGCTAGAGCTCTGTGCGGAAACCCCTTTTCAGACCCGCTTTGGAGAATTCGAGTTGCGCGCCTACCACGACCCGGTAGAAGACGCCGTGCACATGGC
>JAYNPV010000200.1:3613-4806 GCA_038113925.1 Gammaproteobacteria bacterium | reverse complement strand
TGGGGCCAATGATGGCTACCGTAGAATTCTTCGGCACTTTAAAACTGATGTTTTTTAGGATCGTGCGCCCCGACTCATAACCAAAAGTGACGTTTTTGAACTCCACTTCCCCAGCGCTGACTTGCAGGGGCGGGGCGTCCGGCTGATCGGTGATTTTCTGTTCGACCTGCAGCAGTTCGAACATGTTTTCCATGTCTATCAGCGACTGGCGAATTTCGCGGTAGACGAATCCGAGCAGATTGAGCGGCGCGTAAAGCTGAATCATGAAGGTGTTGACCAGCACAAAATCGCCCAGTGATAGTTCGCCATCGGCGACCCCGAAACCGGCCATCACCATCACACTGACCAGGCCAACCGCGACAATAATCTCCTGCCCGGTGTTTAGCAGCGAGAGCGACACCTGGGTATCCACGGCGGCGGATTCGTAACGGCCCATGGAACGGTCGTACTGCTGCGCTTCGTGAGCTTCGGTACCGAAATATTTCACCGTTTCATAATTGAGCAGGCTGTCTACCGCCCGGGTGGTCGCCTGACCATCCGATTCGTGCATCCGCCGGCGGTGGCGAGTCCGCCATTCGGTAACCACAAAGGTAAAAATGATAAAGAGGGCCACCGTCGACAAGGTGGCGATCAGATAGCGGTAGTCGAACAGAGTGTAGAGAATCGCCGAGACCATCAGTACCTCAATGATCACCGGGCCAATATTAAAGACGATATAGCGCAGCAGAAAATCAACCCCCTTGGTGCCGCGCTCGATGATTCGCGCCAGGCCACCGGTGTGGCGGTCCAGGTGAAACTGCAGTGATAGTTCGTGAATGTGTTTAAAGGTGTGTAGCGCTAGCGACCGCAGGGCGTGCTGACTCACCTTGGCAAATATGCCGTCGCGGAGCTGGGCAAACCCGAGCATCATCACCCGGCTGACCCCGTAGCCGACGATAAGCATCACCGGCACCACAATTACGCCGGTGGCAATGCTGGCATCGGCATCGAGACGATCGACCGCTTCCCGGTAGAAAAATGGCACCGCAACACTGGCCAGCTTGGCCAGTATCAGACTGACAATCGCCACTATCACCCGCAATTTCAGGTCGCCACGACCCTGCGGCCAGAGATAGGGCGGCAATATTTTTAAAATTGACCGCTCCTGCCCCCCCGGCCGCGCTGTGGTGCCCTCAGCCTCGTTGGTATTCGGG
>JAYNPV010000200.1:1212-3603 GCA_038113925.1 Gammaproteobacteria bacterium | reverse complement strand
GTGGTGTCGGTATTCAACAGATAAAAGCCAGTAATTGAGCGGGTTGCCCGGCAGACGAGGCAGTTAAAACCGGGCAACAGGTGGTGAGTCGCAGGCAGGACCAGAATTGTACCTGAGGCGATATAGGCATCCCCCCGGGGATGTCTGCGGGGCATTGAGTAAAACCGCGAAAACGGCTGCCGCTGCCGCGGAAGCCTGGATCAGGTTTTGTGCCTGATTAGCGGGCAACGGCCAGGATTTGCTACGTAGACTGAGGGATAGTTGCCCTTCCCCGGCGCCAGCTAAACCAAACTAGGGCTTGGTGAGGGGCTGATAGCGCTCTACCCAGGCGGCAGTGGCACCGGCCACGGCTGCCGGCATTACGATCAGGTTGAGCAGCGGTACGGTGCTGAGAAGCATGATGACCAGTCCAAACCCGAAGCTGGTTAATCTTAGTTTGCCCGCGCGATCACGCACATCGACAAACTGTATGCGATTGTTGCTCATCGGATAGTCAAGATACTCCAGGGCCAGCATCCAGCTGGTAAACGCAAACCAGAGGGGTGTGGCGATGGCGGTGGTGACCGGGAAGATCATTAACAGGCCGATGGGAATCGCGTAGCGCACGAAATAGCCCAGTTTGCGTATTTCGTTAACCATGGTCGGCACGATATCGCGCATCAGCTGTGCCCAGGGGGTATCCGGCAGTGGTTGTCCGGTAAGCAGTTGTTCCACCCGCTCTGCCAGCAACCCATTGAAGGGCGAGGCGATGATGTTGGCCAGGGTGACAAAGCTGTAGCTCACCACCAGCAGTAACGCCAGGAGTAGCAGGGGCCAGAGCAGCCATTCGAGCCACTCAAGCCAGCCGGGCAGGTAGCCGAGCAGGCGATCCATCTGGTTACTTATAAAGTTAACCAGCGCGCTGATCAGGGTAATAAACAGGATGAGATTAACCAGAAGGGGCGCAACAACGAACTTGCGCAGGCCCGGTTCGCGAATGATTTTACCGCCGCGAATCAGGTAGCCGATGCCTTCAATCAGGTTGCCGTTCATGATCTGCTACTCGTTGAATGGGTGTGGCCGGGTTATCTGAAAAAGGGCCAGGAAAAAATAAAAAATCCAGTGACAAGGTTAGCAGTTTTGGCTGACGATTCCCTGTTGAGGAAGTGTTGGGCGAGGTCTTTTTTGGTCACTTTTTGATTGATTGCAATACTGTCTTGGTGGTCCTTCCGTGGTAAAAATAAGGCGGCATGGTGGTGTCGATTCCGGTCAACTTAAATTAGTGATTTTTTATGGCAAACCCGTTTCAGGATCAGTTTTTAAAGGCAGGCCTCACCGATAAACAGCAGGTGGAGAAGGCCAAACGCAAGCAGCGCAAAAACAGCAAGCAAAAAGTACGTGGCCCGGCCGGCCAGGTTGACGAATCTGAACAGCAGCGCCAGCAGGCCAAGCAGCAAAAAGCCGATCGAGATCGGCAGTTAAATCGCCAGAAGCAGCAACGGGCGGATGACAAAGCCATCGCCGCGCAGATCCGTCAGCTGATCGAGATGAATGCCATCGAGATCGCCGGTGAACCAGTCAGTTTCAGTTTTGAGGAAGAGAAGAAAATCAAGCAGATCGCGGTGGATGAATTCACCCGCGGCCGATTGATTTCCGGTCAGGCTTGTATCGCTCGGCTGGATGAACGCAGGCTGGTGGTGCCCAGGGCGGTTGCCGACAAGATTATTCAGCGGGATGAAAGTTACATCGTGCTTGCCAACAGTGTGAGTGATAACGTTGATGAGGACGATGAGTATGCGCAGTTTCAGGTGCCCGATGACCTGATGTGGTAGCTGGGTTTTTTTGCTAAGGAGAGGATGTTCAATGACTAAACGACTGCAGGGGAAGGTTGCCCTGATCACCGGCACCGCCGATGGTCAGGGCCGGGCAGCGGCGCTGGCGTTTGCCCGGGAGGGTGCCCGAATCGTCGGTTGCGACCTCAAGGCTGATCTGGCGGCAGAAACGGTGCAAATGGTCCGTGACGCCGGCGGTGAAATGGTCTCCATGCATCCGCTGGACCTGAACGACGAACAGGCTGTGATCAGCTGGATAGAGTTTGCCGTCGCCGAGTACGGCGATTTCGATATCCTTTATAACAATGCGTCAGGCGTACGCGGCGGCACGGTAGAGTCCCTCACCCGCGAGCAGTGGGACTACAACCTGGCGAATGAAATCACCATTGTTTTTCTGGCGATTAAGCACGCGCTGCCGGTATTTAAACGTCACGGCGGCGGGGTCATTATCAACACCGCGTCGGTGGCGGGGATGACCGGCGCGGCCCTGCCGGGCAATGCGCCGGGTAATCTGGTGCACAACGTCTCCAAGGGGGCGATATTGCGGATGACGGTGAACCTGGCGGTGGAGCTATCGCCG
>JAYNPV010000200.1:0-1202 GCA_038113925.1 Gammaproteobacteria bacterium | reverse complement strand
GGTGCGCGTCAATGCCATATCGCCGGGCATTATCGACACCCCGGCCACCCACGACCTGCTGGTGGGTGAAGGGCAGGCACCGATGCTCGACATGCTGTTACTAAGACGTTTGGGCCAGGCAGAAGATATTGCTAAAGCGGCGCTGTTTTTGGCCTCTGACGAGGCGGATTACATCACCGGCATCAACCTGCCGGTAGACGGCGGCTGGTCCGCCTCGGGCGGGGTGGGCCAGCCCGATCCGGAAATTAGCGCCCTCTACGCCCGGGGGATGGCTGATCTGGCCACTGCACCCAATTCCAGGGCGTGATCGCCGGCGCGACTAGGCGGCTACCGGGGTGGGTTAACGCGTCCTTCATGTTAAAAGCAGTGTTAATCGAATCCTAAGATCATGAATGTTAAAGGAAAGTTAATATGCTAAAGCGTTACTTCCTCGCCGGGTTGGTGGCCCTGGCCCCCTTGGTAATCACGCTCTATTTTCTGGTCTGGTTGGTCGCCGGTGCCGAACAGTTATTTCAGCATGTCTGGGTGTGGGCGGGGGCTGCGCACTACTATCGCCCCGGGTATGGAATTGTGGCGGCGCTGCTGCTGATATTCGTCAGCGGAATACTGGTGCAGGCGTGGGGGTTTCGCCAGCTCTATGGGGCAGGTCAGCGGTTGCTGGAGCGCATTCCGGTGATCAAGATGATTTACGGCGGGCTATCGAGCGTGATGGATATGCTCGCCCCGGATGGTCGCACCAAACAACTCGGCAGGGCCGTGCTGGTTACTATGGGCGATGATATGCAACTGGTGGGGTTTGTGACCCAGCAGAACCCGGAGGAGCTGATTGAGGAACTGGCTGCCGGGCCGGTGGCCGTCTATATGCCCATGAGCTATCAAATTGGCGGTTATACGGTGCTGGTTAACCCTGAGCGTCTCACTCCCCTGGATATGCCTCTGGATGCCGCCATGCGCCTGGCGGTGACCGGGTTGATCGGCAACTGATGGCCTCGACCTGGCTTGCTTCCGGGTCGGTTTATGGCAGCGGCGAGGCCCCAAACCAGGCCTGGTGAAAGTAAAGCACCAGCAGAAACAGCCCCAGGCCTACCAGCGCGGCCTTGCCGTTGAGTTCACTAATCACCAGTTTGTTGCGACCGGTGATGATGGCCATGAACGGCAGGTAAGAGGTCTGGGCGGTAAATTTATCCCACGCCTCTCCATGG
>JAYNPV010000199.1:0-4864 GCA_038113925.1 Gammaproteobacteria bacterium | reverse complement strand
CCTGCGACGGGCAATCGGCCCAGCAGGCCACATCGAGGATATCGTTAAATTCCCCGTTGCCTTTTTCCGCGACCTGGTAAGCGGCATACATCAGCCAGTTGGTACCGCTTTTGTAGTAGGAGCAGACAAACACGTCATGCTCGGTGGGGGTGTAGTCTGTAAATGCTTTGGCGATGGCCCCGTCAAACAGTCCGGCGAAGGGTTTGGCGAATTGGGAAAACAGCCAGGCTTCAAACCCGAGCAGGCGCGATAGGGCAAACACCCCCCGCAGCAGCCAGGTGAGCGGGGTCATCATCCTGCCCTGGCGGGCAACGCCATCGAGACACTTCTTGCGCTCTGCGGCAACATCGGCAAATTCGTAGGTGGACATTCGATCTCCTTATTAACCCAACCGAAAACACCCGCAGAGTATCACTGCAGGACACCATTTTTTAAACCGCAGTCGTCCCGCTCGCGGGCAAATTTCGGTAGCATCCACCGCCGGGCTGCCGGGCTTTCAGCAGTTAAGCGGCCATTAACCTTGTTGGAATAATCAATGGAAGACGCCGCCGCCGGCATGTTGCTGGTCTCTTTAGCCACCATGGCGATGATCGTTATCGCGCCGGTTATTTTCTACCTGTTGACCCTGCAAAAAATATTACGCCTGGCCGGCCCCAACAATCGCCGCATGCGCCCGGCACTGGTCTGGCTTAATCTGGTTCCGGTGTTCAATCTGGGCTGGCATCTCTACACGGTGATCAGGATAAGTGACACCCTCCAGGCGACTCTCGGGATTCCTGTGGGCAAGAGTGGCCGCTGGCTGGGCATTACTGCCCAGCTGTTACTGTCGGGTTGCCTGATTCCGGAATACCGTGGTGGTTTTGCGCTGGGGGCCCTGATCCTCTGGGTCGCCTACTGGATAAAACTCAGCGGATATAGCGCTTATATGCAGCGACAACTGGCGCAAGTGATGGACAGCGAGTCCGAGTGAATCGGCCCTGAGAGTAAAAGCCGGCTGGCCAATCTGCTGCCGGTCAGGGTCATTGCAGGCTGCGTTAAGCGTCCGTCGGCGAGGCTATTCCTGGTCGCCTTCGTTCAGAGGTTCCAGCAGTTCTTCTTGCTCTCGGGTAAAGGTACTCACCGTGTGATTGGGAATCACAAAAACCCAGGGAGTCAGCCGGTGGTTTAACGCCTCGGCTTCTGCAGCCGCGTCGCCTTCGCCACTGGCGACAAACTGGCCGACAATGCCCAGATCCTTGGCCTGGACCCTGACGGTGACCATCAGGCCATCGAAGGTCTTAAAATCCACCTTTATGGTGTCTTCCCATTGCAGTCCGGCGGTTTCGGCCTGGTTGACATCGGAGAGCTGCAATTTTTGCAGGCCGTAGGCAATGGCGGTTAGCTCGGTGGTTTTGACAGATCGACCGGCGGGAATAGCCTCCAGTACAAAGGGGTCCACGACACTTTCCCGGCCTACCTTTACCGGTGGTTTGTCAGGGTGCTGGATGGTCACTTCGCGCATTCGTGACTGGGCAATATCGATCAGGTTCCGGTCGAGCCAGGCGCTGGCCAGACGCGACGGTCGGATCTGGCCTTGCGCCACCCAGGTCTGGTTTTCCGCTGAGCGCCGCAAATAAAATTGACGATCTCCCTGACCGGCGGCCGGGCGGTCTTTGCCGATAAGAAAATCTGCCATGACCTCGCCGGCAGCATTACGGATGGTCACCTGCATCGACTCGGCATTCGCCTGATCACGGCTATCGAGCCCCAGCCGTTGATGCAGCTTGGGGTTGTCGGTTTTGGCGGTGATCAGGGTGATGTCACCCACCTGTTCGAGCAGTTTCCAGACTTTGCCGTTGTCGGCCGGGTAGTCGTGGCGCTCGGCCACGCGCCACCGCTCGCCATCGAGGTTGAGATTGACCTCACCGGCGGGACTATCGAGCCGGATCGCTGCCGCCTGTGGTAGCTGCTCGCCCCAGTCGGAGGTCAGTGCCACCTGCTCGACTTCCATAGCGGTGCTGGAGCGATAGCCCCGCTGAATCAGGGCGGCGAGTAGAACGATTACAGCGGTAGCTACGGTGAGCCAGAGAAAGAGTTTTTTCTGCATCCTTCAGGTTCCCCGCCGGCGCGAGCGGGTCACGCCAGCTAACAGTGCGAGAAATATAATGAGGAGGGGCATCAGGCCGATATTAACGAATTTCACCCGCGTCTCCAGTGAATCAATATCTTTACGCAGGTCGTGCTGCACGGCGCGCAGCTGTTTGCGAATAGCGACTTTTTCCTGCAGAAAATTATCGATTTCTTCCCGTGCCTGTTGGTCGAGTAACCCGGCATCGCTACCCTGTTTCTGCAGCTCGCTGAGTTTCATCTCCGCCTGCTGCAGGCGTTGCTGAAGTTGCTGCTCGGTGGCGCGAAACTCTGCCTCGGCCGCCTTGCCCAGATCGACTAATCGGGTGAAGGGCCGCGAAAAAGTGCCGCGGCTGCGCACGCTGATCAGATCGCTGCTGCCGCTAAGGTTATCCAGGGTGTTGATAACAAAATTACCGTTATCGGCGTAGGGCATGGCGATTCGGTCACCAAAAAAGTCCTGTACCTCGACCCAGAAGCGGTCGTGCAACAGATCGCTGTCGGCCACCAGTACGATCTGGGCATCGTCGGACTCAGTGAGTAATTCACCTTCCCATTCAACGCCTTCGGGCGGACCATCCGGATAGGCGGAGCGGATTTTGCCGCTGAGCCGAACTGCAAGGGTCTGCGGGCCGGTAGGCTGAAACTGATTGAGCAGCTCTTTCGGGTTGGGTGAAAACTGTATTGACGCGGTGGGTACCGGCCCGGAATTGGGTCCGGTCACCACCAGGTTGTGCAGCGTGGCTTCGCTGTCGGGGAGTTGTTCTATCGCCCCCGGCGTGGCAAAGAACATGGTAGTCAGGCGGTTAGTGACAACGTCCTGCTGATCAAAATGGTGTTTTTTCAGCTCCAGCCAGGGCAGGTAGGGCTGGGGCTGTTCCCCCGGGTTGCGCGAGGTGGTGACGCGCCGCGCGGCGTCATAATCGCCCACCAGCTGGGTGCCATCGATCTTTACCCCCCAGGCCGCCAGTTGCTGGTCAAAATCTGACGGTGCTTTCGGCTCCTGGGCATTCTGCATAAAAGGCATGGTGGGAATAATTTCCACGTCCGAATAGGGATCGACGAACACCATGGTACGACCGCCACCCAGAGCGAACTGATCGATGGCCAGCCGGGATGCCTCATCAAACATCTGCGGATGAATGACCATGAGGATATCCACGTCATCATCGATTTTTGCCAGCGACCCTTTGAGAATGCGCACCTCAAAGGTCTCTTCCATCTGGCTGATGATGCTCCACTTAGGTAGCTCAGGACGCCCCGCGCCGCCCTGCTGGCCGGCAGCCGGCAGGCTGCTGTAGACCGCAACCACCGGCTTTTCCTGATGATCCAGTTTATATATCAGGCGTGTCAGGTCATGTTCGAGCAGTTCTTCATTGCTAGGGGCGAAAAAGCCGATGACCTCTTCACCGTCGGTGCTATTACTCGCTGCCAGGCCAAAATAGGCAGTATCGCCGATATCGTTGATGGGCACGCCGCGCACCCCTGCGCGACCCGCCTCGTCTTCCTGTTCTGAGAATGGTTCGGGGTCGATTACCCGCAGACGAATCTTGCCGCGGGCCAGGCTGGCGTATTCATTGAGAAGGGCTTCCACGCGCACCGCGTAAGCCTTGATGGTGGGCACGTCACGCAGCTGGCTGTCGGAAAAATAGAAGTCGAGGGTGAGGTCGTCTTCGAGCTTGTCGAGAATGGCACGGGAGCCGGGGGTAAGGGTATAGAGCTTCTGCTCGGTCATATCCAGGCGGGCATTACCAAACAGCAGGCCGCTGAGAATGTTCACTGCAAACAGCAGCACCAGGGCGATGGCCAGGCTGCTGAGGGAGACCAGTTGTCGATTCATTATCTGCTCCGGCTCAGGCTTTTTTCAGCTCAACCAATACGGCGTTGGCAAACAGCCAGAAACCGATCAGTGAGGCGAAATAGATGATGTCTTTGAGGTCAATCACCCCCTGGACGATGGCGTCAAAGTGGGTCAGAAAACTCAATGAGGCGACGGTGTTAACAATCAGTGCAGGGGCCCAGGCGCTGAAGAAATCGAGCACGATAGGAAATCCGCTGACAATAAACAGGAAGCAGACCACCACACTGAGCACGAAGGCGATCACCTGATTTTTGGTCAGCGCCGACATGCAGCTGCCAATGGCAAGGTATGCGCCGGCCATCAACAGACTCCCCAGGTAGCCGGCGATAATAATGCCGTGGTCAGGCTGGCCCAGATAGCTGACCGTGAGCCAGACCGGAAAAGTCCCCAACAGCGCCACCGCAGTAAAACACCAGGCGGCGAGGAATTTGCCGAGCACGGCTTCACCCAGCCCCACCGGCAGGGTCAGCAGCAGTTCGATACTGCCGCTTTTGCGCTCTTCCGCCCAGAGGCGCATCGCCACCGGCGGTATCAGAATCAGGTACAGATAGGGATGAAATTCGAAAAAGGGCGCCAGGTCAGCCTGACCCCGTTCGAAAAACTGGCCCAGGTAGAAGGTGAAAATTCCGTTTAAAAACAGGAATATGACGATAAAAATATAAGCCAGCGGGGTGAGAAAGTAGCTCGCCAGCTCGCGTTTAAAAATCACGCCCAGATTACTCATGAGATTGCGCTCCCGCCTGACTGTTCGCATCGGTTAACTGCCTGAACAGCTGCTCCAGTCGGCCGCGAACCTGGTGCACCTGCTGCACCGGCAGCTGCTGCTGGGCAATGGTTTGATTGACCTCGGCCAATAGATCAGCGCCATCGGTGGGCAGCAGTTGCAGCGCAATCCGC
>JAYNPV010000198.1:0-4908 GCA_038113925.1 Gammaproteobacteria bacterium | reverse complement strand
GGTTGAGGGAGACCAAAGCGACGACGGCCTCGCCCCAGTCGGGGTGGGCGACGCCGAACACGGAAGATTCGCGCACGGCGGGGTGCTCTGCCAGCACCGCTTCAACCACCACCGGATAGACGTTGTAGCCGCCGGAGATGATCATGAATTTTTTCCGGTCGGTAAGGTAGAGAAACCCTTCCTGGTCAATGAACCCCATATCGCCGGTCAGGTACCAGCCGTCGACAAAATTCTCGCGGTTCTCATCGGGCCGGTTTAAATACTGGTTGATCATGTGGGGTGCCCGTACCCAGAGCTCGCCCACGGTGCCACTGTCGCAGGGGTTACCCTGCGGGTCGCGAATGGACAGCTCTGCCTGTATGTTGGCGCGGCCACAGGATTTAAGTAGTCCCGGCTCACCATCTATAGCGCGTTGGTGATCGGCCTGGCGGAAGATGGTGAGCCAGCCGGTGGTGCTTTCCGTGGTGGAATAACCCTGGATCATGTCACAGCCGATCACGGCGATTGCTTCGCGTATCAGGCTCGGCATCGCCGGTGATGAGCCATAGGCCAGCAGTCGCAGTGAAGAGAGGTCGCGGGGCTGTTTTTTCTGGGCCTCCAGCAGTCGTTGCAGCAGGGTGGGAATGATCAATAAAACAGTAACGCGATGTTTTTCGATCACGTCGAGCAGTCCGTCGATGGTCAGTCCATCACCCTGGATTACCGTGGTCATGCCATTGACCATGCCGTAGGTAGGAAACCCGGCGGTGGCCCCCGGCAGGGGTACCGGCGTTAACCAGATATCTTCGTGGTGTAAGCCCGCGGCCAGTACTGACCAGGTCTGGCTTTCGCGCAACATGCTATGGTGCCAGATCGCCCCTTTGGGCAATCCGGTGGTGCCGGTGGTATAGCTCAGCGCCAGTCGGTCATCGGCTGAAATTGGCGGTAATTCAGGGGGAGTGTCTGCGCCAGCCAGCAAGGTTTCGAGATCAAGATTGAATCCGTGGTTGCCGCCAAAACCGATAATCTGCCGATCTTCAGCTTGCAGGGCTTGCCAGAAGTCCGCCAGCTGGTCTGCCAGAGGTGCCTGAACAATGATGGCCCTGGCGTCGCTGTCGCGAATCAGGTGAAGCATTTCACGGGAGGCATAGCGCCAGTTAATGCCGGTGCGTACGAAGCCGCCTTTCATGCAGGCAAAAAAATGCTCCATGACCTCCACCGGGTCGTAGGAGAGGATCGCGATCACGTCGCCTTTAGTAACCCCCAGTTTAGCCAATGCGCAGACCCAGCGGTCACTGCGGGCATCCATTTCCGCCCAGGTGCGGGTCTGTTCGCCGGCGATAAAGGCGGTCTTGTCGGGGTAGCAGGCCGCGTTGCGGCGAATCAGGTCGCGGGCTAGTAGCATGGTTTCTCCTCTTAAAAACCAGTTGATAACCGACGTTGGTTCAGTCCCCTAACGGGGGATTCCTTACTTGGGCCATGGGTGATCCTGGCCGTTACTCCTTCCACTGCAGAAGCACGGAAGGTCGCTTAAGCCCCGGCCGCCTATAGGTAACCTCGATAGAGGCAGACGCCAGGCGTCTGCCAGATTCCAGAAATCTCGCTAACCCGCCACCAAAGTCCTTTGTGGCAGTGCTCTGTTTGCTAAAGAGCTCTGCTTTTACCGAGGGTTCTCTGATCACGATGCAAAATTAATGATGGCTCCGCATCAGGTAACGTCAGGGGAATAAGGTTTGGGTCAGGGTTGCTCCCGTGTCTCGATCTGTTTGCCAGGAGGTGGGGTTTCTGCCGGTGGTGTCCACTGGGTAGGCCGTGGCGCCGGTTTTTTTTCTTCAGCCTGATTGGGGGCCACTTCCTGAACCACTTCAGGACGGGTTTCAATCTGTCCGGGAACTTTTTTGGGTGCAGCCGCGGGCGTCGGTGACTCAACCGGTTTTTTTGGCTGACCGTCGTCATCGGTGCCTGCCTGGGGCTGCGCTGGCCGTTGGGTAGCAGGGGTTGCCGGTGATGTCTCTTGCTTGGGTTCTACGGGTCCTGATTGAACCGGCTTGGGCTGAGCAGGTTCAGGTTGATTGGTTTCAGACTGAACGGGTTTAACCTGAACGGGCCTGGATGGCTCCGAGGGGCGAGATTCCACTCGGGGTGGTTGGGCCGCAGTAGCATTGCCGGACACTGCGCCGGAGCCGGTGGGTAACGGTGAGGGTCTGCCCTCAGTGGCGGTGCCTTCAGCCTTTGGCTTGGCTGAGAGCCCAGGCGCGCCGGGCTCAATGGCAGCGGATTGGGCCGGGGTTTGCTCGCTGGCGCTCGTTTGCGCGGCTGGTTGGGGCGACCGCGCCATTGGCTGGGACGATTGAGGTTTCTGTTCTGCGGTTTTTTTGGCGGGTATATCGGCTTTGGGAGCGTCACCGCTTACCGGTTCAGACTCGGCGTGGCTCGCGGCCAGGGGCTTGACGGGCGCCTTGTCAGCAGGCGCAGCAATGGGTCGGGAGCTTTGGGCTGGCGGTGTTGCAGGCGATTGGGCCGCTTCGGTTACCGGGGTTGTCGTCTGTTTCTGCTCGTTGGCTGCCTTGTTTTCAGGCTGGTTGTTCGGCTTTTTGCCCCGGTTGCCACGGCGACCGCGTCGGCTGGAAGATTGACGGGACTCATCTGCCTGTCGGTTATTCTGCGCTGACGACTGGCGTTGATTAGGCTGTTGGTCTGTTTTTTTCTGACCGCCTTTGGTGTTGCGGTTTTCGTTTTGTCGATTGCCGGACTGGCCTTGCTTGTTGGCAGAGGAGCGGCGCGAATCCTGACGACCGGAGTCACCGCGATTCTCCTGCTTGCGGGAGCGGTTATCCCGCTCTTTGGGTGATTGCTTAGTGGGTTTTCGCTGTCCTTTTGCCGGCTTGGGTTGGGCGGGTTCACTGCTAAAAGAACCCAAGATTTTTGCCAACAATCCCTTTTCTTTCTTTGCTGGCGGGGGGGTCGATCGGGCAACCGGTTTCACCAGTGCTGGTTCGGCCGTCCTTGTTGCTTCTGGCTCCAGGTAGGGTTGATTATCGATTGTGGGCAGCTCAAAACTGGCGGTGTCGAGCAGGGTCTTGTTGAGGTCCTGTACTCGAGTGCGCTGAATGTCGTAGTGGGGTGTTTCCAGATTGGGATTGGGCAGAATCAGCGCGTGCATACCCAGTTGTTTGTCGAGCTCAGCGAGCACGTCGCGTTTTTCATTGAATAGAAAGGTCGCCACGGCCACTGGAACTTGAACGTTGACCCGTGCGGTGCGTTCTTTGTGGGCCTCATCCTCTATCAGGCGAAGTATATGCAGGGCCAGCGACTCGACGGTTCGAATGGTGCCCTGGCCATCACAACGGGGGCAGGTAATGGCGCTGATTTCGCGCAGCGATGCCCCAAGTCGCTGACGCGACATCTCCAGCAGGCCAAAACGGGATATTTTACCGATCTGGATGCGGGCCCGATCTGCCCGGGTGGAGTCGCGCAGGCAGTTTTCGACTTCGCGCTGGTTGCGATTGGAGTTCATGTCGATGAAATCAATCACCAGCAATCCACCGAGGTCTCGCAACCGCAGCTGCCGGGCGATTTCCTCCGCCGCTTCCATGTTGGTTCGGAAAGCCGTCTCTTCAATATCGGAGCCTTGAGTGGCGCGCGCGGAATTGATGTCCACGCTGGTCAGGGCTTCGGTGTGATCAATGACAATGCTGCCGCCGGAACGCAGATTAACCGAGCGTTGATGGGCGGTTTCGATCTGGTTTTCTATCTGGTAACGGGTGAAAAGCGGAATGGCGTCCTCGTAGAGCTTGAGCTTATCGAGGTTATGCGGCATCAATTGCTGCATGAATTCCACTGCTTCTTCGTAGACGCCCGGGTCATCTATGATGATGTCGGAAACATCGCTGCGCAGATGGTCGCGGATGGTGCGCGAAACGATGTTGCTTTCCTGATAAATCAGGAAGGGTGCGGGGCGAGAGTCAGCAGCCTGGGTGATACTCTCCCAGAGTTCCTGCAGGTAATTCAGGTCCCACTGCAATTCTTCTTCTGAGCGGCCAAGGGCCATAGTGCGGGCGATGGCGCTCATGCCGTCGGGGATTTCCACGCCGTTCATGGTCTGGCGTAGTTCGTCCCGGTCCCGGGATTCGACTTTTCTGGAAATGCCGCCGGAACCTTCGGTGCGCGGCATCAACACCAGATAACGGCCGGCCAGGCTGACTTGCGTAGTCAGGGCCGCGCCTTTGTTGCCGCGCTCTTCCTTTTCTACCTGAACGATGAGCTGCTGGCCCTCTTTGAGGGCCTGTTGGATAGTGCGTTTGCCGCCACCTTCCGGGAACAGACTGCGAGCTATTTCCTTAAGAGGGAGAAACCCGTGCCGGTCGGCACCGTAATCGACAAAGGCGGCTTCGAGACTGGCCTCTACGCGGGTGACAGTACCCTTGTAGATGTTGCTTTTGCGGTTGTTCTGGGCAGCGGATTCGATATCGAGATCATAGAGATACTGACCGTCGACGATGGCAACCCGAGTCTCTTCGGTTTGCGTTGCGTTGAGTAAAATTCTTTTCATTATTGGAGTCCTGTTCGGAATACTCCAATTCCCGTTGGCAAAATTGCTTCGATGACGCGGCCTGCCACCCCTTATAGAGGTTTCTTGAGGCAACTGGATCGGGAGCGCTACGGCGCTGGGGAATCGGGTAATCAGTAAAAATAAATGCGGCAAGCCTGTTCGTGGGGGCAATGCATACGCGCCCGTCTGCAGGCCACTGCCGAGAAGCAATGGCGCTGGAGATGATGAGAACTAACAGTGAACAGGCAAGAGTCATGATGTGTAAATGGGTGCCAGGAGTGCCGGCTTTTAATCTCTGCGGGGGGCTGCCGATTAGGCAGGCCCCTTGAAATTTGTTTGGTTGAGGGCTATTCGGCCTCGGTTAAGGGCGCTTACCC
>JAYNPV010000197.1:4652-4957 GCA_038113925.1 Gammaproteobacteria bacterium | reverse complement strand
CATCACTGCCGCGCCCCCCGCGTAGCAGTGACCTTATTCGCCTCTCTCCGGTCGATTTCACCGCAGGCTCCTCAAGCGGGCCACTTATTTCATAATTAAGCATGGTGACGTTTTCTATGCGATTTCCCAGCAGTTTCTGACCGATATAGACAGCGGCTCCCAGACCAACGGAACCAATGGATACGGCCAACGGCAGACTCTCGGTTACCTTGGGAACCACCCCCGCAGTAAGTTGGAGTTCGCGCCCCGCCAGGTCGATCTCTCCACTAAGGTTAATGTCCGCTGCGGGTCCTGTCAGATCAATC
>JAYNPV010000197.1:3381-4642 GCA_038113925.1 Gammaproteobacteria bacterium | reverse complement strand
CAACGACGGCTCTGCCCTCGCCCAGTTCAGCCTGGGTTTCAAAATTATCGAACACAAATCCGGTCCCCACCAGGTCACGAAAATCCAGGGACATTCTGCGTTGCAAAGTGCTCAGGCTAAGCACTCCAAACAGCCGCCCCAGTCCCGGCTCAACGCCCAACAAACTGCCGCCCTCCATGTCCAGACTCAGCGTGCCATTGAGTTGGGATAGCGCAAATTTAGGGGGGCTATCGGGCCAGTCCAACTGCCAATGGGCCTCGCCCTTGCCACCCGACACCGCCTTTGAGTATCCGGCCATGGTCAGGGTCTCGCCGAAATCGGTGGTTACCAGCTCCCCCGTAAACCAGGTGTGCTGAGCGTCCTCATCGTCGGCCGATGAAGACCAACGCCCGGTTCCGGAAAAGCGCGTGTGGCCCGCGTCCAGTTCAATGGCATCAAACACCAGCTGTTGTTCTCGCAGCTCAGCCTGCAACTGTAACGCCCCCAGTGGGCGTCCGTTCAATAACAGGCTGTTGATGGCAATATCCATTTCGGGGATATCCCCAAATCCGTCTGCACCCTCCGGGGAAGAATCAGCGTCGCCAAAGATCGAGAGCTTTTTCAGGTCGACATCCAGCCGCCCCGGCGTAGGACTATAGGCGATACCTCCCTCCAGATGGGTAGAGGCGAACGACAGATCCCATCGACTGTTCTCCGCCCGCCCAGTGACGACTAGGTCAGGGAAGCGCTGGCCATAGATGTCCAGGCGAGCAATCTCAACATCCAGTTGATTGATCAGCCCCCCCGCTGAAGAACTCGTGGGAAGCGTCGCCGACCACTGCTGCCAACGGCCAAAGTCAATCGCCGGCAAATAACCCGCTAACAGCACTCCCTGCTCCGGTAGCGAACCGCGCTCAGCGGCTGATATAACCCCTCGACGGACAGGCTCCCCCTTGTCGGTGCGACCCAAGTCCAGATCCACATACCAGCGGTTATCTAACACCAGTTCCGGATTAAATGGCGCGTTTGCATCGGCGCAGGCACAGCTGAGTTCCAGCTGCAGCTTGCCGTCAACATCCACCGCCTTGGCCAGCGGCGCAGGCAGATTGATAGAGGTTTTATCGAGGTCAGCATCCAGGCTCAATTTCATTCCCGGCTCACCCAGCGTTAATGCTGCCTGCCAACTTGCCGGGCCATCGGCGATGTCAACCTCCTGCCAGCCGATATAACGGGAAATTTCCGCCATTTGCAGGGTACCATCACCTTTAAAATCCACCCCCCC
>JAYNPV010000197.1:0-3371 GCA_038113925.1 Gammaproteobacteria bacterium | reverse complement strand
CCCCCCCCTTAGCCGAAGAGTCGAGGGAAATCTGCGCCGGCCCGCCAAACACAGTGGCGGTTATCCCCTCTGCGTTAATGCGCTGCTCACTGAAGGTGAGATCGCCGTGGACATCCGCCAGTTCGATCCGGCTATTTTTGAATCGCAAGCGATTACCGGGCAGATGCAGCTCCCCATCAACTTTTACCTGCTGACCTTTTTTGAAGGGTATCTCCAGCGCCAACTGCAGAGAGCTGTCCCCGGTGGTGCTTAGGTCCGCCAACTGCCGCCCCACGGATCGTTTTAGGGGACTCTGCTGAATGTATTCCAGGCCGCTGGAAAGCGGTCCCTCCACCTTACCCGCCACATCAATATGATTACCATTACGACGCAAATCCTCGATTATCGCCGTCACCTCGCGAATTTTTGAATCGAGTATTCGCCCCGAGTGCCCCTGAATCTCCATGTGAGCGCCCGAAAACCGTAACCGGGCATCCAGATCACTGATCGGCGGAAAAGAGTCATGGGGCACATAATCCAGTTCACCTCCCTCGACCTCTCCGATTACCAGAAAGCGCCCTTCGCCCTGATCGTAAGGGAATTTATCCAGCGCGCCATTCCAGACCAGCCCGGCCTGAACCAGCCGCCCTCCCCGCAGGGCGTCATCAAGCCATCTCACCAGCGGTGGCTGCATTACGCCCACGGGAAGATAGCGGCTCAGTTCGGCGATATCAAAATCAGCCAGATTGGCAGTCAGTTGCAATCGGGGCGCCCCCTCAGCCGGTAGCTCCAGTCCGCCATAGGCACGCAGCTCCAGATCTCTATTGGCCACGTCCAGGTCTCGTAGCCAGGTGTCCCATCCCGATGAGCTTCGCTGCCAGTCCATTTCGGCTCGAAAATGATCAAATTCCAGCGCCTGACGAAATAGCCCCGGAAACCAGAGTGCTAAATTTTTCGAATCGATTTGGAGCTGACCCCGCTGGGAACCAAGCGACAATCTCCCCGACAACCCGCTCAATGCGGGGATATCTTCGTGGGAACTGATGTCCACTTCACGAAAACTCGCCTGCAGCGCAGAAAAGATCCAATTACCCTCGACCCCTTGCTGCAAATCCAGCCTGAATTGATCAACCCGTCCAGTCGGAGCGAGGCCACTGAGGGTCCTGCGGTACCCGCCCTCTGCGGGCAACAGCTCAGACAGTAGCCGCGAGCCGGTCATCAGGTCGACTCCCCCACCGTCAACGTGTATGGCTGAGTCCAGATAATTGACCACCAGCTGCTCGCCCTGCCAGCTCCCCTGGGCCGACTCAAATTCGAGACTGTTCAAGCGCCCGCGCCAACCATCTTGATGGGCGCCCCAGGCCAGGCTACCTCGCAAAGAATCACCCTCGATCAGCGGCATTGAGTCGCCTCGTTGCAACAAAGGAGATACCCAACTGAAACGGCCGTCCATGTGGTTGATCGATGCCCCCACCCCAAACGCCCATCCCTGCAACTCCAGAAAACCGCCCAGGTGCAGGTTGTTTGCCAGCGACTGCTCGCTGCGCAGGTTTTTTATATCCACATAGAGATTCCAGGGTGCCTGCTGTCGAGGCTTGGCAATCCCTCTGGCCATCCAGACTCCCACCAGTTCCAGTTCGCCGCTGGCGACGCCATCAAACGCCATCCGGCCGGAGAGCTGGAGCCCCGAAGAAACCGACAGCAGTCGCAGTAGGGCGACAGAGAAATCGATGTCGACATCTTGATCATTGTCCCGGTAGTCTATGTGCGTGTCAGTGATCTCAAGGTGTTGTTGCCGCATCACCCAGGCAACCAACTGATCACTGCTGTCACTCTCAAGCTGGCCTGAATCGCTCAAGCCGACTACCGTTAGCTGGCCCTCAGTTCGGGCGGCTGCAAATTCCGCACCACTGATGCGTAGCAGTGCCGGCGACAACTCCCGCCGCAACAATGACCCCGGAATAGAGACCCTCAACATCAGCCGGTCGAACTGCAAAATAGAGGCATCCCCTGACTGCGTCAGAATCGACACCTGATCCAGAACAAACTCGGGGTAGACCCCCGACATCCGCGCCGATAACTGCTCAAACCTGACCGGCAGGCCAACCGCTGCGGTAATCCTCTCCTCGATCACCTGTTGATAATTCACAATCTGCGGCAGTAACAGGCGCAGAGCCGTTAGCGCCAGGGCAACCATTACCAGGGCGACAAGCGCACAATGTTTAATCAACCGGACCGATGTCATGCGCGGTGGTAAGGCAGATTATTCAACATACTCCAGGCCCGATAAATCTGTTCAATCACGATTACTCGTACCAATGGATGGGGCAGCGTCAGCGCAGAGAGTGACCAGAGCTGTTCAGCGCTTTGCAGGCACTCCCGGTTCAACCCGTCTGCGCCCCCGATCAACATACTGATGGTCTGCCCCTCCTGCATCCAGCGGTTAAGCTGAATAGACAAATCCCCGGTTGACCAGTTCTTGCCTTTTTCATCGAGGCAGATAATCCTCGCCCCGGCCGGAACCGCCGCCAGTAGTCGGCGACTCTCCTCGTCACGACCCTGTTCGCGGCCAACCGTTGCGGTTCGGCGACTCGCATCAAGGGCATTCAGTTTTATCTTGAGACCATGGGCAAGGCGGCCCTGATAATCACCAAAAGCCTCATCCACCCACGCGGGCATGCGTTTTCCGACTGCCGTTATCTCTATGCGCATGGCACTCAGAAAAACCCTTAACCCACCAATGCCGGGTCACCCCAGAGCTCTTCCAGCCGATACTGTTCGCGTGCCTCCGGGACCATGACGTGGACTATCACATCCACCAGATCCACCAGCACCCAGTCAGCCGTGTCCAGCCCCTCCACCCCCATATTGGGGGCGCCCGATTTTTTCGTATCCTCCAGCAGATACCTGGCCAGAGCCTTTACCTGCCTGCTACTGCCACCCGTGGCAAGAATCATGAAATCAGCGACATCGGTCAGCTGACGCACATCCAGGGATACCAGATCCGCAGCTTTGTGGTCTTCGAGACTTCGAAGGGCAATATCACGTAATGATCGAGAATCCATATAGTTAGTTAGTCCGAATACAGGTTAAATCGTTTAATGTAATCACCGACGGCAGGGGGCAGGCCAGTCGGCCATTTACCGCACCCTAATTGTGCACGGATATGAGTAGAGGATAGTGGGTATTGCGTCAGCGTGGTTTCCAGAATCAACCCATGGGGTTGTTCATGCAATGCTGCCACGCCCGACGCACGCCGGCGTGACAATTGCAGTGCCAGCTCACCCCCTGGCTCACAGGCCACTCCAGGCCGGCGGGCCACCAGAATATGCGCCAGTTCAAAAAGCGCCTGCCAGCGGATCTATCGGAGCGTCTAATTACTGGACCTAGCA
>JAYNPV010000196.1:0-4996 GCA_038113925.1 Gammaproteobacteria bacterium | reverse complement strand
AATCGCCGCATCACCAATCTCGTTGGGGTTGGGGTGGTTGCTGATGCGTAGCGGACCACCAACCCCGCGCACCTCATCTTCGCCGAGCTCATGATCCTCCATCGCCTTAAAGCAGGGGGCAATATCATTCCAGCCCCAGCCGGGATTGCCGAGTGCCTCCCAGTCGTCAAAATCCTGAGCCTGACCACGGGTATAGAAAAGGCCGTTCACGGTACTGGACCCCCCCATCATTCGGCCGCGAGGCCAGGACTCGGGGGCGTTGCCGTTGCCCGGTTCCGGTTCCGTCTGAAACCGGCGAACGTGGTGCTGATCAAATAGCAGCTTGCCGAACCCTTTCGGCATTTTCACAATAAAACTGTTGTCATCCTCGCCCGCCTCCAACAACAGTACGTTGTGGCGACCATTCTCGGTGAGTCGATTGGCCAGTACGCAGCCGGCCGATCCGGCACCGACAATGATGAAATCAAAATTCATACTACCTCTCCAGGTTTGGGCACGTCGCATCGAACCGCAATGCTTGGCTGGCGGGAAAATCAGAGTGAGAAAAAAAGCGCGGCCTTTAATTGATCGCAGCAATTATAGAATAAGCGATTTCCCGCCGGGAAAGGATTGATATGCGACAAGGCAGCAGGCAAGCCCGTGGCCGCCTTCGCTGGATAACAGGTGAACGCCGATGAGCCGGCAGGAATGGTTTGTTTATATTCTCAGGTGCGCGGACGGTTCCTACTACACCGGTATCAGTACCGACGTGGACCGGCGCGTCGATGAACACAACGGCACAGGTTCTGACCGCGGAGCCAGGTATACCCGATCGCGGCGACCGGTGGAGCTGGTTTACCGGGAATCCTGCGGCACCCGCTCAGCAGCGTTGGCCCGCGAATACAGGATAAAACAACTGACTCAGCGGCAGAAACTGGCGTTGATTGATCAACAGTGATGCCGGTAACGGAGCCGGGTCTGGCCCGATTATCCGGATAGTCTCGACAGCCGCAATTTTTTCCGAAACTTGCCAATTTCGTTGGCTACCTGTTGCGGGTCTTTGATCGGGTGGGTGCAGAGGCTCTCCTGGCAGGCATAAAGCGCGGTCTGATCTCTGTCGGGGTGTCGGCCGGGTGTTTCCAGGCGAATGATTTTCGCCGGTTCATAAAGTTTCAATGCCGCCTGATGCAGGGCAGAAACTTGCTCGTTGAGTTCAGAGGTAACAATGCTGATCAGTAGATTGCCGTTGACGGCCTTGTCCAGCGCCAGCAGGTACTCGCCCACAAACCGGCCCTCATAATCCAGCGATTCCTGTGCGCCGATCACCCGCAGGGCCTGCCTGGCTATTGCTGGTAATTCCGATTGTTCACGGTAATGGGAGAGGTCGAGTAAAAACCCCGCCATCACCGCATTGTCGATGAAGGGTTTGTAATCAGCGCTTTTATTGCCCAGCTGAATGTCAGTCAGCGGGGTGGAATAAAATCCACCCTTCTCCAGGTCCAGCAGATAGGAGACGGTAGCGTCAGCCAGTCGCTGGGCCAGAGCAACCCAACGGGGATTATTGTCGGCCCGGTAAAGACTGAGTAAGGCATTGCCCATCTGTGCCTGGGTGCGCAGGTAGAGTTTTTGACGGATGGGCAGCTTACGTAGACGGTCGGCGCCGCGCTCGCCATAACGGGGCGGCGGATCCTGGGTGGTCTGGGCAAACCAGCCATCTGGTAACAGGTGAGCCGAGATTAAATAGTTGGCGTTCTTCGTCGCCATGTCGAGATAGCGCTGTTCCCCACTGGCCTCATAAAGTTTCACCAGTGCCTTGACCAGACGCGCATTGATATCGGCATAGATGGTCTTATCCACGGCAGGTAACCCCTGCTGCCGGCGCTGAGGATCGTTCAGGGCGTAATAACCTTTGCGTACCTCGGCGGCGTCAGGGATATAGTCCGTGATCGGGCTGCTGTCCTGACTGGCGTAATAGGCCCCCTGGGGCGCAAGCATGAACTCTTTTAAGTATTCGATGATCCTCTGCGCCTGAGCGAACCACTGCGGGTCGCCAGTGGCGTGATAGGCTTCTGCATAGTTAAGCAGGGTGCCGGCCTGCAGGCGGGTTCTTTTCTCCGGGATAACACCTGGTTTCCAGTTATCAGGGTTGTCTGCTGTGGTGCTGGCGGCGGCCACCCCCCCCCACACCGGATCCATCAAGTCGTTAATCCGCAGGAGGGTCTGCAAAGCGCGCTCCTGCCAGAGGGGGTCGCCGCTGCGATTACTGCGCCGGAAGGCATATTCAATGGCCGCCGGCTGGGGGCCTTTCACTTGACCGCCCCAGCCACCATTGCCCTGATCGTAATGGTTGTCCAGTTGCTGGCTGGCTGCTTGCAACAGTTGTTCAAGGCTACGGCCATCTCCGCTGTTTTTTTCCGGGAAAGGGTCGCTGGCGGTGAGTGATTGCTGCAGGTGCGCTTTTTTGAGCTGGTCGATGAGCGGAATAAAATTTTCAGGGGTTCGATTACCCTTTAGCGCCTTTACCTGACTGCCGTCAGGGCGGAGAAATATCAATGCAGGCCAGCCCCAGGCGGCGTAGCGCTCACCCAGGTCGGGTTGGGCATCGGCATCAATGCTGATGGAGACGAAATCCCGGTTCAGGCGGCGGATGACCTCAGGGTGTCTAAGGGTTATTGTGTGCATCCATTTACAGGCGGTGCACCACTGGGTACCGACATCAATAAACAGCAGCTTGTTTTCCGCCCGGGCCTTGTTGAAGGTCTCTTTTTCCCACAGATGCCACTCGACGCCCTCGGTTGCCTGTACGCTATATAAGGGCGCGGCTGTCACCACCAGTAAGGCGATTACTCTGAACACAGAACCCGGACGGCTCATTTACTTCCTCCACAACGACTGAAAATAGTACGCCAGCCAGATTGACCGGCATCCAGTTCAATTAACCTAAAGGACCTTCCACACTGCCTGAGGTTCCCCGTGAATGACCACTGAGGCCAGCTGAAGATAGTTCTTGAGCTTACTCTATTGCTCCAGAGTTTCTGGCATGCCGATCATTTCAGAGGAGAGTGTCCAGAGTTTTTTAGCTACCTCCAGATCCTGTGCGGCAGCAGAAGTTTTTGCCGGTTTACAGTTGACGAAATAGCCACCGGTGGTGGTGGCAACATCCGGTGAGCAGGCGAGATAAATAGAGGTACGGGCTCCCTTTTCCGGACCACTTAGAAACAGTTTCATCAGTTTGGGGGTACCACCAAGATTGGTGGCAATCACCCCGGGATGCAGGCAGTTGACGGTGATTCCCAGGGGTTGCCAGGCGCTGGCCAGTTTATTGGCACAGAGAATCATCGCCAGTTTGGACTGGCCGTATGATTTGAACATTTTGTATTTCTGTTGCCACTGCAGGTCGTCAAACTGGATAAGCCCCATCTTGTGGACCTGAGAGGAGACGTTAACCACCCGCCCCTGGGCATTAGCGAGGGGGGCTTGCAGCAGCCGGGTGAGTAGCAGCGCAGCCAGGTGGTTAACCGCCCACTGTAGTTCGTAGCCATCGACACTGGTGGCGCGCTGCTCACACATTACGCCGGCATTATTAATTAGCACATCGAGTCGGTCGAGCCGGCTGTTGACGCTGACTCCCAGGTCGCGCACCGATTGCAGGGAGGCCAGATCGGCATTGATCAGGCTAACTTCAGTATTCCCGGTGCGTTGCTGGATGTCGGCGACCGCCGCTTCTCCCTTAGCCTCGTCCCTGCAGACCAGAATCAGCGACGCGCCGCGGTCAGCAAGCGCCATGGCCGTGGCCTTACCGATGCCGGAATTCGCTCCGGTGATAAGGCACTGCTTGCCGCGCATGGTCTGGTCAGTCATTTTGCTTCCCCTCTTCAATTTAGTTTCAGGTATGGCCGCCGTTACTACTTTAGATCAATCTAATGGCCGCTGGCATTGGTTATCCGCTGAAACTGTACGATACTGACGCCGGATAGCGGCACTGGTTGAGTTTCGTTGCGGGCACCTGATGGTCACCTTCCCTCAGTACAAACCCGGTCAATCCAGATGCAAACAGGATAAGGAGCAGATGCATGAAGGCAGTGATTGCCCACGAATTGAACCGGTTTTCGGTCGAGAATGTAACACTTGATCCGCCTAAAGCGGGTGAGGTGAAAGTGAAAATGATGGCCACCGGGGTTTGTCATTCCGATCTCTCGGTGATTAACGGCACTATTCCCAACCCTTTTCCTACGGTGCTGGGACATGAGGGCGCGGGCATCGTTGAGCAGGTTGGCGACGGCGTGACCAGCGTTGCCGAAGGTGATCATGTGGTGCTCTCATTTGTGCTCAACTGTGGTGAGTGTTTTCATTGCGAGCGGGCTGAACCGCACCTGTGCATCGGCGGCAAACCGGAGCTGGGAATGCAGCTTGACGGTACCACCCGCGTGAAAATGGATGACGAACCGGTGGCGGTGATGTCGTTTCTGGGCAACATGGCCGAATACGCCGTTGTGCCCGAGGCGTGCGTGGTGTCGGTGGATAAAACGGTTGATTTCAAGGCCGCCGCACTGGTGGGCTGCGGAGTGATGACCGGGGTCGGTGCCGCGATCAAAACCGCCGCGATTCACCCCGGCGCAACGGTGGCAGTGGTGGGCTGTGGCGGCGTCGGCCTGTCGGTGGTGCAGGGTGCCCGTATTGCCGGGGCCGGGCGGATTATCGCGGTGGACCTCTCCAAAGAGAAAATGGACATGGCCCTGGCGATGGGTGCTACCGAGACGGTGGAGCCGGGCGGCAATTTTGTTAAAGAGATCATGGGCCGCACTAATGGCATCGGTGTCGATTTCTGTTTTGAAGTAATCGGTGCGCCTAAGGTAATCGAACAGTGCATCAAGGCTACCCGCCGCGGCGGCACTACGGTGCTGGTGGGGGTTGGCCCCATGTCAGAGCGTTACTCAATCAACGCGTTAACGCTGCCATTGAGCGGCAAAACCATTAAGGGTTCCATGTACGGTAATGCCAATTTCAAGGTTGATTT
>JAYNPV010000195.1:4204-5011 GCA_038113925.1 Gammaproteobacteria bacterium | reverse complement strand
CAACAGCGCAACCGGGAAAAGCGACTTTTTGGCGCCATCGTCGGCAGCGCCCTGCTGATTAGCGCGACCCTGGTTTACGCCCTCTCAGGTTTTACCCCGCTGTCGGTTATCGGCATGCCGCGGCTGCCGGTAGTCACCCTGGGGCTGGGGCTGGCCGGCATAACCATCCTGGTGATCAACTGGCCGGGGGACAGCGAGTAATCACCTGGGTGTACAAACCCTGACCGGCTCCATCGTTGCCCCGTTGGCCCCGTACGTCGGATTTAATAACTATTGATTGATTAACTGATTGGGGGGATTTGACCGGCCGATTACCCCGCCCTTTTTCCCGCGACTTTCAATCATCAGTGGGCAGGTAGCGGTAGGTATCCGTCACAACCCGGCAAAAAAATAGACGCCTACAAATTAGTGACTGGCTATAAAGCGAAAAGCCCCTTGAAGGGGGCTCTCCGATCATTCTTTCCTGGTGGATTGGGGCCCGCTCTACGGTATTCGCCGCCGATCCATCTTTAATCCGACAGGCTCTTAAAACGGGATGTCATCATCAAAACTGTCGAATCCGCCGTCATTGCCCTGAGACGCAGCCGCCGGTGCTGCCGCCGCGGCCGGTGCCGCACCGGGCTGCTGGTTATAGCCGCCACTCTGGTCATATTCGCTACCCCCGCCGCCACCACGGCCGCCGAGCATCTGCATGTCATTGGCGACAATTTCAGTGGTGTAACGATCCTGGCCCTCTTTGTCCTGCCATTTGCGGGTCTGTAATCGACCTTCGATGTAGACCTGTGAGCCTTTTTTGAGGTATTCACC
>JAYNPV010000195.1:3156-4194 GCA_038113925.1 Gammaproteobacteria bacterium | reverse complement strand
TCACCCACCACCTCGGCCAGGCGATTAAAAAACACCACCCGATGCCACTCGGTGCGTTCCTGCTTTTCCCCGGTCTGTTTGTCTTTCCAGTTGTCACTGGTAGCGACGGTAATATTGGCAATGGCTGCGCCACTGGCGCTATAACGGATTTCCGGGTCTTTGCCGAGATTGCCGACCAGAATGACTTTATTGATGCCTCGCGCCATGGTTTTTTCTCTCAATGTAATGGTTACCGTTAAAACAGTAACAAACTTTTCAACTGATTGCGGTGATTTTATTAGTCATTGACTGCAAACGGTCCCGGTCCAGGGTTTGGCTATCGACTTTAAGGTAGGCGACGCTTTCCTGGGCCAGAAGTACCGCTTCGTTAACCCCGGGAATCTGTAAAAATTCCGCGGTCAACTGCTGCCGTTTCTGTTCATCAACCACGCCTATGTTGACCATCTTGGTCAGCAGGTGTGGGGGCGGGGTCATGGTCAGGCAGGCCCCACCCCAGATGACAATGGCGATCGCACTGAGCAGAAACAGGCTCTCCGCACCGCCCCAGCCAAGCAATAACCCACCGGTTACACCGCCGACGAATGCGCCCATAAACTGTGCCGTGGAATAGACCCCAAGGGCGGATCCTTTACTGGCCGCTGGTGCAACCTTGGAGATTAGCGACGGCAGGGTGGCTTCCAATACGTTAAATCCCACGAAGAACAGGAACAAGCCACCAACAACGTAGGTCAGGTCGGCCGGAGCCAGCCACAGGATAAGTTCGGCCACTGCCAACAGGCCAATGGAAAGCAGAAACACCGGTTTCATTCGGCGAAACTTCTCTGCCACGATAATCAGCGGAATCATCAGCACTACCGAGGCCGCCACCACGGCCAGGTAAAGCAGCCCATGTTGGTCCACCGGCAAACCGGCACGATCGCGCAGTACCAGTGGCAGGGCGACGAAATTGGCCGTCATCACCGCATGAAGCATGAAGATACTGAAATCCAGACGCAGTAACTGACGGTCGCGGAGAACCTCTATTAACTGGGCAGGCAC
>JAYNPV010000195.1:0-3146 GCA_038113925.1 Gammaproteobacteria bacterium | reverse complement strand
GATGATAACTGCGGGGGGAAGGTGGCACCCAGCAAAACAGTACGCCGACCATTGCCAGCGCCGCCAGGGCGGTTATCCAGAACAGGCCAGAAACACCCACCCAACCGGCCAGCAGAGGCCCCAAAACCAACGAGGCCATGTAGGAAGCCCCAATGGTGATGCCAATGGTTGCCATCGCCTTGGTGCGCTGCTCTTCGCGGGTAAAGTCCGCCAACAACGCCATGATTGATGAGGCTATCGCACCGCTACCCTGCAATGCCCTGCCCACCACTATCCCCAGGGTGGTGTCTGCGGTTGCGGCCAGCATGCTGCCCGCAGCAAACAACAGCAGGCCAATGAAAATAACTGGTTTGCGGCCAATACGGTCGGACAGCAAACCAAAGGGAATTTGCAGCAGCGCCTGACTGAAACCGTAGATTCCCAGGGCCAGGCCGATCAGGGCGGGCGAGCCGTCCATCCCCGCCAGGTGCAATGACAGCACCGGCAGTAACATGAATAGTCCGACCATTCGCAGCGCGTAGATCGCTGACAGGGCTGCGGTGGCACGGCGTTCGGTGGGATTCAAAACAGCTTCTTATAACCGGGGAAATTTGCTATCGGGGAAACCGCCTATTATCCCGGTTTCAGTGGCGCTTCGGAAGTATAAAAGGTGGCTGCCCGGGGCGATCGATATTATTAAATGACCGCCGCAACCTGGCCCCCCTCGATTATTTTCTGAATGCTTTTGCGATTACCCTGCCTGGCGTTTTATAGTGTTCGTTTCTGTCGCTTCGGATACCCCTGACCTTGAACACCCCCCAAGAAAAACCGGCACCTGAATCAACCTCGGTTATCACCAACACCCCTCGATCAGTGGCCGATCGTCAGGCGACGGAATTGCGTGACATACAGATCACCGGAGCGCGCACTCATAATCTGAAGAATATCGACGTCACCCTGCCGCGCAACCGGCTGTGCGTGATCACCGGGCCCTCCGGGTCGGGTAAATCCTCGCTGGCGTTTGATACGCTCTACGCGGAAGGACAACGCCGCTACGTCGAGTCTCTGTCGGCCTACGCCCGGCAATTTCTGTCAGTCATGGAAAAACCGGAAGTCGACCACATCGAGGGACTGTCACCGGCCATTTCGATTGAGCAGAAATCCACCTCCCGGAATCCCCGCTCTACCGTGGGCACCATCACTGAAATTCACGACTACTTGCGTCTGCTTTTCGCCCGCGCCGGTGAACCCCGCTGCCCTGACCATAACACCGTACTGGCCGCGCAAACCATCAGCCAGATGGTTGACCAGGCCATGCAGCTAGCGGAAGAGACCCGGGTGATGTTGTTGGCGCCGGTGGTGCAGGGTCGCAAAGGTGAGCATCGTCAACTGCTGCAGGAGCTGCAGTCCCAGGGATACATACGCGCCCGCATCGATGGTGAACTGCTGGAACTGGATCAGGCACCTGAACTGGAACTCCACCTGAAGCACGATATCGAGGTGGTCATTGACCGGTTGAAGATCCGCCCTGATATCCAGCAACGACTCGCCGACTCACTGTCCACGGCGGTCACCCTCAGTGACGGTTACGCGCGCCTGGTATTTATGGATGGAGAGCAGGAAGAGATGCTCTTCTCTGCCAATTTTGCCTGCCCGGTGTGCGGTTATAGCGTCTCCGCGCTGGAGCCCAAACTGTTTTCGTTCAACAACCCGGCGGGCGCTTGCGACGCCTGCGATGGCCTGGGAGTCAGCCAGTTTTTTGACCCGGAATTGATCATCAATGACCCGGAACTGAGTCTGGCAGGCGGGGCCATTCCGGGGTGGGACCGGCGTAACGGCTACTACATGCAGCTACTCACTTCTCTGGCAAGCCATTATCAGTTTGATGTCGAAAAGCCCTGGAATCAGCTCACCGAACAGCAACAACAGGTTGTGCTTTATGGCAGTGGTGAAGAGGACATAGTATTTAACTATCAGAACCCCCAGGGGCGAATGATTGAACGCGTTCACCCCTTTGAAGGGGTCGCCAACAATTTTCAGCGCCGTTATCGAGAGACCGATTCCAATGGTGTCCGCGAACAGTTGGGTCGCTACATCAACAATCGGCGCTGTACCGATTGCGGGGGCAGTCGGCTGGCGGTCGCCGGCAGGAACGTCTACATCGACGAGGCCACCCTGCCACAGATATCGAGCTTGCCAATTGACGAAGCCCTGGAGTTTTTTCAGACCCTCGAACTCACCGGTTCCCGAGGAGAAATTGCCACCACGATTCTGACGGAAATCATCAGCCGCCTGGGATTTCTGGTAGACGTGGGCCTTAACTACCTGAGCCTCGACCGCTCCGCGGAAACCCTCTCCGGGGGAGAAGGTCAGCGTATCCGCCTGGCCAGTCAGATCGGCGCAGGGCTGGTGGGAGTCATGTATGTCCTCGATGAACCTTCCATCGGCCTGCACCAACGCGATAATCGCCGTCTGCTCGACAGTCTGTTACGACTAAGGGACCTGGGTAATACCGTCATTGTGATTGAACATGACGAGGAGGCGATGCGCAGCGCCGACTATTTGCTCGACATTGGCCCCGGGGCTGGTGTTCATGGAGGTGAAGTCACCGCCCAGGGAACCCCACTGGATGTCCAGCGCACCGAGGGGTCGATTACCGGGGAATACCTCTCCGGGCAGCGCGCCATCCCGGTGCCTGCAACCCGCACGCCGGTTGCCACTGATCGAGTGATTAGGGTGCAGGGGGCCAGTGGTAACAATCTGCAGCATGTCACGGTTGATTTTCCCCTGGGGCTGATGACCTGTGTTACTGGCGTATCGGGCTCGGGGAAATCGACACTGATCAACGAAACTCTCTATAAACTTGCCGCAACCAGTGTGAACCGGGCATCACTCACCGCCGCCCCTCACGAGGCGATTCACGGCCTGGAGGCGATCGATAAAGTGGTGAATATCGACCAGAGTCCGATTGGCCGCACTCCGCGCTCCAACCCGGCCACCTATGCCGGTCTGTTCACCTCTATCCGCGAGCTTTTCTCCGCCACCGCCGAGGCCCGGTCGCGGGGATATAACCCCGGTCGATTCAGTTTTAACGTTAAGGGGGGGCGCTGCGAAGCCAGCCAGGGTGACGGCGGAATCCGCGGTGAAATGCACTTCCTCGCCGATAT
>JAYNPV010000194.1:0-5098 GCA_038113925.1 Gammaproteobacteria bacterium | reverse complement strand
GCCGTGGTTTCTGAAGCGACGGACGCACCGACCAGCACGCCGTGATTCCAGTCTTTGCTTTCAAATACCAGGGGTACCAGATTGGGGCGTCGGCCACCGAAGATGACCGCAGAGATGGGCACGCCGCCGGGGGCATCGGCTTCACTGGAGTAACTTGCACACTGTTTCGCGGAAACGGTAAAGCGTGAATTGGGTTGCGCCGCCGGGCCGTTGGCCGGGTCATAGGGATTGCCGCGCCAGTCAGTGGCCGGGGTTTCGTCGGATAGCCCCTCCCACCAGGGCCGGTTATCGGCGGTCAGCGCGACATTGGTAAAAATGCAATCGCGGTTAAGCATGTGGGTGGCGTTGGGGTTAGTCTCTTCGCCGGTCCCCGGGGCGACCCCGAAAAAGCCGGCTTCCGGATTGATTGCCCAAAGGCGACCATCGTCGCCGGGGTGCAGCCAGGCAATATCATCACCGACGGTCCAGACTTTGTAACCTTCGTATTCCTGAGGGGGAATCAGCATCGCCATATTGGTCTTGCCGCAGGCGGAAGGAAATGCTGCGGCCACATAGTGAATCTCCCCTTGCGGATTTTCAATGCCGACGATGAGCATGTGTTCGGCCATCCAGCCTTCGGTTTGTGCCTGGTAGCTGGCGATGCGCAGGGCGTGACATTTTTTGCCCAGCAGTGCATTGCCGCCATAGCCGGAGCCGATGCTCTTGATCATCAGCTCCTCGGGGAAGTGCATGATGAAGCGGCGATCAGGGCTAAGGTCGCCGGTGGAGTGGAGACCTTTAACAAAAGGGCCCCCTTTTTCGATTCGCTGCAGGGCAGCACTGCCCATGCGGGTCATGATGCGCATGCTGGCGGCGACATAGGGGCTGTCGGTGATTTCCACACCACACCGGGAAAAGGGTGACTCCAGCGGTCCCATGCAGTAAGGCACTACGTAGAGGGTGCGCCCCTTCATTGCGCCGGCAAAAAGCGGATCGACCTTGGCGTGACCGTCGGCGGGAGACATCCATTGATTGTTAGGCCCGCTGGTTTCAGGATCGGTCGTGCAGACGAAGGTCAGATGCTCGGTGCGAGCCACATCGGTCGGGTCGGAACGGTGCAGAAAACTATTAGGGTGAGTGGTTGGGTTCAGCGGCAACAGGGTGCCATCTTCGACCATCTCCGCGGTGAGTCGGTCATACTCCTGTTGAGAGCCGTCGCACCAGTGAATCTGATCGGGTTGGGTAAGGGCGGCTACTTCGGCGACCCAGTCGGCGAGTTCTTGATTGCTGGTCTGTTCAGTCATCAGAAGTTGGTTTCCGGTAGGTGTGGGCGCAGGCAACCAAAATTGCTGCCAGTTAACGTCGGGTGCCAGGGCGGGACGAACGCAAAATGCTAAAAACGCCTTTCGTCCACTCGCTGGGTAAACGGAGGGAGCACCACGAAAAAGGTGCCTATTCTATGGGGGATCGCCCCCATAAATCCATCCCAAATCCGGCAGCTTCCTAGAAGAAAAAACTGATATTGGAGGACATCAGGATGGATTGGGTCAGTTTGACTTCACGTTTGACCAGTTGAAAACCGTTTTCGGTCCGGCGGATCAGATCGGTGCGGCGGCCAGAGATGATGGTGGGTGTTTTTTTAGAAAAACGCGTGCGGTGAATGGTGATACAGCTTCTGCATTGGTACTCGTTGTCTTCGGCTCTGGTTACCCGAATATTGGTGACCACGTGATTGAGCAGAGAACGAATATTTTCGGATGTAGTGGTTGCCGGATTACCGAGCAGTTGCAGACGAATGCGCATACTGTGAATGTCGTCGTCAAAGTAACCATTACCGATGCCGATATTGCGGCCGCCATCCTGTTCCATAAATTGCGGTACTGGCACCAGATAATGAATATCTTCGGCCAGTAGTCTTTCCCAGGCTGCGTAGTCCTGATTACTTAGTATTTCAGCTTCGTCGTAAAGAAAATCACTGAGTTCGCGGTATTCGGTCTCGGTTACGGCGGGGGTCATGCTTCTCGTCCTTGTGTGGCTGTTAGGCGTTCGTCGAATCGCGATGGAAGTGCTAGGCCTTCATGTACTTCTGCCATTCGAGGAGGATGTCGAATTCGGTGACCTCCGCGTAATTGGATGGATAGGCGCGGCCCGGACCGGGGAAATCGTCAATGGTCCGGTCGCGGTAGGCTAGCGCCATCTGGAAATTCACATCCCCCTGGCGGGCGATGTTGCCGATGATGCCTTTATTGATACTCACCCACGCTTCGGCATCATCCTGGTCGAAGGTGCCGCCTGCGGTGAAGGTTCTCACCCCGTTGAGCATGGAGGCCTTTTTCCATTCTTCCGAGGCTTCTTTTTCCACCAGAAACCAGTTCCAGATTTCAGTTTGGGTCGCCGAAATCGGTTGCCAGACACGAATCGCCAGGAAGTTGATCGGCATGGCATTCAAATCAAAAGTGGCGGCCCCCTGTACCGAGGAGAAGTTGGGGAACATGGTCTGAACCCCGGCCAGCAGATGTCGGTTGAGCGAACTTTGTTCAGGACTCAGGTGCTTTTCGTATACCTCAATCAAATCGGGATTAAAGCCAAAATAGGGGGGCACCATCTCCTTAAGCGAATCCGGTACCTGGGTAACGATGCCGTTGTGGCCGTTGCCCATGCTCACCGCGGGACTGTCTACCAGTGCATCCCGAAACGCAGTCGGGGGCACCTGAAAAGTCGCGGCAGTGATGGGACCATGGACTTTAACCGCATGGGGGCCATCGGCACCGAAATTCATCGGTCCCAATTTCCAGTTGGTATCAACGACCCAGCGATGCGGCGCGCCCAGTACTTCCATACCTTCGGGGGTGCGGTTGTGATAGAGATCGAGATACCAGCGGGCATCGCCGAGGTAGTCCGCCAGGTCGGGGGCGGAGTCGTTCCAGGTGGCAAAGATCAGCCCGGCATAGGTATCGACTTTGGCGACGGTTTTAAGGTTAAGGGTGTTGAAATCCACCTTGCCCTCGTAGAGTTCCATGTCGTCGGCGGTGGCTTTCAGGGAGCCATCCAGACCAAAGGCCCAGCCGTGGTATGGGCAGATGAAGCCCCGGCTTGAGCCGGCATCGGTGCTACAGACCAGGGTTCCGCGGTGGCTGCAGGAGTTGAGCATTACATTGATTTTGCCATGGGCTCCCCGGGTCAGAATCACCGGATCGGTGGCCATGTTGCGGGTAACGTAATCGCCCTCGTTGGGTATTTCGGTTTCGTGACCGATGTAGAGCCAGGCTTTAGCAAAGAGCTTTTCCTGTTCCAGCTCAAATATGGTTTGGTCAGCAAAAATTAACCGACTCGCCGTGGCATTTTCTTCGTCCACCAGCCGTTCAAAATCTGCCGGGCCTAAATTTTCCTTAATTAACATGGGATTCTCCTGTTAGGCGCTCATATATTTTTGCCATTCGAGCAGTACATCAAATTCGGTCACTTCACCGTAGATTGAAAGACGCGTTTTTACCGAACCGGGAAAATTGGTAAATAGCTTGTTTCGAAGAGCCAGCCGCATCTGAGAATAGATGCCTTGTCGTCGGATTAACTGCCAGCTGAACCCCCGGGCGATGGTCCGGCATGCGTCCGCATCGTCCTGGTGGATGGTCCCCGTAGCAGAGAATGTTCTTGTCTTGGTCGGGGCTGCTCGCTGTTTCTCAGCTGAAGAGGCCTCTTTTTTCTCCAGAGACCAATTCGATATTTTCGTCTGAGTAGCAGAAAGCGGTTGCCAGCTATCGGTGGCCATCATCCAGATGGAGGGCTCGTCAGCGTCGAAAATGGCTGGAATCTGCACTGATGCCTTGCCCAGTTGTTCACCTGGAAACATTGTCGCTCTCCTCACGTCGGTTAGGCGACCACCTAAACGATCGTTTATGTCTCATTCTACTACGCTATTGTTTGGCTGATCCAGCCGTTTTTGGCGATCTCAGGTTACTATCGTGTCTGATCGCTCAGCTATTTAGATGGCTTCAACCGATTAGGGCTTTTTTCCAGCAGGGGTGGTAGCGACCATGGCAACCGATAACGAAACGGCGATTTTGTTAACTGAATTCTCATCCGGGGTGTTACGGCTGACGTTAAACCGGCCGGAGCAGCGCAATGCCCTGAGTGGCCAGCTCATAGATGACCTGATTTCCGAACTGGAAGCCTGTCACCGGAATCCGGCGATACGCGTGGTTGTCATAGCGGCGGCGGGACCGGCCTTTTCTGCAGGGCATGATCTCAATGAGTTGATCACCATGGATGAGTCTCAACAGCAGCACCTATTGGAACGCTGTAGTGAGTTGATGATGATCCTGCCGACCCTCGAGCAACCGGTGATTGCCCAGGTGCAGGGGGTGGCGACGGCAGCCGGGTGTCAGCTGGTGGCCTCCTGTGACCTGGCGATTGCCGGCGAAAGCGCCAGCTTTGCGACCCCCGGAGTCAATATTGGTCTGTTCTGTTCCACGCCGGCGGTGGCGTTAAGCCGCGCCGTGCCCGACAAGCAGGCTCTGAAAATGTTGTTTACTGGTGAGGCCGTCAGTGCTGAGCAGGCGCTTGCGATGGGCCTAATCAGCGATCGGGTGGCAGACGCTGAGCTATCGCGGGTGATCGCCGATCTGGCCCGGCTGATTGCCAGCAAATCAGCTCCCTGCATCGGGAACGGTAAACGGGCTTTTTATCGTCAGCAGGGATTACCCCGGGCCGAAGCCTATGCCGATGCGTCGGAGGAGATGGTGGTCAATCTTGGATCTGCTTCGGCAGCAGAGGGAATCGAGGCTTTTTTACAGAAAAGAAGCCCGGTCTGGCCGGATTGACCAGCGTCAACCCTTAACAGAGCGCGCCGCGCAACCGGGCGAATAGTCGGTCCCAGTCGTTTAGAATGGTGATTCAAGAAAGGTCGCCTCGCGGATACCGACGTGTCCAGGCAGCGCAAACAGAACCATTCTCATGAGGTAGTAATGACCGATAAACAGGTAACGCCGTTTAAGAAAATACTGGTGGCCAACCGGGGCGAAATCGCCATCCGCGTATTCCGCGCCTGTACCGAGTTGGGCATTGCCACGGTGGCGATTTATTCCCACGAAGACCGACTTAACCTGCATCGCTACAAAGC
>JAYNPV010000193.1:4657-5158 GCA_038113925.1 Gammaproteobacteria bacterium | reverse complement strand
ACTACGGGCCACAAACGCGAGCTTGATGGACTCTATATAGAGAGATTTTTTATTGTCAAAATGGTGATATAGGGCCGCCGGCGAGATCGCACAGGCCCGCGCCAGATCTCGCATCGACACCCCGCTAAAGCCGGATTCGGCAAACAGTCCCACCGCTGAACCGAGTATGGCCTCGCGCGTTTTATTCCCGGTTATATTAGTCTCAGATATTTTATTCATTTACCCCTTCTCTTTGATCCTCACTGCATTTCTGTTTTAATTGACTTCTGCTTGTTGAATTCGCAGATTCTCTTCCACAACTAAACGATCGTTTAGATAGTCTAGGTGACTATCCCCCACCTGTCACCCTGTTTGCACGTTATTTCTTTCCCACACTGCCCGGTCACGCCAGGCGGGGAGTAGTTGGCATTCCCCTCTGCTGATGCGAGGGGTGATCAGCCCCCCGATTCGCGGCGACAGAAAAAAATAAACGGTCGTTAAGCTGGCGCATGATCAGGGAAT
>JAYNPV010000193.1:0-4647 GCA_038113925.1 Gammaproteobacteria bacterium | reverse complement strand
TTGATACGCTGATCGATAGAAATATAGGGAGAGAAACCATGCCGTACCTCTGGCAGACAGGCGCTGTTACCCTGCTATTGGCCATTGCCGGCAGTGCTAGCGCGGCGGACTCGGGGGTTGGCACTGCGGCCGATATAACCACTCCGCTGACCATACAGCGGGGGTTTGGAACGGCCGCCGCCGTCGACGCCGAGCGCATCATTCAAGCTGACAAAGAGCCGGGTAACTGGATGACTACCGGGCGCACTTATGACGAGCAACGCCACAGCCCGCTCACTGAAATCACCACGGAAAACGTTGGCCAGGTGGGACTGGCCTGGCATTTTGATCTGCACACCCACCGTGGTCTGGAAGCGACGCCACTGGCCATAGATGGTGTCCTCTATTTCACTGGCACCTGGAGCGTGGTTTATGCGGTGGATGCCCGTACCGGCAAACAGCTCTGGCGCTATGACCCCCAGGTCGACCGCGCCTGGGGAATCAACGCCTGTTGCGACGTGGTTAATCGCGGAGTCGCCGCCTGGAACGGCAAAATTTATGTGGGCACCATCGATGGCAGGCTGGTGGCCATCGATGCCAAAAGCGGAAACAAGGTCTGGGAAACCCTGACCATCGATAAAAACAGGCCCTATACCATCACCGGTGCCCCCCGCATTGCCAAAGGCAAGGTGGTCATTGGTAACGGTGGCGCGGAATATGGGGTGCGCGGTTACGTTACCGGCTACGATGCTGAAACCGGCGAACAGGCATGGCGCTTCTATACCGTCCCCGGAAACCCGGCGGATCCACCGGAATCCCCGGCTATGGAGATGGCCTTAAAAACCTGGAAAGGGGGCGAATGGTGGAAGGTTGGCGGTGGTGGCACTGCCTGGGATTCCATGGCTTATGACGCCGAGCTCAATCTGCTTTATATCGGCGTGGGCAACGCCTCGCCCTGGAGTCGCTGGGAACGCAGTCCCGGAGGAGGCGACAATCTTTTTCTATCCTCCATAGTCGCCATCAATCCGGATAATGGCGACTATGTCTGGCACTACCAGACCACCCCGGCCGAAACCTGGGATTACACCGCTACCCAACACATGATTCTGGCCGACCTCGAAATCGGGGGTGAAACCCGTAAAGTGATAATGCAGGCACCCAAAAATGGCTTTTTTTACGTCATTGATCGCCAGACCGGGGAGTTCATTTCCGCTGAAAACTATGTTCCGGTCAACTGGGCCAGTCACGTCGACCCGCAGACCGGGCGCCCGGTAGAAACCGACGAACAGTTTCGCGATCAGGCGAAAATGACGGTGCCCTCCCCGTTTGGCGGGCACAACTGGCAACCAATGAGTTATCACCCGGGTAGCGGGCTGGTCTATATCCCGGCGCGGGAGATGGCCTTTCGCTACAAACGGGAAGACGATTTTGAATACGGCAAAAATCGTTGGAATATGGCCATCGACATGGAAACCATGATGCCCCCTGCCGGGCTTGAACCCCGACTGACACGCCGCATCATGAAGGCCATGGCCCGCGGACATATCAGCGCATGGGATCCGGTATCTCAGCGGGAAGTGTGGCGCGTGGAGCACCCGGGTCCTTGGGACGGCGGTATGCTCTCCACCGCCGGAGATCTGCTTTTTCAGGGCACTGCCGAAGGCAAAATCAAAGCCTACAATGTCCATGACGGTACCCTGTTATGGGAACATGACACCCAGTCAGGCATAGTCGCAGCACCGATCAGCTATTCAGTGGACGGCGACCAGTATGTGGCCGTTCTGGCCGGCTGGGGCGGCGCGCTTGGACTGGCCGGGGGAATCGCCCCCAATTTGGGTGAAAAAGTCGGGGGCCGTTTACTTGCCTTCAAGTTGGGGGCACAGAACCAACTGCCGCCTGTACCGGAACCGCCGCCGCTGCCTGCTCCTCCCAAACAGACCGCCAGTGAAACAACCATCAGCCGGGGCCACGAGCTCTACCACACCTATTGCAGCGTCTGCCATGGCATGGGAGCAGAATCCGGTGTGATCGCCGACCTACGCCACATGAGCCCGGAAACCCATGCCATTTTTAACGACATTGTCCTTGATGGTCTATACAGTGGCATGGGCATGGTCGGCTTTTCCGACTATATCGATAAAGATGACGCCGAGGCGATCCATGCCTACGTTATCGCAATGGCCCATGCCGAACGCAGCGAGCTGGAGGAGTCGTCTGCCTGGTCGACCATCAAGGAGTTCTTTTACGGCATTGCCGGGTCGGTGGCCGCATTTTATGTAGACCTCTCCACCTAGCAGCCATTGCCGCGATGGAACCCGTCGATCAACAAGCCATATTTGCGCCCTTTCTGACAATGATGCTGCTCACGCTGCTGGTCTGGTTAACCATGTATGCCCGCAGACTGCCCTTCATCATGCGGGAAAAATTAGGCTCCAAACCGATGACCACCCTGGAACTCATGCAAATGACACCGCCAGCGGTCACCGGTCCCGCAGAAAATCTGAATAACTTATTTGAAACCCCCACCCTGTTTTATGCCCTGCTGATTTATCTGTATGTCACCGGACGGGTTGACCAGTTCGCCCTTGCCGCCGCCTGGGTCTTTGTCATCTTTCGGGTATTACACAGCGCTGTTCACTGTACGATCAATATAATCCCGTTGCGATTCGCGCTCTATTGTCTGTCCACCTTTTCACTCTGGTTACTGGTGGTCCGCGAACTCTGGAAAATGTTGGGTTAGTCTGCTCTACCCATCACCCCGCCGCCCGTTAATCTATTGACTCAATGACTATTTCACTCCGGAGGTCGTCATCACGGTGGCCACTTTGCAACCCCCTGTTGTTTATCTTTTGCCTGGTAGGGGTACCGATCAGTGGTATCGCCACTGCGACAGAACAGCTGCCCGCTATCGAAGTCAGTGCAGACCAACACACCAGTGAGGCCTGGCAACCCGCCGGAAACCTCAGCCTGATCAACCCGCGCCAGATCACCGCTACCGCGGCCACCCATCCGGCGGAGCTGCTCAATCGTCTGCCGGGGGTATGGATAAGTCGTGGCGATGGCCAGGAACACCTCACCGCCATACGTTCGCCGGTGCTTACCGGACCAGGCGCCTGCGGTGCCTTTTTGCTGCTGGAAAATGGCATCCCGGTTCGCCCAGCGGGGTTTTGTAATGTTAATAATTTATTTGAAATCAATCACGAACAGGCCGATCGCATAGAAGTGATTCGGGGGCCGGCCAGTGCTTTATACGGCGGCAACGCCCTGCATGGCGTGATTAATGTTAGTAGCGCCACGCCCGACTTGACTGCCGGTCAGCAACTCAGGCTGGAAACCGCTCACGATGACTTCGGCCGTATCGCTTACTCGAACAATATCGCTAACGGCAATGCGCTATGGCGCATTGACTACCTGGGTACTCATGATGCCAGCTGGCGGGACCAGGCGGGTTATGATCAGCAGAAAATCACCCTGCAGCGCAGCCAGCGATGGCGCAACTGGCAACTGACGAGTCACTTTGCGGCAACCTGGCTGGAGCAGGAAACTGCCGGATTCGTATTCGGCGAGGATGCCTATAAACAGGCGGGGTTAAGGCGCGATAATTTTAATCCCGAAGCATTTCGTAACGCCTGGTCGGGCCGCGCATCGCTGGCAATGACCCGCCCCTGGGGGGACGCTGGCTGGCTGAGTCTGACCCCCTACTGGCGGCGTTCCAGAATGGAGTTTCTGCAACATTTTCTGCCCGAAAAGTCTCTGGAAAATAACGGACAGCAGAGCATCGGAATCATCGCCAATGCCGGTAACGACTGGGGCAGGGGTCACTCCTGGAGTGGCGCGCTGCAGGTCGAGTATGCGAACGGCTATCTGCTGGAAGTCCAACCCGCTCCGGTCACCATCCCTTCGGCTTTTTTACAGGCCACGCGACCGGTGGGAATCCATTACGACTACAAGGTGGAGAGCCTGATGGCAGCCAGCCATGTCAATATTGACTGGCAGATCTCTTCGAGGCTGCGGCTGATTACCAGTGCCCGCCTGGAGTCACTGAGATACGACTATGACAACCGCTTTCTGGATGGAAACAGCCGTCCCGATGGGACACCCTGCGGATTTGGCGGCTGCCGGTTTACTCGCCCTGCTGACCGGGACGATATCTTCAATAATATAGGCGGTCGAATCGGTCTGAACTATTCGGATCGGAACAATAACCAGTGGTACCTGAGCGCCGGAATCGGGTTTCGACCACCTCAAGCCACCGAACTCTCCCGCTTGCAATCGGGACAGCAGGTTGCCGACCTCGACTCTGAAACCATCCACAGTCTGGAAATGGGTCACCGTGGGCAATCGGGACCTTTGAGTTATCAGCTCACACTGTTCACCATGACCAAAGAGGATGTCATCCTGCGCGACGCCACCGGTGCCAATATCAGCGACGGGAAAACCCGCCACCACGGCATGGAACTGGGCCTCACCTGGCAAGTCAACGAGCGCCAGCAATTACAACTCAGCGCCACCCAGGCCCTGCATCGCTACGCATTTGACTCCACCCTGCCAGGCGGTGAACTCATATTGGATGGCAATGAGGTGGATACCGCCCCAAAACATATCGCCAGCCTCAGCTGGCGCTATGACCACCACCGCCAATCCCATCCGACCCGCTTTACAATTAAT
>JAYNPV010000192.1:1980-5195 GCA_038113925.1 Gammaproteobacteria bacterium | reverse complement strand
CCGCCTGGGACTGCAGTTCAGGTTGCCCCGCAAGTGCCAGATTGTCCGGGTCATTTTCTGCAAGCGCCCACTGGATAATGTCCCAACTCTCGTCGATGACCCGGCCATCGCTGAGTTGCAGAACCGGCACGGTGCCCTTGGCAGATATCTCCAGCATCTGTGCTGGCTTGTCCCGCAGCAGAATTTCCCGCAACGCAACCTCGACACCACTGGATTGAATCGCCAGTCGCGCACGGATCGCGTAGGGGCAGCGCCGAAACGAGTAAAGGACGGGTAAATCCGCTTTAGCCGCCGTTAAGTTATTCACAGTTTTTACCATCCGAAACGATTCCGGTTTTCCGTTCAGGGTATGATAGCCGGATTCCAGTTGACTGCCTCCACTCCTGCCACTCAGCTGGTTCTGATTCGGGTAAGCGGCAGCTGTCACCGCCTGTTCACGGAAGATAAATTTTGGAATTTTGGGCCCTGCTCTGTCTGTTAGCCACCGCTATTCACGGTTTTAGCACGGTTTATTCGAAACGGCTTTACGACCTGGCCCCTCACCCCGCCCAGGTGGCCTTTTTCTGTCTGTTTGCCACCGGCACCTGTAGTCTGGTGATCATTCCCTTTGTCACTTTCCAGGACCCCACAGGCCATTGGCTGGACATACTGTTGGTGGGAGCGCCCTTTGCATTGGGGCATTACTGTTTCGTGCTGGCTAACCGATATGGCGACGCCTCTTTCGTGGTGCCGATGATGGGGCTGAAGGTTTTTTTTGTCGCCCTGTTTGCCGCAATATGGCTGGACGAGGTTTATAACCTCTGGGTCTATATTGGTGCCAGCGGCGCTGTCCTCGGCGTATTTCTGCTCAACGACGCCAGTCTTAAAGGCTCACTGGCGGCGCTGCTGCTGGTGTTGACCAACTGTGCGCTTTACGCGGCGACCGACATATTCATCGTCCGCCTGTTTCGTGCGGGGTTTTCCGCGCCAGAAGTAATGGTCTATCTGTTTATTGGTGGAGCCCTGTTTATGGTGCCCCTGGCAATGTGGGTGCTGCGGGGCAAATGGCAGATTAATCCGCCCTTTCTTCGCGGCTTGGGACTGTTTGGTATCGGGCAGGCCGGGGGCGGTATTTTGCTGATGCTCAGTTTTGGGTTGGCGCAAAAAGCGACCATGGTGAATATTGTCCAGAGTTCCCGGGGGCTGTTTGCCGTACTGGCGGTTTACCTGATCAGCCACCTTGGACTCAAAGGGCTGGAAGTGCTTGATCGGGGGCAATACCTGACTCGCGGCCTGGGCTCCTCCCTGATCGCCGGATCCATCGTGCTGGCATTGCTGGCCGCCTGATCGGGCTCGCCGCTACCGGAATCCATCGGCATGGAAATTTATGTCTGGGCAGCGTTAGCGGGGGCGGTTTTGCAGGGATTTGCTTTCGCCATGTCTCGACAACTGCTGGTCTACTCGACCAACCGGTTTCAGGTTGCCTTCTACAGCATGCTGGTAACCAATTTACTGGCTCTGATTGCGGTACCTTTTTTCAATATCCGTGGTATTGGTCCGGCCCCCCAGTTCATCATCGGTTTCAGTATTACCGTAGCGGCCAGTCAAATACTGCTGATGGAGGCCATGAAGCGGGCCGACGCCTCCTTTGTTGTGCCTATGCTCGGCCTCAAGGTGTTTGTCGTGGCGCTGGTGTCATCGCTTATCTGGGGTGAAACCTACAGCAGCCTGGTTTATCTGGGCGCGTTTGGCACCCTGCTGAGCCTCTATTTTCTCAATGACGGCAAACTGCGGGCACCGCCGCTGGCCACTCTTCTGGTGCTGCTCGCTGCTGCCGCATTTGCAGGGAACGATCTGTTTTTGATGAGCATGATTCGCAGCGGCTATAACCTGGGTGAGGTGACGCTATTTAGCCTGCTGGGGCCTTTGCTTATTCTCGGCCCGATCGGGATGATCCAGACCCGCGGTGCCCTCAATTTGAACTGGCGCTACAGCCGCGCGTTGCTGCTGTATGGCCTGTTTCAGATTGCCAGTATTCTGGCGCTGATTTTCGCTTTTGAGCTCAGTCGCAAGGTGACCATGATAGTGATCATCCAGAATTCCCGAGCGCTATTTGCGTTGCTGGCGGTGTGGTTGTTCGCCCGTGCCGGATTCAGTGGTATCGAATCCCTTCACGGCCATCAATACCGTTCGCGACTCATCGGCGCAGCTATTATGGTGGTGTCATTGGCTTTGGCGGTCAGTGCCAAATAAGGCTACTGGTCGGTTTAGCGGGTATCATGCCAGCGGATATCACCCGCCCCGCCTCTTAATTCTGGAAAAACGGATTTGTCCCTGCTGCCCTCCTACGTCTGGCTGACGCTGGCCGCTTCACTACTTCACGCATTCAGCTTCGCCTATTCGAAGCAGTTTCTGGTTCACTCGCACAACAGGGTAAAGCTGGCTTTTTACAGTCAGTACTCGGTCGGCCTGTTCGGCATGTTGCTGTTGCCCTTTGTCGGGGTCGGTAATTTTGTCGACAACCTGGGTCTGATTATTACCATGGCTGTTTTTGTGATGGTGGGTCAGGTGACTTATCTGAATGCCCTGCGCCACGGCGATACTTCTTTCGTGGTGCCCATGCTGGGACTAAAGATGTTTTTCGTTGCGGGTATTTCGGCGCTACTGCTCAATGAAACCTACGGACCACTGGTTTATCTGGGTGCAATCGGGGTGTTTGTAAGCCTGTTTTTTCTCAACGATGGCAAGCTGCGCGGATCACTCAGGGCACTGCTATGGGTATTGATTACCTGCCTGATGTTTGGTGCCGCAGACGTTACCGTGATGGCGTTACTACAAAATGGGATTCAGGGCTTTCAGATCGCCGCCTATATTTTTGCTATTCCCACGCTGATTATGATGCCGCTCTCGCCGGTTATCTTTAAAAACGACTGGCAGGTTTCCGGCCCCCTGGCGAAAACACTGGCAATATACGGGGTGGTCCATCTCGGCGGGATAACCCTGCTCATGCTCGCATTTATGCAGTCACAGCAGGTGACACTGATTAATATTCTGCAATCCTCACGGGGGTTGTTATCAATCGGCGTGATCTATCTAATGGCCCGAATCGGTTTCAGTGAAATTGAAACTCTCACCCGGCGGCAGCTGATGATTCGCAGTTTTGGCGGCCTGCTGATGTTTGCCTCATTGACGGTTGCGGTGCTGGCTCATTAGGGCCGGCAATACCCGTTACAGTA
>JAYNPV010000192.1:306-1970 GCA_038113925.1 Gammaproteobacteria bacterium | reverse complement strand
ACACCGGCTTGATGCAAAAATGGTGACCAAGTAAGCTTTGGTGGAGCGCTCAACCGGACGATCGATCAACACCGGTTAGCCCAATCAATAACGGAGGGAGCCACTATGAACGCACCACAAAAAATCACCTTACCCGATTTCAGTTGGCCCGAACCGGGATTGACCCGGGTTCCCTATCGGTTGTTCTCCGACCCGGCGGTACACGACATGGAGCAGCAACGAATCTTCCGCGGCCCGACCTGGAGTTATGCCGGGCTCGAAGCGGAGCTGCCTAATCCCGGTGACTACATCACCACCTATATTGGCGACACCCCGGTCATCCTCAGTCGTGACCAGCAGGGCCAGGTGCATGCCATGGTCAATCGCTGCGCCCACCGGGGTGCCCTGGTTTGCCGGGACCTGAAAGGCAACACCGACGTGCATACCTGTGTCTATCATCAATGGGCGTTCGATCACGCCGGTAATCTGGTCGGGGTGCCTTTCAGACGCGGGCTTGGCGGCAAGGGAGGCTACCCGAAGGACTTTGATATGTCGCAGCATGGGTTACAGAAACTGCGCGTCTCCACCCTGCTCGGCCTGATTTACGTCACCTTCGATTTTGAATTGATGCCGCTGGAAGAGTACCTCGGTGAGGTAATGGTGCGTAACCTGGCCCGTTGCCTGGAAGGCAGGGAAATTGAGGTTCTGGGTTACAGCCGTCAATACGTGAACTGTAACTGGAAACTCTATGGCGAAAATACCCGTGACAGTTATCACGCCATGTTGCTGCACCTCTTTTACCCGACTTTTGGCATTGCCACGCCGGCGACCAAAACCACTATCGAGATGAACGAAGCCCGCTATCACAACCTGTTTACCGTGTGGCGACCCGGCAGTGACACCAGCCTGGAGACTTATAACAAAAACACCACCCGTGAATTCAAGGGCGGCAAGGAATCCCTGGAGTTTCCGCAATTTCTGCGCTTTATTAACGAACGGGAGGACGATATCGCCATCACCATCGAGTCACTCTTCCCCAACTCGGTGTTTCAGCATATTCAGAACGGCTTCGCCATCCGCCAGATCCGCCCGAAGAAAATCGATGAATTTGAACTTCATTGGACCTATCTGGGTTACCAGGATGACAGCGACGAGATGCGCCATCACCGCCTCCATCAGGCCAACCTGCTCGGTCCTTCCGGGCTGATCGCCATGGAGGATGCCGAAGCGGGGGAGATCATTCAGCGGGGGATCGCCCGCGATGCGGATCAGAACTCCTTTGTGGAGATGGGCGGCGATGGATATGGTGATCTGGAAGGCAGCGGAACCGATGAAAACTCCATCCGTGGTTTCTGGAAGGGCTACCGTGAACTGATGGGTTTCTAAGGCGGTTCCCTGCTCAGAATCGATCCGCCCTTGAACTAAACGATGAATTACTGCAGCAGCTGCGGTTCGCCGGTCACCCAGCGGATCCCCGAAGGCGATAACCGTCATCGCCATATCTGCGGTAGTTGCGATGAGATTCACTATAACAACCCCAATGTGGTTGTCGGCGTAATTGCCCAGTGGCAGGAAAAAATTATTCTCTGTCGCCGGGCGATAGAGCCCCGTGTCGGTTTCTGGACCATGCCGGCAGGTTATCTGGAAATCGACGAATCCACCGATGAGGGAAAGGAGGAGGAAGA
>JAYNPV010000192.1:0-296 GCA_038113925.1 Gammaproteobacteria bacterium | reverse complement strand
TCCGCAGTTCGCAGCCGGAATCGAAAGCCTCGAAGTTCAACTGCTGGGCGAAGATGAAATTCCCTGGGATGCGCTTGCCTTTCCCACGGTAAAAATCGCGCTGGAGCATTATTTTGCCAGCCGCCGCACCGGGGAGTTCAGACTCCATACCCAGGTCTTGCGACGGGACAGTCCCTAATGGCACCAAGTTAAAAAGGTGTTTTGCGTGTTTTCACAGAACGCCAGGTAACCGCCAATGCGGTCGTTTAAAGGCTCTATAACAGCGTTACCCGGTAGAAGATGCCGCTCGTCCTGAG
>JAYNPV010000191.1:4374-5199 GCA_038113925.1 Gammaproteobacteria bacterium | reverse complement strand
ATGCCGCCGTCAGCCTGTATCGCCACCGGAAGGCGCGTCAGACCGCCCTCTTTAATCTGGTAGCTTTGCGCCAGCCAGAGGCCGATACCACCTCCTAGTGCCACGCCGAATAGAAAACTCGTTTTTAATTTCATCCGGTCAGAGTACCTCGGGAGTTCGGCTATCGACAATCGGCATCAACAAGATTCTCTGCGCCGAGGTTTGTCCCGGGCTTCAGCGGTTGCAACAAGGTGAGTCTGCGTTTCGGATAGGACGGTTCGGATCCATATACTGAGCCGTCGCAAGGGAAGTTTTAATTCGCTAACGGAGAGAAATAATGGCAGCGATGCCGGAGAGAGCGTTGACTTAAAACGGGGTTTCGCCCAGAGTACTGCTTTCCATTTTGGCTGGTTTTGATGGCGACTGTTGAGCTTTTTTCCGGGCGTATTGACCGGAAAAATTGATCGAAATAAGGAGAGGAGCGAATGAAATTTGTTTCATTCAATTTAATGCCCTATCGGGATTTACCCGAGGATTTTGAAGAGAAATATGAAAGCGTCTGGGTAACACCGCCCAAAACGCTGTATGACCCTCGCAAGGGCCACGAGCTTTACCACGACTACCTCGATGCGCTCGAGTACAGCATTGATCTGGGTTATGACGCGGTAGGGGTCAATGAACACCACAGTAACGCCTACGGCTTAATGCCCTCCCCCAACCTGCTGGCGTCGATCCTGTCGCGCAAGGTGCGTCACTCGGACACCACTTCTTTAATCGTGCTCGGCAACAGCCTGGCCCTCTATAACCCGCCGATTCGGGTGGCCGAAGAGATGGCCATGCTTGACG
>JAYNPV010000191.1:3108-4364 GCA_038113925.1 Gammaproteobacteria bacterium | reverse complement strand
ACGTGCTCAGTGGTGGCAAGTTCATTGCCGGGTTTCCGGTGGGCACCTCCATGGATACCAATTACGCCTACGGGGTCAACCCTTCAGAGCTGCGAGAGCGCTATTACGAAGCCCATGATTTGATCATGAAGGCATGGACCAGTGATGAAATCTTCACCTGGAACGGTAAATACAATCAGTTACGCTACGTCAATCCCTGGCCGAGAGTCGCCCAGGAACCGCATCCACCGGTGTGGATACCCGGCGGCGGCAGCGTCGAAACCTACGATTTCTCGCTGGAGAATAATTACTCGTTTTCCTACCTGAGTTTTTTTGGCCACAAATACGCGAAAAAGGTCATGGGCCCCTTCTGGGAACGGGCCGAGGCCCTCGGGCTGGATGACAACCCCTACCGCGCCGGATATTGCCAGCTGGTCTGTGTTGCTGAAACCGATGAACAGGCAAAAATTGACTACGCCGAACATGCCCAGTATTTCTTTGCCAAGTGCATGCACATTGCTCCACGGCTGGTGGAAGCACCGGGTTACCGCACGGTGGCCAGTCTCAAGGCCGGGCTAAGGTCGCAGCTTGATGGCAGCGCCAAGTTTGGCTCGGCGCTCGCTCAGGAAGGTCTCGGTTGGGATGATTTCGTGGAGCGTGGCTACATTATTGCCGGCTCTCCCGATACGGTGGCGGAGAAACTTGCCGAAGCGGCGGAGGAACTGCACGTTGGTAACATCATTCTCATCAATCAGGTCGGCTCGATGCCGCGCCAACTGTTGATGAAAAACCTGCAGATGTTCGCCGAAGAGGTCATGCCCAAACTGCGCAACACCTGGCCAGACTACGATTCCAGCCATTACTGGCCAAAAGGGTTCTCTGAGAGTTACTCCACCCCCGCCGACCAGCAAAGCGCCCAGGGAGGAGTCTGATCATGGCACAACCTGAAGAGATACAGATACAGGTTAACGAAAATGTCTCCATAGCGCTGCTAACCGCCGGTGAAGGCGAACCGGTTATTTTTCTACACGGCGCTGGCGGACTCTTCTGGGACCCCTACCTGGACCAGCTATCCAATCATTACAAGGTCTATGCCCCTTTCCTGCCCGGCGTAGGCAACTCCACTGGTCTGGAATCCATTCTGGATATCTGGGGACTGGTGTTGACTTATTACGATCTGTTCGATGCCCTGGGGATTGAGTCGGCCAATATCGTCGGCCATTCCATGGGCGGGATGATCGGCTGTGAGCTTGCCGCCACCGACCCCAGCCGGGTGA
>JAYNPV010000191.1:0-3098 GCA_038113925.1 Gammaproteobacteria bacterium | reverse complement strand
CAACCCGATGGCGGATATCTTCGCCATGATGCCGGAAGAGCTGGCCCAGCGAATCATTCTTGACCAGGAGTCAGAGGTCGCTAAAGCCATGTTTGCTCTGCCGGAAGATATGGACGAAAAGGTCGCCGTGGTGATTACCCAGATATCCACCCTCAACGCGGCAGCCAAGTTCCTCTGGCCGTTACCCGATAAAGGTTTAAAGAATCGTCTGCGGCGAATAAAGGCACCGACCACCATCATCTGGGGCCAGCAGGATGGGCTTATTCCGGTGGAATATGCCCAGGAATTTCAGGCCAATATCCCCCATATGCAGCTGGAGAGTAACGATCAGGCATCGCACACGGTGCAGCTTGAGCAGTTACCCCGTTGCCTGGAGCTGACCCTGGATTTCCTCTCGGCAAACAACCTGGTTGAGGTGGCGTAACAGGCTGGTACTAAGCCCGATCATTTGATCATCAATATCGCCGCCGCTGCCCCGGATCGCTCGATCCCGGATAGCGGCGGTTTTTTTTTCAAATCGATCCCCGCTGACAAAATTTCGACATTTTGGTCAGAACCCGCCTGAAATTGGTGAAATTTAGCCAGTCTATCGATCCGGTTGCTCCCAAAATCCAGAGATTAATTATTGATTCTTAATGGGTTTAATTGTTGGCCCGATACCTGCATTGGTAGCGGCGGACTACTGCCCTACTGATATGAGTAGCCCAGACCAATTCTTCCTTCATTCGAGAACATACGATATGTCACTGGTTACTCAACTTGCATTGCTGCTATTGCTCGCCGTTAACTCCCCGTCTGCAAATGCAATGCCCGCCCCTGTCTCCGTGCCCGAGCCGGCAATGCTGGGCCTGCTTTCTTTGGGAGTGATAGCGCTTTGGTTGGGAGGGAGACGGTAATCCCTATTCCGCTGAGAGGCTGTCGAGCAACTCCGCCTTTTCCGTTGCGGAGTAATTACAGATCAGTAAACGGGTACAGCCCGCCTGTCGAGCGCGATTAACCCGCTCGGTAAGCGAGCCGGCGGTATGAGCCGCAGCCATGCTGAGATCGTCGCAATAGATGGCTCCTTTAAACCCCAATCGATTGGTCAGCTCAGATACCCAGAAGGCTGAGTAACCTGCCTCTGCCGGGTCAAGCTGCGGATATTGCACATGCGCCATCATCACGGCGCGCAGGCCGGCATCTATGAGCGGTTGATAAGGGGCCATCTCCTGTTGGAGCTGTTCCCGACTGCGTGGGTCGATGGCACCTTCTGTGTGACTATCGGCGGCCACTCCACCATGACCGGGAAAATGTTTGGCCACCGCAGTTACCCCGCCCTGGTGCAGGCCCTCCATCATTGCCTTTCCGAGCTGACCCACTGCTTCGGGATCGCGGTGAAATGCCCGATTGCCGATCACTTCACTCACCCCGTGGTCAAGGTCGAGTACCGGTGAATAGACCACGTCAATACCTGTTTGAGCGCACTCGTTACCGACCACCCATCCATGGTTATGGGCACCGGCCAGGGCCTTCGCCGGGTCACTGTTCCACTGCTCACCATAGCTGGCCAGGGGCGGCAGCCGAGTAAAGCCATCGATAAAGCGCTGTACCCGTCCCCCTTCCTGATCGACGGATATTTCCAGTTTATTAGGGGTTGATGACCTTATTAAATTAATTAACTCAATAAGTTGTAAATTATTCTTAAAGTTTTTTGTAAATAGTATTACACCCCGAATAGCGGGATCATTGAGTATCACTCGTTCTGCCTCGGTGAGTCCGGTTCCGGCAATATCGATGATCAGATCAGCAGCGGCCAAGGCTATGGCTCCTCAAGAGTGGTACGACGAATATCCAGGCGGTCTCGCAACTGATCACCCAGCAGATTGACCGTCAGCACCACCAGCAATAGTGCGGTACCCGGCGCGAGCACATAGTGGGGCGCGACCAGCATGTAGCGGGCACCATCGCGGATCATGCTGCCCCAGGTGGGCGCTGGCGGTTGAATCCCCACGCCCAAAAAAGAGAGGCTGGCTTCGGCCAGCACCGCGCCGGCCAGGCCAAAGGTCGCTTCAATCACCAGCGGCGCGTAGGCCAGAGGCAACAGGTGGCGGGACATAATAAACAGCGGCCCACTCCCCAGAGCCCGGGCGGCCTGGACGTGCTCGGCTTCGCGCAGGCTTAACACCTGCGCCCGAATCAAACGGGCGTATCCGACCCAACCCACGGTGATTAAGGCGATGATCAGATTATCAATACCGGGGCCGAGCATTCCCGCCAGAGCGATTGCCAGCAATAACCCGGGGAAGGCCAGCACCACGTCGATTAGCCGAACAATGGTTTGGTCGACCCAGCCACCCAGGTAGCCGGCGATCAGACCAACGGTAATGCCCAGCAGTGCGGAAAAGCTCACCACCGCCACCGCGACCAGAATAGAGAGGCGAGCGCCCACCAGCAGGCGATCAACAATACTGCGGCCGAGTTCGTCCGCCCCCAGCAGCAATCCGGCCCCCGGCGGCGACAGGATCTGATTCAGTTCGATCTGTTGCGGTTGCAGTGGCAGCAGTGGCGAAACCACGACCAGCAGCAGTAGCAGGCCAATAAACAGATAAAACAGCCGGTTGATCATCGTCCCACCCTGGTCATCGAGCCACCAGGCGAATGCGTGGGTCCACCAGACCATAGACCAGATCAGTAAGCAGGTTGACGCCCACATAGAGGGTGGCTATCAACAGCACACACCCCTGCACCAGCGGGTAGTCCCGGCTCTGAATCGCCTCCACGGTCAGGCGGCCGATACCCGGCCAGCTGAATACCGTTTCCACAATCACCGATCCCCCAAGAATGGCCCCGGTTTGCAGGCCCACCAGGGTCACCACCGGCAGCAGGGCGTTACGTAAGCTGTGACGCCAGAGAATCGGCCACTCTCCCAACCCTTTTGCTCTGGCGGTACGCACAAAATCGGCTTCGGCTATTTCCAGCAGCGAATTGCGCAGCATACGGGCGACAATCGCCGCCAGTGCCGTGCCCAGCGTAATCGCCGGCAACACCAGTGAATCAAACCCATCGCGACCGCTTACCGGAAACCAGCCAAGATAAACAGCCCCCCCCAGTATTAACAG
>JAYNPV010000190.1:3306-5303 GCA_038113925.1 Gammaproteobacteria bacterium | reverse complement strand
AACGTATCCAGCTCAATGACCAGCAGGTACTGGCAGTCCTCGACAAGATGGTTAAACAGCGGCGGGAATCAATCCGCCACTATGGTCCTGCGGGCCGAGCAGACCTGGTCGAACAGGAAGAGTTCGAACTATCGGTATTGCAGACCTATCTGCCCGAACCTTTAAGTGATACCGAGCTGGATACCCTGCTTGATCAGGCGATTACCGAGAGCGGGGCGCAAAGCCTCGCGGATATGGGCAAGGTGATGGCATTAATCAAACCCCAGGCCCAGGGGCGTGCCGATATGAGTGCCCTGAGTCAACGGGTAAAAGCCCGACTCGGTTAGTTCTGCCGGTGCCGCCGGTGGCCTGTGGTCACCTCCTTATTCCCCTATTTGCTATGGCTTAACGGCGCAGCCGGTTATCTGTGGCCCTGTTCCGGTTAACGGCAGGCTTGACGCTTCGGATTGCACTGGGCAATCTGCCTCTCTCCCGGGAGGTCCAGAAAAAATGTGGCGGTTTCGAAACACGGTAGTTTTGCTGATGGCCGGGTGGCTCGGTTCCGGAGCGGTCCTGGCGACCGATGTCCAGGTGAGTGGTTTGTTTCGTGGTAAGGCGTTATTGATCATCGACGGTCAATCCCGGTTAATGGCGGAGGGAGAGAGCCACGGCGGGGTGACCCTGGTCGAGGCGGACAGTCGCAGAGCGCGGGTATCCGTCCAGGGGGTTGAGCAGGAGCTGACCATGAATCAGCGAATCGGCGGCGGCTATCGTGCGTCGACCCAACCCAGTTTGCAAATCTGGCCCGATGCCCGGGGGATGTACCGCACCGCCGGCACCATAAATGGTTTTGCGGTCTCTTTTCTTATCGACACCGGTGCCACCAGCATCGCAATGAATAGCGTAACGGCCAGGCGTATCGGGCTCGATTACCGCCTGCGCTCAGAGTTGCGCCGGGTTTCCACCGCATCGGCAGTGGTGGACGCTTACGGACTCTCGCTCAAGCGGGTCACTGTGGGCAAATTGAGTGCGGCTAATATTGATGCGGTGGTCATCGAAGGCCAGCAACCGGACGAAATCCTGCTGGGGATGTCCTTTCTGGGGCGCATGGAGATTAGCCATCAAAACGGCGCGATGGAGATCAAGCAGAAATACTGACGGGCTTGATAAAAAGTCAGCTAACCCGATTGGGATTGGACCTGATCATCGTCGGCGGCTACGGCGAGGCGGTGTTCGATGGCGGCAATAATGCCCTCGACATCGAGTCCAAATTCCGCCCGGACCTGGGCCGGGGTGCCATGGGTGGCATAGCGATCAGCCAATCCCAATTGCAGTAGATCGGCAGTCAGGCCCTGCTCGGCCAGTGATTCGGCCACCGCGCTACCGGCCCCGCCGGTCACTGCGTTTTCTTCCAGGGTCACGATCAGCTTGTGGCTACTGACTGCTTCGGCAATCGCCTGGTGATCAACTGGTTTAACAAAACGCATGTTCCAGACACTCGCATCCAACGCCTCGCCAGCGGTTAGTGCGTCTGTAAGCAGGGTGCCAAAACAGAGTATGGCGACCCGTTTGCCCGACCGGCGTCGTTCAGCAATTCCGATGGGCAACGGTGTCATCGCGGGGTTAATTTCCACCCCGGGTCCACTGCCTCGCGGATAACGCACGGCGGCCGGGCCGTCGTGGCAAAAGCCGGTGTAGAGCATTTGCCGGGTTTCATTCTCATCGGCGGGTGCCATCACCACCAGGTTGGGGATACAGCGCAGAAAGCTAAGATCAAAAGCGCCGGTGTGAGTCTCGCCATCGGCACCGACTATTCCGGCCCGGTCGATGGCAAACAGTACCGGTAAGTTCTGCAGGCAGACATCATGGATAAGCTGGTCGTAGCCGCGTTGCAGAAAGGTGGAATAAATCGCCACCACCGGTTTCAGGCCTTCTGTGGCCATTCCCGCCGCCAGGGTGATGCTATGTTGCTCGGCGATACCCACGTCGACGTAACGCTCAGGGAAGCTGTCAGCAAA
>JAYNPV010000190.1:0-3296 GCA_038113925.1 Gammaproteobacteria bacterium | reverse complement strand
GCCCCGACCCTTCTTTCATCGCTGGAGTGATGCCAATCAAACGCGGATCTTCGCCGGCCATATCCACCAGCCAGTCGCCAAATATTTGCGTGTAGGTGACCGGCCGGGGACCCCCGGCGGAGACCACCCCCTCGTTGGGGTCAAATGGCGTCACGCCGTGGTACTTGATCGGGTTGTCCTCAGCTCGGCGATATCCTTTGCCCTTCTGGGTGACTACATGCAGTAGCTGGGGGCCTTTTTTAAGTCTGAGTTTTGCCAGGGTATTGGCCAGTAATTTTACGTCATGGCCATCAACCGGACCGATATAGTTGAAGCCCAGCTCCTCAAACAGCGTGCCGGGTACTACCATCCCCTTGACGTGTTCTTCAGTGCGCTTAGCCAGTTCCTTGATCGGCGGCAGGTTGCTGAGCACCTGGCTGCTGTGTTCGCGTAGGCTGCCGTAGGTGCCGCTGGCCAGAATTTTTGCCAGATGAGTGGAAAGGGCACCGACGTTTTTGGAGATCGACATGTCATTGTCGTTGAGCACCACCAGCAGGTCAGCACCCACATCACCAGCATGGTTCATTGCTTCAAAGGCAAGACCGGCGGTCATACTGCCGTCGCCAATGATGGCGACGGCGCGTCGATCACTCCCCTGGTTGGCCGCGGCCATCGCCATGCCCAGTGCGGCGCTGATCGAGGTGCTTGAATGGCCCGCACCAAAGGTGTCGTAGGGGCTTTCACTGCGTTTTAGAAATCCGGATAGTCCGCCCTGCTTGCGAATGCTGAGCATCCGGTTGCGTCGCCCGGTAAGCACCTTGTGGGGATAACACTGGTGGCCGACATCCCACACCAGTCGATCTTCGGGAGTGTTGTAGATGTAGTGCAGGGCTACAGTTAGCTCAACGACCCCCAGCCCGGCGGCAAAATGGCCACCGCTGGTGCTTATCGATTCAATCAGAAATCGGCGTAACTCATCGGCAAGCTGAGGTAGTTGCTGACGTGACAGTTCCCGAAGGTCTGTCGGGGTGTCAATCTGATCGAGAAGGGGATATTTATCCATTATTAAAATCAGCTATTAACCAAACAAGCCGGCATTAGTGGGTGCGTTGCAGCTGGTATGTTACCAGTGCACGGAGCAGGTCGGCTTGCGGACCGAATTGAGTGAGCGATTCGATCGCCTGATCGCTACAGCGCTGGGCCGCCTCGCGGGCGCCTGCCAGGCCCAGAAGGGTGACGTAAGTGGGCATCTGTCGGGCATCGTCAGAACCGCTTGGTTTGCCCAGCTGGTCGGTACTGGCGGTGACATCGAGAATATCATCACATATTTGAAAGCAGAGCCCGAGATTGGCGCTATAGGAATCCAGCGCCTGCTGTACCTGCGGGTCAGCGTCGCTGCCAATCGCCACCAGGCGACAGCAGACCTGGATCAGGGCACCTGTTTTCAGGCGGTGCATCTGTTCCAGGCCCGATAGATCCAGGCCCTGCTCGCTGGCGGCCAGGTCGATGCACTGACCCGCGGCCATGCCAGCAGCGCCGATAGCGGTTGCCAGTTCAGCTACCATGCGACAGCGCTGTTCAGCGCTGAGGGTTGGGCAGGGTCGCGAGAGGACCTCAAAAGCGAGACTCTGCAGGGCATCGCCAGCCAGTACCGCAGTGGCTTCGCCAAAGGCGATATGGCAGCTGGGTTTGCCTCTGCGCAGGTCGTCGTCATCCATGGCAGGCAGGTCGTCGTGAATCAACGAATAGGCATGGATCATTTCTACCGCTGCCGCGCAACGGTCGACCCGATCGAAGTGACAATCGAGCAGGTCAGCGGTGGCATAAATCAGCGTAGCGCGGACCCGCTTGCCACCGCCGAGCAAGCTGTATTGCATCGCCGCCTGTAGCGCAGGGGCAGGAGACCCCGGGTTGTCGTAGTCGGCAAGCACCCGCTCCACGCGCTCACAGGCGTGGAGCATAAATTCTTTGAAGCTCAATTTTCGTCCGGCTTTTCGAAGGGCTCAAAACTGAGCTGGCCGTTTTCCTCAATCAGTTTTTCAACGCGCTGCTGAGCATTGGTGAGCGCGCTCTGGCAGCTACGGGCCAGGGCCACGCCGCGTTCAAAATCCTTCAGCGAGTTTTCCAGGCTTAAATCACCCTGTTCCAGCCGTTCGACGACGGCTTCAAGTTCGGCCAGGGCTTTTTCGAAATCGGGGGTTTTGGTTTCCTTGGTCAATGCAAGGCTCCGCCGCTACGGTTGAAGATTAAAATTCACGAGTATTTTACAATGTTAACCGGCTGGCAAGGTTAACTGGATTGGCAGCCTAGTCACCGCGGATAACAGGTTTTGCCGGTCGGCCGGCGCAGGTGCAAGCAGGGTTAATATCTATTTACCCGGCTACGGCGGTTAGGATACATTAGCCCTGCTGAGGCTAACAGCCTCTGCGCCAAGCAGGCCCGCTTACATCGAGCCGGTCTGATCCGGCTTGCGCTGCCAGATGGTGGCCCCTTCAAACTATAAAAGATCAATGTCAGTTAGACGTAACCTCAGGAGATAGAAATGGACCTTAAGTCAAGTCAGACACTACAGAACCTGAAAGACGCCTTTGCCGGTGAATCTCAGGCCAACCGTCGGTATCTCTATTTTGCTGCCAAAGCCGACGTCGAAGGCTACAACGATGTCGCTACCGTGTTTCGTTCCACCGCGGAAGGTGAAACCGGTCATGCCCACGGCCATCTTGAGTACATGGAAGGCGTCGGTGATCCGGCCACCGGTCTGCCCATCGGCACCACCTCGGACAACCTGAAAGCAGCCGTTGCCGGTGAAACCCACGAATACACCGACATGTATCCAGGGATGACCAAGCAGGCTCGTGAAGAAGGTTTTGATGAAATCGCTGACTGGTTCGAGACGTTGGCCAAAGCTGAGCGTTCCCATGCCAACCGTTTTCAGAAAGCACTGGACAACCTCGACGGTTAATCAGTAGGAATGCCAAAAAACCCTGGGGCCTTTTTTGTCCCCGGGGTTTTTTTTGTCTGTCAGATAGTAGCGCTTGCGGGTAGTTAATGAGCGACAGTTACGACGCCACATCCATTGAAGTCCTTACCGGTCTTGACCCGGTGCGTAAGCGCCCCGGGATGTATACGCAGACGGAGCGTCCCAATCATCTGGCCCAGGAAGTTATCGACAACTCCGTTGATGAGGCGCTGGCCGGGTTTGCTACCCGAATTGAAGTGACCCTGCACCGGGACGGATCGTTATCGGTGCGCGACGACGGTCGCGGCATGCCGGTCGATATTCATAAAAAGGAAAAAGTATCAGGGGTCGAGCTGAT
>JAYNPV010000189.1:0-5314 GCA_038113925.1 Gammaproteobacteria bacterium | reverse complement strand
TTCCAAAGGTGCCTGGTCAACCATCATCTACAAATATCAGGATTTCGATAATAAAAAACAGGACTACGGACCGGCCAAGTTCACCATCCGTCGCTATCAGAAACGCAATGGCGTTTATTCACAAAAATCCAAATTCAACATATCCAGCGAAGATCAGGCCACTCAGATCATCGAAGCGCTACAGGGCTGGATTAACGAAAAATAGCGCTAAACAGGGATGGGTCGAGTGGCTTAGTCGGGTTGGCCAGGCAGGTCTTCCGGTCGATCAATATCCCGCAATATCCCGGGATCATCCAGATCGATATAGGTAATCTCTGCTGCCCGCTGTTTAAGCAGTTGACGGGCACCGAAATCCCCTTGAGGGGCGAGTAACCGTTGGCGAAAGCTATAATTAAGGCCGACAGGATTACCCGGTTGGCCATGGTATCTGGGCTGTACCAGCTTAGCCCCGGCCTCCAGTGCCGCCACTAATTGCTGGATAGTCGCAAGCTCAATAAAGGGCATATCCGCCAGAGCAATTAATAGATTCTCCTGTTCACCAGTGGCGATCGCCGCAGTGGCCAGGGTGAAGCCCATTCCCCGGTCGGCCTGTTCACAGGTCTCTACCCGAAAACCCACCTCCAGCAGTTGCTCAATAAGCCTCGACTGTTCAGGGCGACATACCGCGATTGACCCGGGGAGGGCGTTAATCAGGGTATCAGCGGCCGCGAGGGCGACTGAGCGGCCCTCCGTCAGCGGCTGCATTAACTTGTCAGCGCCAAAACGGTTGCCGCGCCCGGCGGCCAGCAAAATCCCGCGAACCATTTCGGGGGTTATCCCTGGGCTGCCTGATCCCGGCGACTGGCTAATACGGGGGCTAACTCTCGGGTGGCCAGAGCCGCATCATTACGCACCGCCACCAGTTCGGCGGCGATGGAGATGGCAATTTCCATCGGCGTATGGGAACCGATCGGCAGGCCGATAGGGCCACGCAGGCGGGCGATGGCATCTGCGGGCACTTCCAGTTCCGCCAGCCGTTTTAAGCGGGCATCGTGGGTGCGGGCCGAGCCCAGCGCGCCGACGTAAAAGGCTTTAGTCTCCAGCGCTTCCATCAGTGCCATATCGTCATAGCGCGGGTCATGGGTGAGCGCCACTATCGCACAGTGGTCATCTATTGCCCGCTGTCGGATCAGGTCATCGGGCATTTCGCTACTCAGTTCGGTGCCGGGGATATCCCAGTTCTCAGCGAATTCCGGCCGCGGTTCGCTAATCAGCACCTGGTAGTCGAGCCCCAGCGCGACATTGGCCACCGCGCGCGAGAGGTCGCCGGCACCAATAATAATCAGCTGCCAACGTGGCCCAAATTCGCGCACCAGCTGGTTAGCAATGATCTGACAGGTCTGTGCCGGTTGGCGGTTGTCGAGCCGGCTGTCACCACTTTCCAGGTCGAGGGTACGGCAGAGCTGTTTGCGCTCAGTCAGACAGGCCTGTAGCTGTCGCCAAGGTTGGGGATCGCCGAGCTTTTCCACCACCAGTTTGATCTCCCCACCGCAGGGGAGGCCAAAGCGTTCTCCCTCTTCACGGGTGACGCCATAGAGCAGAATTTCAGGGCCGGTCTGGGCAATTTCGCCCTTTACCAGACGGGCGATCAGGTGCTCTTCGATGCAGCCGCCAGAGACCGACCCTACGGGGGTGCCGTCTTCTCTGACCGCCAGCATTGATCCGGCCGGGCGCGGCGATGAACCCCAGGTCTGCACCACCGTAACCAGATATACGTTATGCTCATCGTTGAGCCAGTCGACTACTCGATTGACGACCTGGCTGTCTGTGCTGTCCATAAGTCCTGCCTGGATAGATTATTGATATAGGCGGCTATTATCACCGATTGTCGGGGGATAATGAGCGCAATCAGAGTGTCTACTATTTATTGATCGGGATATCTGATCCGCCTGCTCCACCACTCCAGGGATTTTTTGTAAACAGGTCCGCCATGCGTCCTTTCTCACTGCTTTTTCTGCTCCTGCTCATTGTCCCGCTGACCGAAATTTACGTGCTGGTGGAGGTGGGTCGCAAAATTGGCTCCTTGCCGACTATTTTTCTGTTGGTGTTCACCGCCGTACTCGGGGCACTGTTGGTACGAATGCAGGGCATGAGCACCTATATTTCCATTCATCAGGCGATTAACCAGGGCCGCATGCCGGCCATCGAGATGATTGAAGGGGTGATGATCATGATCGCTGGAGTCCTGTTGCTAACCCCGGGGTTTATTACTGACAGCGTGGGCTTTGCGTTTCTGGTGCCGGGCATTCGACGGTTGCTGATTGGCGCCCTGATCCGTCACCCGATTCAACCACCTCCCAACCAGCAGCCCGACCCCATATTTCGTGAGTCACCTACCCGTAAAGATGGACCGCGGCGGGCAGGTAGGGTGATTGAAGGTGAGCTGGATGAGGACTAAATCCAGCGCCTGACCTGGCGTTTGTACTCGCTAAATTCATCGCCAAACTTTGCCTGTAAGGCCCGTTCTTCGGGAATGATCTGCAGCGGGGTGAGATAGAGAACAAAACCACTGCTAAGCACTATCGATATCAGGTTGCCTAGCCATAGCCCCCAGCAGATTAGAATCAATAGCATGGCCAGATAGAGAGGATTGCGACTGATACTAAAAACTCCCTCAGTCAACAGCGCAGAACTTTTGCTCGGAACATGAGGGTTAACCGTGGTTCGGGCCTTTTTAAAAGCCTTCAATGCACCGATAAAAAGGCCCAGGGTGATTACCCCCAACAAGGTAATCACCGGGTAACTCCAGCGCTCAGAGAACCAGTCGGTAAGCAGCGGATGGTTGGGTAGCCAGGCTGCTGGCAGCCACATCAATGCGCCGGTGACGATAATAATCAGTGGTGGCGGGATTTTAGTCTCGAGTGTTTTCATCGGTTTGACCGGGTCGGTTAGGAGTTATTTCTGGTTAAGCTGATCTTTTAGATTGGCAAACGGGTTGTATTTTCCCGGTGCGGCTGCGCCGTCATTGCCGGCCGCGGGATTGCGTTCGGCCTCCAGCTGGCGCTGGTGCTCGTTGTCGTGACAGTAGATGCAGAGTAACTCCCAGTTACTGCCATCGCTGGGGTTATTGTCATGGTTATGATCGCGGTGGTGGACGGTCAGTTCCTGTAAATTGGCGCGGTCAAATTCCCGGCTACAGCGACCGCAAATCCAGGGGTAGAGTTTGAGCGCCTGTTCCCGGTAACCGCGGTCGCGGGCATCGCTGCTTTCTCTTGCAGCCCGGGCGATGGCGTCGAGTTGCTTCTGTCTTGATCGATCGTCGGAGTGGGTCATAACCGGATTCCTTTGGCGAATCATTAACGGGGATTGCCCGCTAAAAACCGTCGGCGTCGACTTTCTGTTGCCAGCCGGTGTCGAACTGCAGCTCCGCCAGTCTGGCATAGAGTCCGCCCATGCGGGTGAGCTCGTTGTGGGTGCCTTCAGCCACTATTTTGCCAGCTTCCATGACCAGGATTCGCTGGGCATCGACGACGGTGGCCAATCGATGGGCGATGACCAGGGTGGTGCGGCCCTGCATCAGTATTTTTAACGCCGCCTGCACCGCCTGTTCGCTTTCTGCATCGAGGGCACTGGTCGCTTCATCGAGCAGCAGGAGTGCGGGATCCCTCAACAGAGCGCGGGCGATGGCGATGCGCTGTTTCTGGCCACCTGAGAGCCGGGCGCCCCGTTCCCCGAGCCGGGTATCATAACCCTCGGGAAGCTGCAAAACGAACTCATCCGCGTGAGCCGCCCTGGCGGCGGCGTAAACCGCGGCATCATCGGCGTCGAGTTGACCATAACGGATGTTCTCCAGAATAGAGTCGGCAAACAGGGTGGGTTCCTGCGAAACCAGGGCGATTCGGCGTCGAAATTGACCGATATCGGCCTCTTTAAGATCCACACCGTCAATGCGTACCGCCCCCTGTTGGGGATCGTTAAAGCGCAGCAGCAGATTGAATACGGTGCTTTTCCCCGCGCCCGAGGGACCGACCAGCGCGACTGTCTGGCCCGATTCAATGTGCAGGTCAAAATTGCTCAGGGCGGGCTGATCCCTGCGGGTGGGGTAGGCGAAGCTCACCCGTTCAAAACTGACCTCTCCCCGGGCCGGCTCCGGCATGGGGGTTGGTTTGGCCGGACTGGAGATTGTCGGATCGGTATGCAGCAGTTCGAGCAGTCTTTCGGTGGCCCCGGCGGCCTGCTGAAGTTCGCCGAATACCTCCGCTAATGCGCCCACCGCCCCCGCCACCATGACCGAGTAGAACACAAAGGCGGACAATTCACCGGCGCTGATGCGCCCGGCGAGCATGTCGTGTCCCCCTATCCAGAGAATCACGCCGATGGCGGCAAAAACCAGAAAAATGATCACCGCCGTCAGCTGGGCACGGGAGGATATTCGCTTTAACGCGGCCGCGAATGAACGCTCAACCTGAGTGCCAAAAAACTGCCGGTCCTGAGTTTCGTGGCCAAAGGCCTGTAGCGTGCGAATACTGTGAAACGCCTCATCGGCGTAGGCGCCGACATCGCCTACACGGTCCTGGGTGGCGCGGGCCAGCCGCCGTACCCGACGACCATAAACGACAATGGGAACGACCACCAGCGGCACGCAGAGGCTGACCAGTAAAGTGAGTTTGAAACTGGTGATGGCGAGCAGGGTGGTGCCGCCGATCAGTATTAACAGGTTGCGCAGGGCGATGGATACCGAAGTGCCAATGGTTGATTGGAGCACGGTGGTATCGGCGGTTAATCGGGAGAGTAGCTCCCCGGTGTGGCGCTCCTCGAAAAAACCGGGTTCGAGGGTGATCAGATGATCGAACACTGCCCGCCGCAGATCGGCTGCAATCCGCTCACCCATCCAGGTGACCATATAGTAGCGAGTCGCCGTCGCCGCCGAGAGGATGAACACCACGCCCAGTAATACCAGCAGCGATTGATCCAGCATTTCTCGATTGCCGGCCGCCAGTCCGGAATCCACCATCCAGCGTAACCCCTGGCCCAGACCCAGCATGGTGCCGGCGGCAATCAATAGCGCGATTGCGGCAGTCGCCACGCGCCAACGATAGGGACGAAAGTAGGTAAGCAGGCGGCTGGTTTCGGCCAATGCGGCGGGCAGCGACCTTTTTGCGGTGGGTTCGACCAAGGGATTTCCTGATGACGGCGGGGGGTTAGAAAAATTCTACACCGCCGCTAGCAGCATTTGATTGGACGATAGCGAATCTCAGGCAGCTGTCCAAAAAAAAGGGGTCGGTAGCGAATGGCACTAAGCTAAGCCCCTTTGGGGATAATTTAGCCAACACTC
>JAYNPV010000188.1:0-5341 GCA_038113925.1 Gammaproteobacteria bacterium | reverse complement strand
TCATAGATGTGCAGGTAATGACCCCATGATTCAGCCCAGTCTTCTGCGGGGTGGGCGCTGGCGTAAGCGCTGATGAACTGCTCTCGCCAGTTCGCAGCAGGGCCGTCCCGGTAATGCGCCTCAAGTGCCAGCGAGTAGTCCTGGTCCGGGTCACCAAAGGTGCGCATAAAGTCAGCGCGAGTGTTGGCGTCGGGGTTCAACCGCGACCAGTAGTAATGGCCGGACTCGTGGCGCAGGTGACCGAGCACGGTACGATAGCTCTCGTTCATCTCCTGCATGGTGCTGATGCGCGCCACGTCGTCGGCTTCAAGGGCGTTGATTGTGATTACACCGCCAAGAAAACCAGTGGTGACAAACGTCTCTGCGAAATGCGGCTGACGACTATCTTCAATGAAATCCAGCAGCAGGCCGCGTTCCGGGTCTTGCCAGCCGTTGGTCAGCGGTATCTGCAGACTCATCAGCGTAAACAGCAGACGTTTTTTCGCTTCTTCCAGACGGCGCCAGCGGCGCTCATTGTGCGGCAGCGACTGATTGGGAACCGTGCGGTTGAACTGGCACCCCCGGCAAAGCGAGTGGTTACTATCAGCCGCAATCAGCCAGTTGCAAACGTCAAAGGTGACGCCGTTATCACAGAGCTTGTACTGCTGTCCCGAGCGGGTCGCGAACAGGTTCGCTTGCCCGGCCACCGGCGAGATGGCCAGCATGCTCCTGCTTTGCGGGTCAAAGCCGAGCCTGCTGGCGCAGCCGACACACTGTTTGCTGTCAAAAAAAATGGTCGCGCCGCAGTGGTCACAATGAAATTGCTTCATTCAGGTAATCCGACACCAGGTATGGAGAATGCGATGACTTACCTCAGTGAGTTGCAGCTGAAACTCATCGATAAATTCATGCACCTGCTCAAAATTCATCTGCTCGGCGTTAAATTCCTGAACCTGGACAATCAGCCGGTTAATCAGGTGGGTTGTCGGGTGGTGATCGGGTAACGCCAGCAGCTCTTCGTGAATACCGTTGAGGCAGAAACGCACCGAGCGCGGCAGCGTCAGTTCGCGGAACACGAAATCGATCACCTCATTGGCGTTTACCAGTGGCCCCACCGCCTGACGATAAGCACCAATCGCGGACAGCGATTTCAGCAGGTTGCTCCAGAGCAGGGGTTCAACCGTGGGGTCGTCCATTTCGCGGTTAACAATCTGCGCAGCCCCCACGTCGATCACACGTGTGGCCATGTCGGCCCGCTCCAGCAGCGAACCGAGTTTAATAAAACGGTAGGCGTGGTCACGGGGCAAGGTGCTGAGCACCAGCCCGTTGAACATCTGGCAGCCGGTAATGACCCGTTCCAGATACTCAAACCGGTTGCGCCGGCCGATCGACCTTTCCGCCATCTCCTGCGAATAGAGGTAAAGTTCATTGATGTACTCCCAGGCCTCTTCCGGCAGGACATCGCGGGTGGTGCGAATGTTTTCGCGCACCGCCGAAATCGCAAAATGGATACTCGAGCCCTGCTTCGGGTTGGCAATCAAAAAACGAAATATTCCGCGTTCGTTATAACTTCGATGCAGATTCAGATAGTCATCGCCGACGTCGAGGGTATGGATCAGAATCTGCCATCCCGGTTCGTGGCCTTTGGGAATATCCAGCACCAGATGGTTGTATGCGGCACAGAGTCGGGCCACACCTTCCGCCCGCTCCAGATAGCGGGCGCACCAGAAGAGCCGCTCGGCCACCCTTGACAGCATGGTCATGAGCGGGTCCGCCGTGGTTTCGGATTACCCTGGGCAACAATCCAGGTGTCCTTACTGCCACCCCCCTGCGACGAATTGACCACCAGCGACCCCTTTTTCATGGCCACCCGTGTCAGGCCACCCGGGGTTACCCAGGAGTCGCGGCCCTGCAAAATAAAGGGGCGTAAATCGAGGTGGCGCGGTTCCACCCGATTATCGATGTAGGTGGGCGCGGTGGAGAGCGTCAGGGTCGGCTGGGCAATATAGTTACGGGGGTGCTTTTCGATCAGCCTGGCGAACTGCGCGCGGGTGGCAGCAGAGGCATGGGGGCCAATCATCAAGCCGTAGCCGCCGGATTCGTTGGCGGGCTTTACCACCAGCTTGTCGAGGTTGTTCAGCACATACTCGCGCTCGCGCTCAATCATGCAGCGGTAGGTCGGCACATTACGCGATAGTGGCTCCTCCTTGAGGTAGTAGCGGATCATATCCGGCACGTAGGAGTAAATCACCTTATCGTCGGCAACACCGCTACCGGGCGCGTTGGCAATGGCGACATTGCCGGCCCGCCATACCGCCATCAGGCCGGGGACACCCAGCTGGGAATCGGCGCGAAAGGCGTCAGGGTCGATAAACTCATCGTCGATTCTGCGGTAAATCACATCGACTCTCACCGGCCCCTCAACCGTGCGCATGTAGACCAGTTCATCCTTGACGAAAAGGTCGGAACCTTCCACCAGTTGCGCGCCCATGCCCTGCGCCAGAAAGGCGTGCTCGAAATAGGCAGAGTTGTATATGCCGGGCGTTAATACCACCACCGTGGGGCGTTTAACCTGACGCGGCGAAATGGACGCCAGCGTGGAGTAGAGTCGATTGGGGTAGTCGTCAACCGGCAGAATCGAGTAGTTCTCAAACAGCTCCGGCAACACCCGCTTGGTGATTTCACGATTTTCCAGCATATAAGCGACGCCGGAAGGCACCCGCAAATTGTCCTCAAGGACATAGAAGTGGCCGTTGCCGTCGCGTACCAGATCAGAGCCACAGATATGCGCCCAGACCCCAAACCGCGGCGAGAACCCGGCGCACTGGGGTTTGTAATTGCTCGACTCCAGCACGATCTCGGCGGGTACGACACCCTCGGCAAAAATGCGCTGACGGTTATAGACATCATCGATAAAACGATTCAGGGCGCGGCTACGCTGCACCAGGCCGGCGCTAACAAGATTCCACTGCTTCGACGAAATAATTCGGGGAATCGTGTCAAACGGCCAGGCGCGGTCAATATTGCCGCCTTCGCTGTAAACGGTGAAAGAAATTCCCATTTCGCGGATTACCAGCTCCGCGGCCGCCCGGCGAGCCTCGACCTCGCCATCGTCGAGCTGGCGCAGCAGGTTCACCGCGCGTCGGGCCACCGTTCGCGGGTGGCCACTGTCACCCATCAATTCGTCGTAGTAACCGGTGGGACGGTAGGCATCCCAATGTGCGCTATTCAAGGTGTCGTTCTCGTCGTTTACTCAGCGGTAAATAGCAAAAAGGCCGGCGCAACGTTGCCGGGCCAGTGTATCAACGACTCCACCAAAGCTCTATCGGTTGTCCGCAACCTCGACTGGCGCGTCTGGCTGCTCCTGCCACCGATCAGTGCAGTGACCTGAACGGGTACCCCACCTCGGACCAGATACAAACAGCCAAAGAGTTTTGCAAATAAGGGGGTCGATGCCCCCCGGGTTCCCACTCATAATCGATATAATTCCGATCAACGGCCCCCTGCCTGATCAAAAATCTCCCCGGTTTACGATAAAGCTCCGACCCAGCCCGATGCCATACCTCAATTTTGATGGACTCCAGATCGCCTACCACGAACAGGGTAGCGGTCAGCCGGTGCTCCTGGTTCACTGCTCAGGCGATAGCCACCGCCAATGGCAATTTGTCGATAAGCTGCTACCGGACTGCCGGCTGATCGCCCCCGATCTGATCGGCTACGGTGATAGCGATCCCTGGCCCGAGGGCCAGCCCATGCCGGCGGATACCGACGCGCGCATGCTCGATGAGCTGATGCAACAGATCGACCAGCCGATTCACGTTATCGCCCACTCTTACGGTGCGGCCTCGCTGCTCAACGCAGTCGCCAGGCAGATTCGCGACCGTCGTTTGCAGGTAATCAGCCTCTTTCTGATTGAACCGGTCTGTTTTAACCTCCTCGACCAGCCTACCCACCAATCGCAATGGCAACAGATACTTGCGATGCAACAACGCAGCCGTGCCTACGCACAAGCGGGTGACCTGGATCGGGTCGCCGACCTGTTCATGGGATTCTGGCTGGGTGATCAGGTATGGCAACAGATGCCCCACGGCTATCGTCAGGCCGTGATTAGCACCATGCCAAAAGTGGCGCAGGAATTTAATGCCCTTGATCAGGCGGCAGATATCCGCCCGGAACTTGGTCAGATCACCTGCCCGGTCAGCCTGTTGCGGGGTGAACATTCGCCTCAGCCGGCGAGAATCGTGGCCGAACTGCTCGCCGAAATGATTCCCGGCGCACAGCTGGCAGACATGGCCGGCGCTGGCCACATGATCCCGCAAACCCGGCCCGAGGAGCTATCACAGCTAATATTGAGATTTCGCCAGAACTACTGGTGACCTGGCTCAATGAATATGCGGATCAACACCCCGGCCTCGGCAGGATTAGTGTGGCAGATCATCCTCGGCAACTGGCGCTTTATAGAGACTGGGCGCTAAACCCGGAGTTAAAGCAACCACAGCGTGATTAAAGGTCAACAGCCCAACAATAAATTGAGCGGTGCAAGCGTAAAAAAGGGCAATCAATAGACTTTGACGCTAATGATTTTATTTATCCATCAACGCTTCACATCACCGGCGGCAAAAAAAGCAGAGCGGCGAAGGAGCGGCGCTTTTTGCTGTCCGAGTGCATGTACTTGTTAGCCCGGGATTTACCCGAATACCTCATGTAGAACATCAGGACGTTGTTTAGCGATCTGAATAAGCGACATAGCTGCTCGACTTGGTTTACGCCGACCTTGCTCCCAATCCTGAAGAGTACGAACTGAAACGCCGAGCAACTCGGCAAAACGGGATTGTGACAACCCCACTTTTTGACGAGCTTCTACGACTGCTGGCAACTCTACTGTTTCAATATGACCTACATTACCAGCCTTTATATTGCGGACAGCATCAAGTGTTTCCTGCCATACATCACGATTTTCATCACGTTCAATGAGACCTTTTTCATTCATAACCATCAACTAGCTCCTCTTTCAATGCTTTGAGGATATGAGCGGGAATATTTTCCTTATTTGATTTGGCATAAATGGTAAGTAGCCAAATCAACCCTTTAACAGGAGCAGCGAAGTAAATAACTCTTACCCCACCTCTTTTTCCTTGGCCTTTCCGTATCCACCTGACTTTCCGGATGCCTCCAGAGCCGGGAACAACATCACCAGCTTCTGGGTTCTCTGCTATCCAAGCTGGGGAACCAATTGGGAACAATTGGGGTCAGGTCTTTCCATGCCACATTACGGGAACCAATTGGCAGAACCAATTGCAGCAATTGGGGTCAGATACCGTCTTGATCGTCAAGCATAATCAGCCTGAAATGGCTGTTTATT
>JAYNPV010000187.1:4447-5353 GCA_038113925.1 Gammaproteobacteria bacterium | reverse complement strand
CCGACTGGGGACTCCTCCGGATAGAACAATGACTCGTGCATTTTTTCACCCGGTCGCAGTCCGGTGAACTCAATGGCTATCTCTTCGTCGGGGACAAAACCGGCCAATCGGATCATCTGCTGCGCAAGGTCGATTATTCGCACCGCCGCACCCATCTGCAGCACATAAGTCTGCCCGCTTTCCCCCTGAGCGCCAGCCTGCAGGACCAGGCTGGCGGCTTCGGGAATGGTCATAAAAAAGCGGGTCATTTCCGCGTCGGTTACCGTCACCGGACCTCCCGCGGCGATCTGTTGACGAAATAGCGGCACTACCGACCCGGCCGACCCGAGCACATTGCCAAACCGGGTCACTATCACCTGGGTTTGGTTTTCCGGTTTTCGATCACTACCGCTAAGGCCATCGGCAGTCGCGCAAATCAGTTCAGCCACCCGCTTGGTGGCCCCCATCACATTGCCGGGGCTGACCGCTTTATCCGTTGAAACCAGCACAAAACGCTCGCTATCGTGGCGCTGCGCCGCCTGCAATACATTCAGGGTACCCAACACATTGTTGGCCACGGCCTGTGCTTCGTTGGTTTCCAGCAGGGGCACATGTTTATAGGCCGCAGCGTGGAACACCACCTGGGGTTGTTGATTACTAAATAGTGTGTCCAGCTGCTCCCGACTGCGCACATCACCAAGCATCGGCAGCCACTGCAACCCGGAGTTAATCAATCCCTGCACTTCACGGTCAATGGAGTAAAGATTGAATTCACTGTTATCCATTGCAATCAAAGTAGCTGGCTCAAACCGAAGAATTTGCCGGCAGAGTTCACTACCAATCGAACCACCCGCGCCAGTGACCAACACCCGCTTATCCTTTAAAAAGGATTGCAGCATTCCCTCATCCAACACCACTGGATCCCTA
>JAYNPV010000187.1:0-4437 GCA_038113925.1 Gammaproteobacteria bacterium | reverse complement strand
ACCGAGCGCAGCCTGGCACCCAGGTCGGCAGCGTCATGCAATTCATCGACTGATGGCAGGGTTTTACAGGGCAACTGCGCTTCATTGCAGAAAGCAATCACCGCCTGGCGCACCATATGCGGTGCACCGGGCATCGCCAGCAATACCAGATCAGCCTGGGTTCTTGCCGCAACTTTTGGCAAATTTCTGATACGCCCCATCACCCTGACAGAATGAATCTCGCTACCCTGTTTATAACCATCGTCATCCAAAAACGCCACCGGCAGATATTGCTTGCCACGCAGCAGGTCACGCACCAGTAACTCACCCGCGGTTCCGGCACCGACAATCAGTGCCCGCTGCTGCACACCAGTTGATAAGCCCAGGCGATGATCCTTAAACCAACGATATAACAACCGGGGCACCGACAACCCTAATGCCAGAAAAACGGGATAAAGCACCAGCACGGTGCGAGGAACACCCTGCAAGCGGTCGATAGCAATCGCACCGAAGACCGCAAACGCCGCCCCGACTAACACCGACTTTAAAATGCGCACTAAATCAGGGATAGACGCAAACCGCCAAACGCCACGGTATAGCCCAAAAAACCAGAAAAAGGCACTGTGGCTCACCAGGGCGGCAGGCACCAGATAACGCAAATCTTCCAGCATCGCTGGCCCGCGCCATTCAAGATTAAAACGCACCGAATAAGCCAGCACTAATGCCGGGACAATCCACAGGGCATCGTGCGCAAACGCCAACACCCTTACCCAGCGACCTTTAGTACGTGACATTAACAGTTCACCGTTTTTGGTTCTACTCACCACCGAACCCACATTTCAACAGACAGCACCCCATCTAACGCCATGAACTTACCGTCAACCAAAAGGTTCCACACTCCAAAAATCGTACATCCCGATGCAGCAGCATAATCGTAAAGTCTGCGGTGAATCGAAGGTAGTGCTTAATTAGTAAACCCCAGACCCGTGATTATCAAAAACCAACATAACGGAAAACCTGAAACTCGGCCAGAGAACCGGATATCACAACAAGAATGCTGGCAAGTATGGCCAACCAAAACAGATATTGACACATCCATCTAATCATCAGTCTAATGCTTTCAAATCCGTTAGCTAATTCACAGATGCCAAGGGCTGACAGTAGTATACTCGGTTGGTCATACTTCTTGTTTTCGGATGCCAATCATGAAAGTTCTCGGGATTTCAGGTTCGTTAAGGAATACCCGCTATGGAGCGGGTAGTCAGAAGCTGGTTCGCGAGCTATCGACCATTGAAACCAAAACCGATTTAACCGAGTACCTGCAGCGTCAGACCAGAATATGCGCTGAAGAATTTATCAGCGCGGGTTTGAACAACGATCTACCCTTTGACCAGGTATATCAAAACCTGCAAAAACGGAAGGGTGATAAGGGGCTATCGAATTCGGAGGCAGCTCTAGCGGCCGGATTATGGGGTGCGCTACAGGAAGGGGCTCTGATTGAACACATCGGCCTAGCTCCGTTTTTCCCAATGAACGGCAAACCCCAAGATCTAGAAAAACTCAAACGAATTATCCTGGAAAGTGATGCCTTTCTGATCTCCGGCCCAGTTTACTTTGGGGACCGTAGTTCGATTGTGCAGGCGTTTATCGAATTTTTGAGCAATGATGCTGAGCTTCGCGAACATTGCGTCGGTAAAATTTATGCTGGCATCGCGGTAGGCGCAAAACGTAACGGTGGTCAGGAAACTCAGCTTATTTATCAACTCATAGACATGTGTAATTTGAACATGCTGGCGGTCGGTAATTCTCACGCAACCAGCGCTCAATATGGCGGTACCGTGATGGCTGGTGACGTTGGTACGGCCTGGAACGACGATTATGGGTTGGAAACGTCGATAGGAACCGGAAAACGAGTAGCGCAGGTCGGTTTGTCCCGTAGCAACAGTCGATCACTAACCCTAAGGGGTAAAACCAGAATAGGCATCTGGTTGGTACAGGACTCCTATGATCACAAAGGTCTGACGAATATTAGTAACTGGATCGATAACTTTGGCCACCCCGATGTCGACTACCAGATACTTGATCTGACTGGCCAGGAAATATACCGCTGCATCGCCTGCGATCTCTGCCCTACCCATCATGCAGCAGCGGAAGAATACGCCTGTATCATTACCTCACGGAGAGATTTCTTCGTTCAGCAACACGTTAACTTGGTAAATGTTGACGCTGTTTTGCTGGCGGCATATAGCCCGATAAATCGACAACAGGTAATCTCCGTTTACCAGCAGTTTATGGAGCGCTCGCGGTATCTAAGACGGGGTAATTACTTGCTTGGCGATCGTCTGGTCGCTCCTCTGGTAATCACAGAACTCAACGCAAACCAAAACCTCCATATTCGCATGATGACCTCACTCATCAGGCATCACGCGATTGTGCACCACCCCCTCATTGCAGTAGAAAATCTGGGCGAAATTATAAACGAACCATTCTTTGTCAATCAGTTTGAGAGCTTTTCCAGGGAAGCCATTGATTTGACCAAAGCAAGATTAAATCGCGACGTAAAACATGCTGATGGAACCTGGTACAACCCGATCGGTTATCACATCTCTGCTGAACGCAACGATGAAGATCGTCGCAAAGGCGTTTTAGACGAATTGTTTATTGAACAAAATACGGCACTAGCCGAAGAAAAGTCGAAACGTCTGTCAGTCTAATAACACCCGGAAATATTGGAACACACCCAGCAATAAGCTCCCACTGGTGCCAGTAATAAACATTGTCACCATGGAATATTCCTACACAGAGAAATTTCATGTCCACCATCCATCCACGGTTAAGTACGCTTGTCGAGAATGAATTTGGGTTGTTCGATCTTGAATCTCAACAACCCATATTTTCCGCAGGCTTGCTTGACTCTATGGATGTGCTACGGCTGATAATCGCACTGGAAAAAGAGTACTCTATTAAAATTTCCGCTTTTGATGTTTCCATTGAAACATTCGATTCGCTCGAGAGAATTACCCAATTCCTAACTTCCCAACTGCCCTGAATCGGCGGCGCGACACCTCTCTCAACGACGAATAGAAGGTTATGGGCGGCAGGGTAACGACTGGGGGATTAACGATCATCGGCATACTGATGATCTGTTTCATTACTCTGTTGCTGAACAGGCACTCCCATACGCTTTCTGCCAATGCATCTCTAGAAGAAACGCTCGCACTGGCGATGGGAGAAGTCCATCGTGACTCCATCGCTATTGGTGCAATCACCCCGAAAGTGCGAGTCCAACTGCAATCGACTGGAACCGTTCAGGTCACCCTTGGTAACGATCAGCAGACGTGTGTTGCCGCTGAATGCGTATTGATTTTTAATCCCCAGCCGGCCGGGGAGCAATTACCCCTGGTAATTTCCGCACAGACAGACACATTAATCACCGAATTTGAAATGTCGCTGGTCAAATACCGGCTGAACACCACCCTAAGTCGATTTTCCGTAGATAAGTGGCTTGTCGTTCTAACCCTGATGATTGCAGCGCTGGTCGTGAACGCGGTGTTTTTTAAGCATCAGCAGCTTGTACAGTGGCTGGTTTGCGTACTTACAATTCTTTTCTTAATCTACAATGACGCGCTATTTACTGCCTGTTTAACGGTGTATTTGTACGCGATTTATTCGCTTAGAAATATGGTCAATATTTCGAAAAACCGGTATCTGCTTACCAGTTTATTGATGACCTCCATAGCTTTTTTACTGATTTTTAAGTACGCAAAAGAGGTTATATGGGGAATATTTGCAAATCCGGGAGGGTTTGATTTATTAATGCCTGTGGGCATTTCCTATTTTATTATTCGCCTTCTCGACACCCAACTTCGGTGGTACCGCGGGGATTCAACAGCCATTACTTTTCGTGAGTTCCTGTTCTTCATCATTTTCCCCGGGACCTTAATCGCGGGACCCATTGAGGATATTCGCCATTTCTATGAAAATCGATTGACTAGAATAGGAAGCAGTGATTATGCGCAGGGTCTGGCAAGAATTCTGACAGGAATCTTCAAAAAAATTGTTATCGCTGACGCGCTTCTACTGACTATTCTACAAGGCACGACAACCATCACCATACCGGGACTAACGCAGTCAGTATCGGCGGATACGCTTGCAGCAATGCCGGCATCCGCCGCCGGTGAACAAATATTTCTGTTTGCTCTTGTTGGCCTGACCTATGCTTACATCGACTTCTCGGCCTACTCTGATATAGCCATTGGTCTGTCTCGTTTGTTTGGCTACCGAGTCAAAGAAAATTTCAATTTCCCGCTGCTGGCTCCAAATATTCGTGAATACTGGAAGCGTTGGCATATGTCGTTGTCCGACTGGTCCTTCCGTAATATCTATTTTCCTGCCGCGATAAGGAGTCAAAATTCCTACCTGCCGCTTTATCTAACAATGCTCTGCATTGGTATGTGG
>JAYNPV010000186.1:360-5377 GCA_038113925.1 Gammaproteobacteria bacterium | reverse complement strand
TTATACATCCAGAATCGCCACCGAAAGCGCGTTGGTCTCGCTAAACTCTCTCCGCGGAACCACTTCGTCACACATAAGCGTCGTACATATCTGATCCGCGCCAATGGCATCCTCGATATTGACCTGCAATAAACGCCGCTCGCTGTAATCCATGGTGGTTTCCCAGAGCTGATCCGGGTTCATTTCCCCCAACCCCTTATAGCGTTGAATCACCATACCTTTGCGACCCTGCGTAAGGATAAAATCCATTGCCGCGGAGAAGCTGTCAATGGGCTGGGATTTTCCATCCACCGTTATCGTCGCCCCTTGCTTAACCAATCCATCGAGTTTTTCGGCCATCTCTGCAATCACTCTAAAGTCCCCGGAAAGTAGCGCACCGTGGGAAAAATTAATTACATGGGAAAGCCCGTATTCGGTACGCTCCACCCTCAGGTCCTGCTGAGCATCATCGCCGCCGACCACGCTGACCCGATAGCCGGCAGACGAGTGGGTATTCAACGCCGACTCAAACCCTGCGGCCCATTCGGCGAACAACGCCGGTTGATTGACAATTGAAGCAGTAAGGGGTTGCCAGGTAAGCAAGGCTTCCAGGGTTTCCCGATCATACTGATTGGCAAGCCGGTCGAATATAGCCAGTACCGTAGTGTAGGACTCGGCTAGTAATTCCAGCGCTGCGGTAGATAAAGGCTGTTCTTGCGGCGCTGGCACCAGGGAGGTGTTTTTTAGTGCCTGTTGGAGAATGTAGAGGTTCAGTTCAGGCTCCTCTTTCAGATATTTCTCTTCCTTTCCTTTTTTCACCTTGTATAGTGGCGGTTGTGCAATATAGAGGTGGCCGCGCTCGATTAACTCAGGCATCTGGCGGTAGAAAAAAGTCAGTAACAAGGTACAGATATGCGCACCGTCGACATCTGCATCCGTCATGATAATGATGCGGTGATAGCGCAGTTTATCGGGGTCATACTCCTCCCGACCAATACCGCAACCCAATGCGGTGATCAATGTTCCCACTTCCGCAGATGAGATCATTTTGTCAAAACGGGCTTTCTCCACATTCAGAATTTTGCCTTTGAGTGGCAAGATCGCCTGAAATTTTCGATCCCTTGCCTGTTTGGCGGACCCTCCCGCTGAATCACCCTCCACCAGGTAGATCTCTGACTGCGCGGGATCTTTCTCCTGACAATCCGCCAACTTACCCGGCAGACCAGCCACATCGAGCACCCCTTTTCTGCGGGTCATTTCTCGTGCTTTGCGCGCTGCTTCTCGGGCACGGGCTGAATCGACTATTTTTGCGACTATGTTTTTTGCATCCTGAGGATGTTCTTCCAGCCATTCACTTAATTTTTCTGAAACTATCGATTCGACGATTGCCTTTATCTCTGAAGAGACCAGTTTATCTTTCGTTTGGGATGAAAACTTGGGATCGGGCACCTTCACCGATAACACCCCGGTAAGTCCTTCCCTGACGTCGTCTCCAGTGGTAGCTATCTTGTTTTTTGCTCCCGGATTCCCCGCCTCAATATATTGATTAAGCGTTCTGGTTAAAGCGGCCCGATAACCCGCTAGATGGGTCCCCCCATCTCGCTGGGGAATATTGTTGGTAAAACATAAAATCGTTTCCTGATAAAGGTCATTCCACTGCAGCGCTACTTCAACGGTTACCCCCTCTTTCACGCCGGTAACGTCGATCACATCTTTGTGTAACGGGTTCTTGCTGCTGTTGAGGTGCTCAACAAAAGAGCGAATACCCCCTTCGAACTCAAACGTCTCCTTGCGATCGCTGCGTTCGTCCACCAGGTGAATGGCGATACCGGAGTTCAAAAACGATAATTCTCTCAATCGTTTAGCAAGAATATCGTAATGAAATTCGGTGCCGTCGAAAATTTTCTTGCTGGGCAGGAAGGTTACCCGGGTGCCGGTGGTATCACTCTCTCCGACAACGGTTAAAGGCGATACTGGATCACCATTTGCATAGCTCTGTCGATGATATTGACCGTCTCGCCATACCTCCAGCTCCAGCGATTCGGAGAGCGCATTCACCACTGAAATACCTACTCCGTGCAAGCCTCCGGATATTTTGTACGAGTTTTCATCAAATTTACCCCCCGCATGAAGGGTCGTCATAATGACCTCAGCGGCCGACACCCCCTCTTCTTCATGCAGGTCTACCGGTATTCCCCGGCCATCATCAGAGATACTGACCGAACCATCCGCATGCAGGACCACATCTACTCGATCACAAAACCCGGCCAGTGCCTCGTCAATGGAATTATCAACCACTTCAAAGACCATGTGATGGAGACCAGTACCATCATCCGTGTCACCGATGTACATTCCCGGCCGTTTGCGCACCGCGTCCAGACCCTTGAGTACTTTAATACTATCCGACCGGTATTCTTCACTCATTCAAAACCACCACTTGTTCGTTAAACCGCCCTGACGGTTCCCTGTTCCACGTGAAACATAGCCGCTTCAGGTAATTCAGCCAATCGCTGCAAATCCGCCGACCCGGTCACCAACACCTGACCATTAAACTCTAGCGTCAGTGACAACATATGGGCCGCTACCGCTTCATCAAACTCTGCCCGTAGATCATCGACCAAAATAATAGGTATCTCACCACTCGTTTCTGCCACCACCGAAAGAAAAGCCAAAGAGAGTAAATAGTAGTAGGCCTTAAGCTGCCCGCGTGAGGCCCAGTTATGCACATCGCCTCTTGGCCCTCTTATCTTCAAATCACAGCGGTGCGGGCCCGTCGAACAATAACCACTATCACCATGGTCTTTCGCTCTGCTATTTAACTCACTCTCCAGGTCCTGATCCATCAACCATCCCCGGCGGTACTCAAGCTCCGCAGCAGGTATACGAGAAAACTTTTCGACACTGGCAGCGAACTTACCGACCACCATTTCGAGGGCGGGCTGACGCGCTAGATCCAATCGCTCGCCAGCCGCTGCCACCTCACTGCGCCACTGACCTTGATCTGCCAAACGGTAGCGCAGCGACGCATTATACTGGTTCAAGCTTAGACGGTAGCTATTCAATAAGGTGTGGTAATCAGGTTCCACGTGGAACAAACACCAGTCTAACAAGCTTCTTCTACCTGCCGCGGATTCTATTTGTTTGGCGAGAGTTTCCTGGGAGAAAATCAGCGTCGGTGCGTGCCGAACCAGGGCAGAGCGATTGGTTATTGCTCTGTTTCGTAAAAATATCCGACTCTGTTTACCCTCTCTAACAACCTTGATATTCGATTCAAATCCCTGGTCATCGACCAAGTGGCCATTCAGCCGATAACCAGTTTGCCCCTCCATGACCAGAGATTGTCGATAACCTCCGCGGAAGGTCTTGCCGTTGGTAAGGATAAAAACAGCCTCCAGCAAGGAGGACTTACCCGCACCATTCTCGCCGAAAATTACATTGCAGCCGGGAGAGAGCTTTAATTCCAGTGCCGCAATATTTCTCAATCCGCGAACATTAAGTTCTCTGACATACACCGAAAATAGTGCGGCCTTAAAGACGCATGGGCATGATTACATACTGCGCGTCTGTATTACCCGGGGCCATGATCAAACAGCTGCTGTTTGAATCGCCAAAATTAATCTCCACCTCCTCGGTGCCCAGGGCATTAAGCACATCAAGGAAGTAACTGGCGTTAAACCCGATTTCTAATGCTTCTCCTGAATAAGTGACATCAAGGTCCTCTTCCGCCTCTTCGTTTTCCTGATTGTTGGCGGAGAGTGCTAGATTGTTTTCACCCAATCTTAACCGAATCGCCCGATACTTCTCGTTTGCAAGGATGGCGACTCGCGACATTACTTCTTTTAATTCTGATCGTCCGCAAACCAGCCGGTTATTCACTCCACTGGGTATCACCCGGCGATAATCTGGAAAATTACCTTCGATCACTTTTGATTTAAACAGAATGGCGCCGCTTTCAAACATAAAATGGTCATTACCAAGGGTTAACGTGACCGGGTTATCCGATCCATCGACCAGCCGTAACATTTCCAGCACCGTTTTGCGCGGCACTATGATCTGCCGCCGGTCATCAGCTCCTTCAATAGCCATCTTGGCGGTTGCTAGACGATGACCCTCTGTCCCCACGACCACCAGCTCAGGGCCCTGTAGATCAAAAAACAAGCCATTCAAATAATATCTGACATCCTGTTGCGCCATGGCGAACTGCGTAAGATTTAGCAGATCTTGTAGTTGGCTGTTGCTAATCGATATAGGGGTGGCGTCGCCGGATAAACTGATGGAGGGGTACTCCCGGGCGTCCATTGCTGAGAGGGAAAATCTGGCTCGACCTGCGTGGACGATAACTTTTTCGACTTCCACCTTGAACTTTATCAGGCATTCGGTAGGAGCAGCTTTACAGATATCCACTAGCTTGCGAGCCGGTACTGTTGTTTCCAGGCTCCCCGTAAATCCATTCATTTCGACTTTGACCGACATTTCCACTTCCAGATCGGTCGCCGATAAAGTAATAACTGAATCTTCTACGCGAATACAGATATTGGAAAGTATGGGTAAGGTTTGTCGTTTTTCAACGATAGAGTTCACCACGAGCAGCGGTGATAGAAGTTCTTCTCTTGTTATCGAAAATTCCATATTAAATATATAAATATTTATTTATACCTATTATTACTATTAGTTAACGATTTAAGTGGATAAGTAATTAATTTCTTTATTATCAATGAGTTATTTGAAAAGTTCAGCCTCTGTGTTGTGGGTAACTCTGGTTTCATTATGTCTGCTTATCCACAGAAATTAAAATTGATCTATTTATCCCCACCTGACCCCCTGGTTTATCCACACCATTGGCTTTGGCTAGGCAGTCAGGGTACGGACCAGTAACTGGTAATCCTCAGCCAGGTTATTATCGCTATTCCTGAGATCATTGATACGGTCGCAGGCGTGAATAACGGTAGTGTGATCTCGGCCCCCGAACGCAGACCCAATTTCCGGCAGGCTGCAATTAGTTAGTTCCTTGGATAAACACATGGCTATCTGCCTGGGT
>JAYNPV010000186.1:0-320 GCA_038113925.1 Gammaproteobacteria bacterium | reverse complement strand
ATATTTTAATTTTGAAGTATTCCGCCACTGCCTTTTGAATCGTATCCAGGGTGATCATTCTGCTCTGCGCCGCGAGAATATCCTTCAGTGCTTCTTTTGCAAGGTCCAGATCTATGTCGTTCCGGGTGAAGTTTGCATAGGCTTCAACCCGGCGTAGAGCCCCTTCCAGTTCCCTGACGTTGGAGTGTATATGTTTGGCGATATAAAAGGCGACGTCCTCAGGTAGCGAATTTCCAGCTTGAGAAGATTTGCTCTTCACGATCGCGATTCTGGTTTCCAATTCAGGGGGTTCGACGGCAACGGTCAGGCCCCACCCAAAA
>JAYNPV010000185.1:0-5383 GCA_038113925.1 Gammaproteobacteria bacterium | reverse complement strand
GTATATAGGCGGGTAGAAGAATAGCACTTTCTTTAAAATGAAACCCTATAATTATCAACGTTGTTATGGTTAGTATTAATAGGGGTAAGTGGTGTGGCTTTTTTTCTGCATGGGTGCGATACAGTAGGTAGCTGTAGCACCCAATTAAAGTAGTGGTCCCAGCCAGTAGTGTCATACGTTGAACCGCATAAAGTACACTGCTGACCAGAAGTGGATGACAAGCCCATATTAAAGTGATACTAGTCGCTAGTATTAAAAAAAATTCGTGTCCATCCGGGTTTAAAGCATTTAATATATTTTTCGATATTAAAAGTAATAACAGTGCGTTAATGAAATGTATAAAAAGATTAGTCGCTTTAAAATCGTAGCTATTTATTTGAAAGCCCGAAAAGTAATAGTTAAGAGCAAAACTTAAATAAGAAAGAGTACGAGAGTACTGATATCCATCTATGGGTGTGGTGGCTGCGAAATGAATCTGATCTGCAGTCCATTCAGTGATTTTGATATGGTCGTTGTCAATGATGTTAAGTTGATCATCGAGTACGAAGGGTCCAGGAAGACCTGGGTAAAAGCAGGCAGATATTATTAACCCGATGAAACCAACTAATAATAATCGTTTAGTATAAATAAAGGTTTTCATCTGCTTGAATAGGTCCATTATGTGCATAAAAAAGGGGGCTAATAAGCCCCCTTTTTTAGGTTTTTACCTAAGTTATTAAGCTTTTGGTCGATACTTCGGAGCTACGCTGCCTGTAACACTCCAAACCAGGCCTGATGGCGAGCAGGTGCCTTCATAAACTACGGTTTGGTTTGCTTGTACTGCACCCCCGATAGCGTGATAGTTGATAGTAACGGTAGCGGTTGTTGTGCTGACGCCCGCTGCAGTAACCGCGCTAACATAGGTTCCAGTGATGCTTGCTGGCGTAGGCAAGTCGAGGTCTATGTTAGTGATGGTGCTATCAAGGGAGGCGTCACTGCAGGCCAATCCTAGGGCAGTCCGAGCAGGCGCGGAAACGCTCGTGCCTTCGGAGACCTTGGCTTTCACCGTGTAGTCCTGATAAGCAGGAATCGCCACTGCAGCGAGAATGCCGATGATGGCGACAACGATCATCAGTTCGATGAGCGTGAATCCTTGTTGTGATCTGTTCATGCTGTTGCTCCTGAGTTTGGGTAGAGATAAATAGCAAAGAATGATTGCGCCATAAGCTACTGCAATATCCAAGCCAACAATGGTTTTTATTGATTATGCTGTTAAAAAACAGCGGGATAGCGCTGGTTTTTTGTCTGGAAGAGACATTTGGGCCGCTGGAGTGAACAGTAATGATGACCATCAAGGTCAGAAAGTGACAATTTTTGTCACTATTTAATGCCCAGCTTCTCCAGCCGGTAGCGTAGCGCCCGAAAAGTGATGCCGAGTTGCCGGGCGGTGGCGGTTTTGTTGTAGCGATTGTCTATTAAGGCCTGTTCGATGCGTTGACGTTCCACATCGGCTAACTCATCGGTGAGGCCGGTGGGGTTGTCAGCTTTGGTTGGGGTGGTGGGTTGCAGCCCCAGGTCATCCGGGGTGATCCGCTCTTCTTCGCACAGGGCGGCGGCCCGGGCGATGATGTTCTCCAGCTCACGGACATTTCCCGGAAAATCGTACTGGGCTAATGAGTTTAATGCGGCCTCGGTGATGGTGGGTGGGGAGAGCAAATCCTGGTTGGCCAGTAGATTACTGACGATATGGTCAATCAAGGCGGGTAGGTCGCTGATTCTTTCCCGTAACGGCGGTACGATCAGTTTTATTACATTAAGCCGGTAGAACAGATCCTGCCGAAAAAGCCCCTGTTGGACGCGCTCATCCAGGTCGTGGTGACTGGCGCTGAGCAGGCGCACATCAATGTCTAGCTCCTGCTCGCCCCCGATTGGCCGTATTTTTCGCTCCTGAATCGCCCTTAATAATTTGACCTGCATCGTCAGGGGCAGGTCAGCAATTTCATCTAAAAACAGGGTGCCGCCGTCCGCGGCCCGAAACAGCCCCTCGCGGTCGTGGCTGGCACCGGTGAAGCTGCCCTTGACGTGGCCGAAGAATTCGGACTCCAACAGTTCGCCGGGGATTGCGCCGCAATTGACCGGCAGGAAGGGGCCGTCCGCCTGGGCACTTGCCTGGTGGATCAGTTGCGCCACCCGCTCTTTACCGGTACCCGATTCGCCGGTAATCAGTACCGGCGTGCGGGTGCGGGCGACTTTGGTAATCTGCTGCTTCAGCGTTTGCATAACCGGAGAGTCACCAACGAGTAGGTTCGATTGCGCTGGCGCTGTGTCGGCCTGCTCGCTGCCTAGTTTTAACGCCGCATTGACCATGTCGCGCAATTGCGAAATGGCCACCGGCTTGCTGACAAAATCGAAGGCCCCGGCCTTGAGTGCCGCCACCGCTGCGTCCATATTGCCGTGGGCGGTAATCATGGCTACCGGCGTGTTTGAGTGGTGGGCCTGTATGTGTTCGATCAGCTCCATCCCGCTGGATCGACCCAGACGCAGGTCAGTAATGCACAGCTGATATTGATTCTCTGCCAGCTTCTTTTTGGCTGCGCTAAGCGATGTCGCGGTATCGCTACCGACATCCATCCTTGCCAGCGTCATCTTAATTAACTCGGCTATATCGGGTTCATCGTCGACAATCAGGGTGTGGGGGTTGACGGCGGTCATAATAGAAGCTGTTGCTGGCTGTTGATGAAGGTAATCTCGAAGGTGGCACCGGGCTCATCTTTCTCTACATAGTCTAAGGTGGCCTGGTTGTTGGAACAAAGCTCGCGGGCGATATAGAGTCCCAGCCCCACGCCTTCTTTTCGAGTGGTAAAAAAGGGGCTGAATATTTCTGCCAGCTTTTCTTTAGCTATCCCCGGTCCATTGTCGCTGACCATGAGCCTCGTCTGTTCAGCTTTATCCCCACTCGTAGCGGTGATAGTAACCCAGGGTTTATCGGCTGTTTTCTGGCAGTGTTGAAGTGCGTTGTCACAGAGGTTTCGCAGCACCTGGTGCAGCTGATCGGGGTCGAATTCGATAGTCAGTCCAGGTTGAGTGTTGATATCAATCGCTTGTCGCGAAAGCTCGTGGGTCATCAGATAATCATCTATATAAAGTGCCAGCCAACGCTCCAACTCAATGGTTTGTGGCTCAAAGGGTTTTATCCGCCCCATCTGCAGCACGTCCTCAATAATGCGATTGACGCGGCCGCCATGACGCGAAATGATCTCTGTTAGCTCAATGGTTTCACCGTCTCTACTGGCGCTCTCCTTAATCAATTCATTGGCGGTGGTGATCGCGGCCAGGGGGTTGCGAATCTCGTGGGCAATACTGGCGGTTAGTGTCCCTAAAGAGGCCATTTTCATCAGTTGCGCCTGTTGGGCAACGGCGGTCGCATCCTCGATGAATATCAGTGTTGATTTTGGCTGGGCGTCCGCCGGGCCGGCATTAAGCAGGCCCATGGTGGTACGGGTCCTTTCCCCGTGAATGGGGGTCGGTTGATCCTGGGTGGTTTGCCAGCCAGCGAATTGGGAGGCCACCTCGGGGGCGGCCACCGCCAGGGGTTCGCCCGGCCTTAACGTTGAACCGGTCAACCGGCGGGCAGCGCGATTAGCCTGTTCGATAAAGCCGTCAGCGCTGGCAACGATGACGCCGATGTTCATCCGCTGAATGATCTCTTCATTAAGCTGGCCCAGGCTGCGTATTTCGTCACCCCGCTGGGCTGCCAGCGCCGCGCTTGCTCGCGCCCGGCGAGCCAGTTCAATGGAGATGCTGGCCGTTGCGAACAGGGCAATGCCCAGCAACCCTGCCCGGGTGAAATCGGCGGGTTGAATATCATCAATCACCCACCAGCGTGCCTGTTCCGCCAATAGCCCCAGGGTTGCCAGCGCAGGTATCAGTAAGGTGAGTTGACGGGGAAGCAGCAAACCCCCCGCGGCAATCACCACGACCAGTAATATCCCCAGGCCGCTACCGGTGCCGCCGCTGCTGTGCATCAGAATAATCAGGGCAGCCACATCAACAAACAGCAGGGCCGTTGCCTGGGTGAGAAACGCCGGTTTACGCAACCAGAGAATCCAGAATGCGCCCATACCTATTAATAGATAGCTGTTAGCGGCAAAGGTGAATAGCTGGGGGTCATGGCCGCCCAGAGGTTTGAGGAAGAGTTGAATGTTTGCCAGGGTGGCAAAAACCGCCCCCACCACCAGACGAAAGAAATTGTAATACCCCAGCGGTTGCCAGCTGAGTCGGTAATTGGAATCGTCGCTGGGGGTCGCCGCTAGGGGGCTTGAGGAGCTAGATTGCATCAATCGAAGGTGGGTGCATTAACCTGGTGGATCAAGACCCCAGCCAGGGCCAGCGGAGCTGCGAGCAGTAAAAAATAATCGCCCATTTCCCAGTCGAGACCAATTAACAGGCCGCCGACCACGGGACCCAGTATTGCCCCGAAACGTCCCGCGCCTATGGCCAGCCCCACACCGGAAGCGCGTGTGGCGTCGGTGTAAAGCCTTGCTGCCACCGAATAGAGTCCGATTAGTCCACCCAGCCCAAAAAACCCGGTTACCGTGGTTAAAACCAGTAGCTGCAGCGCGGGCAGTGTCAGTTGCCCAAGGGCGATCATGAGTCCTGCGGCAACAACAAAAGACAGGCTAATCATCGGTCTGATCGGTCGGTTAGCCGAGAGCAGTCCCAGCACCAGCATGCCGATCCCCCCGCCCAGGTTTAACGCCATGCCGGCGCCGATGGCGCTGTTGCTCGATTGCCCGGCGTTGGCAAGGATAGTGGGAATCCAGTTGATCAGAAAATAGAGGGTCAGGTACCCGAAAAAGAAGCATCCCCAGAGCGCCACACCGGGTTGGAGCCAGGGAGGGCGGAGCAGCGGCGTTGCCCCGCGCTGGTCGCCGGGAGGCTGCCGATGTTCAAGGGTGTTCCAGTCAATACCGATTTGGGCGCATATCTTTTCTGCGGTTGCTCTGGCCTGCGCCGAGCCGTTTAATCCCAGGTAGTGCAGCGACTCCGGTAGTCCGATAATCAGCAGAGGCACCATCGCCAGGGTGATCACTCCGCCGGCGATGAATACCGATTGCCAGCCAAACGCAGGGATCAGCTGGGCGGCCATCGCTCCGCCGAGTATGCCTCCCACCGGGAATCCCAGGTGCATGATGCTGACGGCGAAATTGCGCCGGCGGTCGGGAGCATACTCGGCGACCAGCGTATTCAGGCTGGGCAGTAATCCGCCGATTGCCAATCCGGTAAAAAACCGCAGGATTAACAGCGTTGCGACCGAGCCTGAGAGGCTGGTCGCTGCGGTCGCCAGACCCAGTCCCAGGGTGGCAGCGATGATCATTCGCCGCCGACCCACACGGTCCGAAAG
>JAYNPV010000184.1:4166-5398 GCA_038113925.1 Gammaproteobacteria bacterium | reverse complement strand
CCGTGGGTTCGAATCCCACCCTCTCCGCCATTCGGGTTAAGGTTTGGGGAAAAAGCAGGCACCGCACCTTTACCCCCAAAAGTAGAGAACCGCTGGTTTTCAGGCGAATGGATGATTAACATCCGGGGGCGCGGTACTAAAAAAGGATAGCTCGCTAGCAGTAACGAAATTGCAGTCATATTAAGTTGTTTTCTGGGGAGAGGAGCAGCCATGGACCAGCGGACGGATTCAGGATCGTTAGCCGATGCCGAACTTCGGGATCTGATTATTGACGATAAAGACGGGCAACGGTTTGACGTCTCGCGACGAATTTTCCAGGATCCAGAAGTTTTTGATCTGGAAATGGAGCGGATTTTCGAGACCAACTGGGTCTATCTGGCTCACGAATCTCAAATTCCCGATAACCACGACTATTTCACTACCCAGATCGGTCGACAGCCGGTAGTGGTGACCCGCGGGGCGGATGGGAAGGTGCACGGCTTTATCAACGCCTGCTCGCACCGCGGTGCCCAGATAACGACCAATAAGAGGGGCAATAAGCCAACGTTTATGTGTCCCTACCACGGCTGGGTGTACGACAGCACCGGTGCCTGTGTGGACGTTAACGACCATGCCAATGGGCACTATCCTGAATCCTTCGATAACCTCAATCACGACCTGCGCAAACTGGGTCAGGTGGGCGTCTATCGCGGTTTCGTGTTTGGCAGCATCGTCAAAGCAGTGCAACTCCTCGAAGAGTGGCTCGGGGATGCGACAGTTTTCATCGACATGTTCGTTGATCAATCCCCCCAGGGGCTGGAAGTCCTCAAAGGGGGTGTCCATTACACCACCACTTCCAACTGGAAACTGCAACTCGAGAACCCGGATAGCTATCATTTTTTTCCGGTCCACACCGGTTATATAGCCCTGGCGCAGAAAAGGGACCAGGACACCAAAGAGACCCTAAAAACCATAGACGTGAGTCAAATGGACGAATTGCCCGGCGCGGTGTATGACCTGGGGAATGGTCATGGCACCGCCTGGGCGTGGATGCCTAATGGTGACGAACGACCGTTGGCCTATTCGCGTGAATTTCTGCAAGAGTCTTTTGGTGAGGAAAAAGCCAACTGGTTAATTGATTGCGTTCGCTTTCAGCTGCTATTTCCAAACCTCTGGTTAATGGATCAATCGTCGACGACCTTGCGAATCATGCACCCGATTGCCGTTGATAAAACCCGGGTAGAGGTCTACTG
>JAYNPV010000184.1:1343-4156 GCA_038113925.1 Gammaproteobacteria bacterium | reverse complement strand
GGTCTACTGCATAGCGCCGGTGGGTGAACCAGCGGAGGCGAGAGCCCTTCGACTTCGGCAATTTGAGGATTTTCTCGGCCCTGCCGGGCTGGCCACGCCGGATGACCAGGTGGTGATGGAAGCCTGCCAGCGGGGGTTTCGGGGAACCGCGGTTGAATGGCAACAGGGCTATGCCCGCGGTAATGCCAGCGTCATTTACGGACCGGATGACGAGGCCAGAAAAATGGGCCTGAACCCCCAGGTCAGTGGCAGGGGGGATGCCGAGACCGGCGCACATGCACCGATGCGGCGTTGGCGGGAATTAATGGGACAGATCAATCAGTAACTCCGGGCTGCAGTCTGAACAGGAGCAATGCCGATGAGTGACGCTGTTCACCAGGGAGGCTGTTTTTGTGGCGCGGTTCGCTATCGGGTCACCGGTGATCCCTTTCGGACCAATATCTGCCACTGCACCAATTGCCAACGGCGCACCGGCAGCTCGTTTGGTATATCCACCTACTTCAGGGAAGAGCAGGTTTTATTCAATGACAGTGAGCGTAAGGTGTACCGGTTTCAGTCGGATGAAAGTGGTCGATTTGGGGATATGGAATTTTGCGTTAACTGCGGTACCACCGTGAGCTGGACTGCTGATTTTTTCCCGGGGGCGCGAGGGATTGCCGGCGGCACCTTCGATGACCCCAACTGGTTTGAAATCAAAAACCACGGATGGGCCAGATCGGCACAGACCCGCACCTGTTTTCCTGACGACGTGCAGGTTTTTGAAAAAGCGATTCCTCCCTCTGATAAATAACTGATTGCAGGCCAGCTGAGGGGGTTATTCCTGTCCCGGGTTTCCCTATGTCTGAACTCACAAGATTCGCCTGATCGGGAAACTACTCTCGAATCGGTGCCAGTCGTTGATTTTGGATCGAACGGGAAAAATGTTTCGCGATCTGTGCACCTGCCGACCAGGCTGAACTGAAAACTTATCTGGCCACCGAAGCTTGTTGGTCAGAAATAGATAAACTTATTGCTACCGGTTGCTGTTGGAATTTGAAAACCGGTTCCGCTGCCGGACGTGACTGAGCAATGCTGTATCCAAGCCATTAATGAGACGAGATCATGACCGAAAAATCCAGTTATACCCCGCCCAAAGTATGGAAATGGGAGGCCCCGGCCGAAGGTCGATTTGCCAATATCAATCGACCGGTGGCCGGTTCCACTCATGATCAGGAGTTGCCCGTCGGTGAGCATCCCTTGCAGCTGTATTCACTGGCCACTCCTAACGGGGTGAAGGTCACCGTGCTACTCGAGGAGCTGTTGGCGCTGGGTCATCAGGGGGCGGAGTACGACGCCCATCTGATTAATATTATGGAAGGGGATCAATTCGGCAGCGGGTTTGTCGGGGTCAACCCCAATTCCAAAATTCCCGCGCTGCTGGATCGCAGCGTCTCGCCCGCGGTGCGGGTATTCGAATCCGGGGCAATTCTGGTCTACCTGGCGGAGAAATTCGGGGCCTTTCTGCCCACCGATCCGGCGGCGCGGGCGGAGTGCCTCTCCTGGTTGTTCTGGCAGATGGGCAGTGCCCCTTATCTGGGCGGTGGGTTTGGTCACTTTTACGCTTACGCGCCGGAAAAGATCGAATACTGTATCGATCGCTTTACCATGGAAGTGAAACGACAGCTGGATGTGCTTGATCGCAACCTGGCCGAGCGCCAGTACCTCTGCGGTGATGACTACAACATTGCCGATATGGCGGTCTATTCCTGGTATGGCAACCTGGTGATTGGCGACATCTACGAGGCGCAGGAGTTTCTTGACGTGAGTTCGTATAAAAACCTGGTGCGCTGGGCGTCTGAAATCGATCAACGCCCGGCGGTTAAAAGGGGGCGGCGGGTCAACAAAACCTGGGGCCCTGAACAGGAGCAGGTGCCCGAGAGGCACAGTGCTAGCGATCTCGATTAACGGCCAGCCGAAATATTGCCATTCGCTGCTGATGGCCTTTTTGATAGTTAATCAATCAGTTAAATACGCCCTGAGTGGAGCTGCCGTCGACGGTAATGACTGTACCTGAAATATAGGAGGCGCGGGCAGAGGCCATAAAACAGATAACGACACCCAGCTCCTCGGGTTGCGCCATGCGTCCCAGGGGGAGGGTGGCATCAATCTCCGCCTGTAGCTGCTCCTGGGTCTTGCCTTCACCTTCCGCGCGGCCTTTGGTGAGGCGTTCCCAACGTTCAGTGCGAACGCCGGACGGCGCCACGCCAACGACCAGAATGTTGTCGACGGCGGCGCGGTCAGCGAGGCTCTTATTAAAGTTGATTAATGCGGCATTGGTCATCCCCACTGCCATATAAGAGGCTCTCGGGTTTCGCGCTGCCGTGCCAACCACATTGACGATACGACCGCCGCCCTGGCGCGTTATCAGCGGATAAACGGCCTGAACGGTGCGCATATAACACTGCAGTTTCTGATTCCAGCCATTGAGCCATTCGTTGCTCTCAATATCAAGAAAATCCCCGGTAGGTAACTTGCCCGCGGCGTTATTAACCAGTACGTCCAGACCCCCGTGTTGCTCATCGATATGCGTAGCCAGCGCAGAGACGTCAGCGTCGCGGGTCACGTCACAGAGGTGGCCTTCCGGCCGCACACCGGTGGCCACTTCAATATCTGCCATGGCCTTGTCGAGCGACTCCCGGGTGCTGGCGGTGATGATTAACATCGCTCCCTCCTCGGCGAACGCGGTGGCCGCAGCAAAACCTATTCCTTTGGTGCCCCCGGTAACCAGTACGATTTTATCTTTCAGCCCCAAATCCATGCTGCATCTCCTGTTT
>JAYNPV010000184.1:0-1333 GCA_038113925.1 Gammaproteobacteria bacterium | reverse complement strand
GTGGTGAGTTGAGTCCACTCCAGATTCGGTGAATAAAATTCAGTCCCCTTCTTCTCCCTCCTCTGAACCGACGGATTCAATCGATTTCCGGGGATATGGTCTGCTTAAAAAGTCTGGTCTGATTGCCGGTCCAGTTGGGGCCGGATTGATACTGCTGCTGGGCCACTTGCTAATTGCCGCTGAGGCCAGTGGGATGGCGCGCCCCGCGCTGCACACACTAGCACTTGCCTGGTGGATGGCCTGCTGGTGGCTCACCGAGGCGGTACCGATTGCGGTGACCGCGCTGCTGCCCATTGTGCTGATTCCGTTATTGGGAATCTCGCCGATAAAAGTCGCCACTGCGCCCTACGCCCATCCGCTGGTCATGCTTTTTATGGGTGGATTTATTATCGGTATTGCCATGCAGCGTCATCAGCTGCATCGTCGAATCGCCCTGCATATCGTTGCCCGTGCCGGCCACAGTGATCGAATGCTGGTGGCCGGGGTGATGGTTGCCGCAGCATTTTTGAGCATGTGGATCATGAATACCGCCACCACCATGATGCTGCTGCCCATCGGTATAGCCTTGATCGACTACCAGCAGAGCAGGGGCATCGCGGGCCGGCAATTGCGTAACTTTAGTCTCTGCCTGCTATTGGGTATTGCCTACGGAGCTACCCTGGGTGGGGTAGCCACATTGATTGGTACGGCGCCCAATGGTTTCATCGCCGCATTCATGCTGGAAACCTATGCGCTGGAAATCAGTTTTGTGCAATGGCTGCAGGTGGGCTTACCGATCTCCCTGCTTTTGTTGGTGGTTACCTGGGGATTGCTCACCTGGGTGGTTTATCCACCGCGGGTGACCGGGGGCATGGGGGAGAGCGAGTATATTCTCGGTGAACTCGAAAACCTGGGACGCATGAACCAGGCAGAGAAAGTTGTGGCCGCGGTATTTGTGTCGGCGGCGCTGCTCTGGGTAAGCCGGGCCTCAATTAATGCCTGGCTGCCTGGCTTACAGCTGACGGATGCTGGCATCGCCATGAGCTGTGCGTTGGTGCTGTTTCTGATTCCTCTGGACTGGTCCCAAGGAGAATTTGTCCTACGTTGGGAGGATTTGAAGGCGTTGCCCTGGGGGGTGTTGATCCTGTTTGGAGGCGGACTCAGTTTGGCGGCGGCAGTGAGTGACAGCGGTCTCTCACTCTGGTTTGGTGAACAACTCGCCGGGTTGGGTGGGTGGCCACTGCCGCTCCTCACTTTTACCGTGGTTGCAGTGGTCATTCTGCTTACCGAACTGAGCAGCAATACGGCCACCACTGCCATCCTGTTGCCGCTAATTGCGGCGCTGGCGGTAGCC
>JAYNPV010000183.1:3491-5491 GCA_038113925.1 Gammaproteobacteria bacterium | reverse complement strand
TGGTTGGAGCAACATCGAGAGAGTTGCCGGTGGTGCTGCGGTGGATACGTTTAACGTGAATGGCGGCGGCAGTATTAACCAGATCGATGGCGTGGGGGGAACTGACACTGTAACCCTTACCGGTAGCGTCAATACCATTGCAGGTGCTGACCTAGTTATCAACGCTGCCGGCGCAATTGGTACCGCTGGTAATTTTCAGGATCTTCAGGTCGATTCTTTGACGGCAACCGCCGGCGGGAATGTCTTCCTCGCCGATACCGGAAATCTGTTGATTAAAAGCATCAATGCGGGGGGAAATGAAGTAACCCTGAATGTGAACGGGTCGATCAATGACTTCACCCCTGATACCGATACGGTTGTCGATATTACGGCTAGTCGAGTAGTGCTTGATGCGGGTAGCGGAATTGGAAATAGTGCCCGGTTAGAGTTAGCGACTGACTTGTTAAATGCCAATTCCTCGAGCGGCGATATCCGCATTGTAAATACCCAGGCGCTTCAAATAGAGAGCCTTACCGCCGGCAATGGCAGTATACAAGTGGCTGCGGTGGGTGAGCTTATTATTGGCGATGGAACTCCCAATACGACCGTGGTTCAGGCGGTGGGGGGTGATGTCGCTCTGGCGGCCGATCCAACAGACACTGGCGAGTTTGACCTGATACAACGTGGTGGTGTCAGTGCCACCAGTGGAACGGTTTTGTTGCTGGCCAGTGGTAATGTGCTGGCGGACAACCCGAGTAATGTGGTGTCGGTCGCGCAGGCGCCCTTTGTTGTCGACGCTCAACAGACTTCGTTGGTTGCGGGCGGCTTCATCGGTAGTACGGATGGGTTGAATCAGAGTAATGCGGTGGCTACCACCTCAAACACTATTTTTGTTAATCAGGGTGGCACCGGGGACGCCTTTTTGATTAGTGGTTTTGGAACCACCGAAGCGCCCACCTCCGGGTTTGATTCTAATGCGCTTTTTAACGGTACATTGGCGGCCACCTTTCAGGCGGCGTTAATAAGCTCTAACAGTACAGTGAGCAATGCAGCGGCGGGCCAGGCATCCGCGGCGGCAGGTGAATCACAGAATAATGATGCCAGTGATGAAGGCTATATTGACCCCGCGCTTTACGATCTGGCATTGAATATTTTTGACATCATTCAGCCGGGAATAGCCCTGCCGGCGGACCAGCTGGAGGATGGCGGCGCAGATGAAGGTGTCGGAAGCCTGGATGAAGAGAGCCTCGAAATCGATGAAACCTTGTTTGAAAGCGATGAGACCATCGAAGAATTTGATGCCCTAGACCTGGGTCCGGAACCGGAATTTCTGGATGAGGCTCCCATCGAAGATGATTTCAATCTTGATTTCGACGAACCTGATCTCACCGATGAATTCGTACCCGAGCCGGGTGACGGAGGTGAAGACTTCAATTTAGAAGAATTTGACGAAGAGTCACTCGAGCTTGAGTTCGAAGAGGAGGGTGATGACCTGGAAGAGTTCGACGAAGAGTTTGATATCGACGATCTCATACCGCTAACCAGTTTGCCGCCCGTCGGTGATCAGGGGATGCAGGTGTTCACGGATAACAGTTCAAACTGGGGTGATCCGGTGATCATTCTGGAGATAAGCTGGCTTGATGACGAGGGTATTGTCAGGAATCGGAGCTAGAGCCAATGGCTGATGTCACCGGGAACCCACTGCTGTTTACCAAAGCGACTCTGCTAGACGCGAAGATCCACAGGGACTGGAAGATTCAACCGGCAACTGATTTTAATCACTGCCGGGGTATTCGATTTTTGCCGGTGACGCTGAGCGAATTTTCGCAGGTAGCCCTGGAGCAGCCCATCGTCTTTGTAGAAGATGGCGATATTATCGTGCCGGTGGCGGTACTGGGGCTGAACGATACCAATAACCTGTTCATCGATGAAACGGGAATTTGGGATGGACGTTATGTTCCCGCCTATGCGCGGATGTACCCGTTTATCCTGGCTCCAAGAAAGGATGGAAAGGGGTACAT
>JAYNPV010000183.1:0-3481 GCA_038113925.1 Gammaproteobacteria bacterium | reverse complement strand
TGGCGACTATCCCGGGTTTTCAACCCAAAATGGCTCCCCCCTGTTTGATGACCAGGGAGAGCAGACGGATTTCACCCGAAATGCGATCGCCTTTGCGAGTGAGTATCAGCGTCAGCGAGAGCAGGCTATAGACTATACGGCACTGTTAAAGGGTTACGATCTGCTCGAACCGGCCGGGCTAAAAGTGAAAACCGGCCCGGATGAGACCATTTCTGTCGGTGGTTTTTTAACTGTGAGCCGTGAAAAATTGGCCGCATTGGAAAACGATCAGGTCACCAAGCTGTTTGCTCTGGGACGACTGGAGCCGACCTACCTGCAACTCGCTTCGTTGAGTAATTTTGATCAATTATCCCGACGGTTGGCGACGCTAACCCGCCCGGCAGTAGACCCGCCGTCAGCGGCGGTATCTTAATCCGGGCAGACCGTTATCTGATTTCTGCGATCAGTCAGATAGTCCTCTAGGTAGCCGGAAGTGTATTTTTTCTTCTTTGCCCGGCAGGGTCTCGACCTTCAGATCGTATTGGTTTTGCAGCTCGGCAATTACTTCGTTGACCAGCACTTCAGGCGTTGAAGCCCCGGCACTGATGCCGACTCGATTAATTCCGGTAAACCAGTCCGAATTGATTTCGGTGGCAGACTGAATCCTGTAAGCAGGAGTTTGCTGGGCTGCCGCCACTTCGCGTAGCCGATTGGAGTTAGAACTGTTGTCGGCACCAATCACCAGAATGATGTCGGCCTGCTGGGCGGCCTCTTTGACCGCATTTTGCCGATTCTGGGTGGCGTAGCAGATATCGTTGAGGTCGGGGCCGATAATCTCCGGGAACCTGTTTTTTAGAGCGTTGATCAATTCTCGTGTATCGTCAATGGAAAGCGTTGTCTGCGTGACATAGGCGTAAGGTTTGTTTTCCACTTCGGGCAGGGCTGCGACATCCGCTGCCGAATCCACTACATGGCAATCGGTTAAATTCCCCCGAATGCCTTCGACCTCAGGATGCCCTAGGTGCCCCACAATAATCACGCTGTAGCCGTCTTTCTCGTATTGTTTGCTCTGCAAATGAACTTTGGTGACTAATGGGCAGCTGGCGTCGATGACATCGAGTTTCCTTTCCCTGGCTCGGGTGACCACTTTTTCGGAAACGCCGTGAGCACTGAAAACGGTATGGGCTCCAGCGGGGATATCCTCAAGCGCTTCCACAAAAATGGCGCCTTTGTCGGTTAGATCGGCAAGCACGCGCTGATTATGAACGATTTCATGCAGAACGTAGACGGGGGCACCGTACAGCGTTAACGCTCGTTCCACAATCTCAATTGCGCGGACAACACCGGCACAAAAACCGCGGGGTTGAGCTAATAAAACATCCATAGAAAGTTTGTCCAATGCAACTGCAGCGACCGAACTAGCCGATCCTCTTTGTCGAGGAGTGACCCTGAAACCCTATCCAGGGCAGCACCGGTTAGCCAGGCAGGCCGCGCGATAGAAACCGGAAAAGGTGATTTACCACCCGATCCTGTCGGGCACCATATTTTATAAAAGCACCGCTTAATAGCACACTTTTTCTCGATATTTTAATTGAGCCATCATCCGTATTTCCGGTAGCAGCGTGAATTTTTCGTAATGTCAGCAGCGCCAATAGCAGTGGGAACATCAGAAACCGACGAATTTCGATCTCCGAACCAGGGATGGATAACGCGTATTCCAGGGCGTTATCCAGATGATGACGGGTGATGGCAATTAATTGGTTAACGCCTCCGGTCAGTCCTGGGGAGCAAGTGCCCTGTTGAAGCAGTGTCAGATCAAAACCGTGGCGATTGAATATATCTGCCGGCAACCAGCAGATACCACGGCCCTTATCCACCTGAATGTCTTTTAAGATATTGGTAAGTTGCAGCCCCTGGCCAAAAGAAAACGCCAGCTTGGAAAGCTGCCCGCGTTGCTCCGCGATGGATGCCGAATGGGCGCAAAAAAAATCGGTGAGCATTTCCCCCACCACTCCCGCTACCACATAACAATACCGGTTTAGAGTGGCCATATCTGCGAGCCCAGTACCAGTATGGTTACGTTGAAACTCGGGCATTCCAGTGGCCATACGTCGCACACAAGTTTGGATCGCGGAGGTCTGTCCGGGACTTAGTTTTTGCGTGATGGCGATAACCTGAGGAGTGTGAGCGATCAGGTCTTTCTCAGTGTGCGGTGTTTGCGCAGATAATCTGGCGTCGAGCCCGGCCGCAAATTGCCGACTGTCTCCTTCCCCCTCTACCAGACTGATCAGGGCGCTGCTAAAACTCTGTTTCTCTTCGCCACTTAATCGAGTGTCATCCTCAATGGTATCGGCGATACGGCATAACAGATAAGCGTTGCCCACCGCGTGTTCAAGGGCTTCGGGCAGTAAGGGTATGGTTAAGGCAAACGTTCGAGAAACCTCTTTCAGTGCCTGGCGTTGGTACCGAATTTCCGCCGGATCGATCGATGGGGTATTCACCATATTTGCGCTGGGTATTGTTATTGGATTAAGGAATGTCCGACAGCGGGCTATTCTAGCCCGGAAAGTGCACCAGCCGAAGGTCAGCCCCTGCTCTTTACATTGAAATCGCATCCAGGGAAGGGTTTTCCGACCAAGACCACGTTTAGCCCGTGATATTATGAGTTTCTGCAAACTGTAATTGATTCGCCTGCTGGTGTGCTCCCCGGCAGGCCCTAACAGGCCCGCCAATGAGTCCGCTGGATATCGCCCTTGATCAGGCACTAATGCCCGTAATGCTGGTCATTGGTTGCGGCTATTTATGGCGGCGTCTGGCGCCTGGCGGTATCGATGCTCAGGTCATGCGTCGAGCAATCGGTGCATTGGTTATGTATGTCACCTACCCGGCGCTGGCGTTCAATGTCGTAGTCGATGCCGAACTCAACACCGAAATGCTCTGGGTGCCCGGTCTGACGGCTGCCAGTATTGTCGGCGGGATTATTACCGGCCGATTGATTGCTCCGCTGGCGGGTATTCACGGCCGAGCGGATACGGGCGCCGTACTACTGGCGTGCGGTTTTGGCAATCTGATCTCGATGGGAATCCCGGTGGTTGCCGCGGTATTTGGCCTGGCGGCGACCCGCTACGCAATCTATGCCGATATTATGGGATTGGCTCCGTTGTTGTGGACGCTGGGGTTCTGGGTAGCGCTTTACTTTGGCAAAAGTGACGGGGCAGTCAATATTGCCGGTTTTGTTGGCCGGCTATTCAAGCTACCACCGTTATGGGGGTTTTTTATCGCGCTGGGTCTTAATCTTGCCGGTATCAGTTTGCCAACCAACCTGGATCGGGCGACCTCTATGGTGGGCGATGCCACTATGCCTTGTATGTTGCTCACCGTCGGTATGTCGCTGAGTTTAACCAGCTTGTGGCGATTTCCACGCGCTATCGCCGTGGTTGCGATGGTGAAGCTGGTGGTGATTCCCCTGCTGGTTTACTTCGGTGGACGGGCGCTGGTAGGT
>JAYNPV010000182.1:0-5519 GCA_038113925.1 Gammaproteobacteria bacterium | reverse complement strand
GTGGATGCGTGCCGACACCAACATGGCCGGTTATCTGCACCTGCCCGATCTGACAGCCGAGGTGTTACGTGATGGCTGGTTATCCACCAACGATCTGGGCAAGTTGGATGACGAGGGTTACCTCTACCTGACCGACCGCAAGAATTACCTGATAATTACCGGGGCGGCCAATGTCTTCCCTAGTGTTATCGAGACCGCACTGTCAGAACACCCGGCGGTTCGCGAAGCGGCGGCGCTGGGAGCCCCCCACCCGGAATGGGGCGAGGCGGTAGTTGCTGCGGTGGCTTTACGATCCGGTCAGTCAGCGACCGCAGAGGAGCTGATCGATTTCTGTCGCGATAAGGTGGCCAAGTGGGAGGTCCCGAAATTTATCGAGATTGTTGATGAATTGCCGAAAGGCCCCACTGGCAAGGTATTGAAGAAGGATTTGCAGCAGCGTTATCGCAGCGAGCAGAACCCGCTGCCCTGGTCAGTCGAACTGGATTAGCATTCTGAAATTTATTGGGGGCGATGAGCCGAACCTACTGCCGAGCCCGTCGGCAGTTTGTAGTTTGCGCTAGAATAGCCGCTGAAGGTCCAGATTACCGATCACCCTTTATTGATAGACAATAGATCGCGATACAGCGACAGCTTTTTTTGCCTGGAGAGACCATTATGACAGCACCTGAAGATCGCCTGGTTATTAAGGTACCGACGGAAATCCCGGATATGGGCACGGATCCCTTGCCGGTGGAGCCCTATATATCGCCGGAATTTTTTGAGAAAGAGCGCGAGAAAGTATTCCGTAAGGCGTGGTTGAATGTCGGCCGCGTCGACGAGATTCCGGAACCGGGGGACTATCTGGTCAAACGCCTGGAGGTGTTGAATACCACCATCATCATCGTCCGTGGTAAAGACGATCAGATCCGTGCCTTCCACAACATCTGTGTACACCGAGGCATGCAAGTTACCGAAGCGGGCTGTGAAAAAGGTCACGCCGATGGTTTTATGTGCGGCTATCACGCCTGGGTCTATGATCTGCAGGGCCAGCTTACCCACGTTCCCGGCAAGGAGTATTTCCCGGCAACTGATTTTAACGGATTGCAGCTACCGCCAGTCACTCTGGACATCTGGAACGGCTTTATCTTTGTTAATGACCAGGACCATCCCAAACTTACGCTAGAGGAATATCTGGGTGGTCTGACCGGGGATCTGGGCGACTATCCGTTTAGCAAGTTCAATCACATTGCCCGCTACCGGGCCAAGGTTGCGGTGAACTGGAAAACCTTTATCGATGCCTTTCACGAGGCTTATCACGTTGCCGAAGTGCACAAGAACACGGTGCCGGACGCTTGTAATTCCCCGGATAATCCCAATGCGGTACCGACCTCCGCGCGGCTCTATCCGCCCCATCATTCAGTATCCGTACCGGTGAATACGGCCTATGTGCCCACGCCCGCTGCGGCGCTGGCCTGGAAGTTTGGAGCCAGTTTTGCCCCCGGTGACGTCGGCAATTTGCCGGGCATGAATCCGAGCGGTGATGAGGGCTGGTGGTTTGATATTAACGTGCTCTTTCCCAATTTCTTTATCGATGTGGGTCCGGGGTGGTATTTCACTTACAACTTCTGGCCGGTGTCAGTCGATGAAACCCACTGGGAAATGAACATCTATCAGCTGGATGCCACCACCGCCGCGCAAAAAATCGCTCAGGAACATACCAAGGTGCTATTGCGGGACATTCTTTATGAAGATCTAAGCACCATGGAGCAGACCCATGAATCGATGAAATCGGGCAAGCTCAAGGAGATGATCGTCGGTGAAATGGAGATTGCTGTTCGCCATCAGCATTACCAGGTGACTCAATGGGTGGAAGGTAAGGGGTGCATGGAATGAGCGCTCAGTTACCCGCACCTTTCCAATCGCTAGAGCCCTTTGTGGAGGTGTGGGACCTGGGCAGCGAGCGAGAGCGCCACACCACCCGGCTCAACGCACCCATTGAAGAGTCACAGAAACTCTACGATGCCTTGCTGCCGCAGATCGAGCCGATTGCCGAGTACCTGGAGAGTTTTGATCTCAATAACCTGCCGGCGCAGGAGCAGAGTCTGCTAAACCTCGCCCTCTCTTTTATGGAAGTATCCTTAACGGTTGAGTGTCTGAAGTCACCCACGGTGCCGGGCGGCTTTGCGTTCGATCGGTTTGAAGTGCTTTACTAGATCGAGCCTCACCCGGTCAGCTGAGCGCTAATAGGGTGAACTGATCCGGCAATTGTTGAACTGCCAAAATTGAATTTTCTAACCATAACGGAGTAACACCGTGACACACACCACACAGGCCTACCGGGTTCATCAGGATGATGAAGGTAATCTCTCAGCGAGCTTCGATGAAGTTGAGTTGGAGAGTCCGCAGGTCGGCGAAGTGCTGGTCAGGGTGGCCTACTCCTCGGTTAACTACAAAGATGCGCTGGCCTGTACCGGGGCCGGCAAAATAATACGCGGTTTCCCCCGCATCGCCGGGATCGATCTGGCAGGTACGGTCACCGAGAGTGGCGATGATCGCTATCAGGCGGGTGACCCGGTGCTACTCACCGGATACAGCCACGGGGAGTCACTCGATGGCGGCTATACCCAGATTGCTAAAGTTCAGGGCGACTATCTGCTGCCGCTGCCGCAGGGCCTGAGTTTGCTGGATGCCATGTCCCTGGGCACCGCCGGTTTTACCGCAGCATTGAGTGTCCACCGCTTACAACAGGTCGATATTAAGCCCGGCAACGGACCCATTCTGGTCACCGGGGCCACCGGTGGGGTAGGCTCGATTGCTATCGATCTGCTCGCCGGTCAGGGGTACGAAGTGGCTGCGTTTACCGGTAAAACTGACCAGAGTGACTATCTAAAATCTCTCGGAGCCAGCGAAATTGTGAATCGTCACGAGCTTGAGCTGGGCACCCGGCCGTTGGAAAAAGGGCTCTGGGCCGGCGCGGTGGATACCGTGGGCGATGAAACCTTGGCCTGGCTGACCCGGACAGTGAATCCCTGGGGCGCTATTGCCAGCTGTGGTCTGGCCGGGGGCATCAAACTCAATACCACGGTAATGCCTTTTATTATCCGTGGCGTCAGCCTGCTGGGGATCGACTCGGTGCTCTGCCCGATGGAGGTGCGTCAGCAGATATGGCAACGCCTCGCCACAGACCTAAAACCCACCCATCTGCAGAGCATCACCAAGATGGTTGATTTTGATCAGTTGCCGGGTCAGTTTGAGCAGTTTCTAAACGGTAGGGTTAAGGGTAGAATTGTTATTAAAATCGCTGGATAACTAGTGGTAATACTAAAGTTATTCAAGTCTTGATCAGGTGATTTGCTGGCCGTGGGCTGGCTTGTCACGCGGATAGCGGGCTACCTATAATCAGTCTGCTATCAACATAGAGTTACATTGATTTCCGATTCACAGGAATGGTTGCTATGCCGAAAAACAGGTGGTTAGTTGGGTGGGGACTGGCCGCGTTATTGATCGCCGGGCCGACCCTGGCGCTTGACATTGATGCACTACGTCAGGCTTACGAGACAGGACGGGTAGAAGAGGCCTACGCACTGGCCACGGCGAATCTGGAAGAAGGCGAGGGCGATCCCCGGTTTGATTTTTACCTCGGCGTTGCCAGTATTGATACCGGCCACATCAATGAGGGCGTGTTCGCGCTGGAACGGGTGTTGCTGGTGCAACCCGGTCACCTGAGAGCCCGACTTGAGCTGGCTCGCGGCTATTTTCTGCTGCGAGAGGATTCCCGCGCCCAGCAGGAATTCCAGGCCGTACTCGAACAAAACCCCTCAGAAAATGTGCAGGCCAACATCCAGCGGTTTATGGATGCGATTCGTCTCCGCGAGGGGCGTTATCGACCCACCTCCAGCGCATTTGTTGAAACGGGCTTCGGGCACGACAGCAACGTCAGCTCCTCGGCGGATGATCTGTTGATCATCGGTAATCCACTGCTGCTTGCCTTTGGTGCGCAATCCAGCGATGAATCAGATAAATTTATCTATGTGCGCGGGGGCGGCAGTTACAACAAGCCATTCAGTCCCGGTCGGTCGTTCTTCAGCTCCATCGATGTCCAGTCCCGCCATAATCTGAATGACGACAACTTTGATACCAGCTACATCAACGGCATCGCCGGGTTGAGCATTCTGCAGGGCGCTGACCGGTACCGGGTGAGTCTGCAGGGCCAGAAGTACCATGTCGGCGAGAGTAATTTTAATGACTTCCTGTTCAGCGATTCGGACGACACTTTCCGGCAGATGTTTGCCATCAATGGCGAATGGCAGCGCACCCTGAGCCGGGTTACCCAGGTCAGTCTGTTTGGCCAGGTGGCCGACCTGCATTATCCCGGTGCCGATATTCGCGATTCCATACTTTTTACTCTCGGTGCCGGTGCCACCCACGTGGTGAGCAACGACGGGGCCTGGGTGAAACGCTATAAACCTGTCGTGTTCGGCAGCGCATGGCTGGGTCACGAACATTCAGACGATCGCAGTGCCACCGCCCAGTCGCTGGCGGATCGCGAATTCGCCGGCGTCCGCGGCGGTATCCGTATTATTCCCACCGCCAAACTCAGTCTGGACGGCAGCGTCACCTACCAGTGGGGCGAATATAATCAGGAGAGTCAGCTGATTTTTAACAGCAGCGGTGCCGTCACCCGTGAAGATCAGTTCTATGTCCTCACTCTGGGTGCCAGATACCTGCTCACCGATTCTATTATCCTCGGCGGTGAAATCAGCCATACCTACAACGATTCGACGCTCAGTCTCAACGACTTTGATCGTACCCAGGCGCGTGGTTACCTGCGCTATAACTTCCATTAAGGGGGCGTTAACCATGACCCTACTAAAGTTAAATATGAGTCGTACCCTGGCGGGTCTAGGCCTGGCCGGGTTGATTGGTCTAACCGCTGGCATTGCCCAGGCGACCACTGATGCCGATCAGGCGCGAGCGCAGGGCGTATGGACCGTCGAGTCCGGTCAGTGGTTGGGGCGGATTGTCGCCGCGCTGGAGAGTGACCCCGCCAAACGGGCCCGGCTGATGGAAGAAATTGTATTTCTAAATCCTCAGGCGTTTATTAACGCAGATCCCAATCGCATGCTCGCCGGGGCCGAGTTAAAACTACCCGGTGCCGAGGATGCCAGGTCGGTGGCGGCCGCTCCTGCTGTTGGTTCGGCAGCGGTTAAAGAACCGGTTTCGATGGCTGATCGTATTGGCCGTATCACCGCCCTTCGTGGACAGCTGACCGCAACCGGCGAAGATGGCGCTACCCGCACCCTGCGGCGGCGCTCTTACGTTCGCCAGGGGGATACTCTGAATACAGGTGTCAGAGGCGGTGCCCAGGTGAAGTTTAACGACGGTGCCCAGATCGCCCTGCGCCGGGACTCCTCCGTGCGCATCGATGAATACAACTGGCAGGGTACCGAAGACGGCAGTGAAAAGGCCGCTATCAGCCTGGTTAAAGGGGGTTTTCGAACCATCACCGGTGCCATCGGCCGGTCGAACAAGGACAACTA
>JAYNPV010000181.1:5223-5556 GCA_038113925.1 Gammaproteobacteria bacterium | reverse complement strand
GGTTTATGGAAACCCAGCTGCTGGACCGGATTAACAGCAATCCGAATCTACCGCCGCGACAGCGAATCAAAACCATTGTTCGCAGTAATAAACTGCCTGCTGCAAAACCGGCAGGCGCTAACAGCGTGAGGAAAGCACGCCCGGCAATAAGCGCCACCACGGCTGCTTTGATTGAGCAGACCAGCTCTGTGATCAGTAATCCGGAACTGGCGAAGGCGCTGAAAAATCTGGCCAGCCGCGGCCGGCAGCGGGGAGATCAGGCGGCGGAATAGGCCGGGCTAAGAAAACTGATGGGAACCTTATCGGGCTCATCAAAAGTCACCGACTCCCAGG
>JAYNPV010000181.1:0-5154 GCA_038113925.1 Gammaproteobacteria bacterium | reverse complement strand
TTCCTGTTTGAGCAGGGTTTTGAGCAACATGTTATTGAGGGCATGACCCGACTTATAGCCTGAGAAAGCGCCAATGAGGCTGCTACCCAGAAGATAAAGGTCGCCGATGGCATCGAGCACCTTGTGTTTAACAAACTCATCTTCGTAACGCAGGCCATCTTCATTCACGACGCGATAGTCGTCGACCACCACCGCGTTTTGCTGACTTCCCCCCAGCGCCAGCCCCTGGGCGCGGAGACTTTCAATATCATTCATGAACCCGAAAGTACGCGCCCGACTCACCTCTTTCATAAAGGAGGTTGACGAGAAGTCGATATCGACCTTACTGGGACGATCACGAAAAGCCGGGTGATCAAACTGAATGCCAAAAGAGACCTTGAAGCCTTCAAATGGATCAAACCGAGCCACCTTGTCGCCGTCTTCAACTCTCACGGATTTGAGTACGCGGATAAATCGTTTTGGCGCGGCCTGCTCTTCAATACCAGCAGACTGGATAAGGAACACAAACGGACTGGAACTACCGTCCATTATCGGCACTTCACCGGCGCTGAGGTCGACCCAGGCATTATCGATCCCGAGACCTGCAAAAGCTGACAACAGATGCTCGACCGTGGAGATGGTGACTCCATCACGGGTCAGCGACGTGGATAACCGGGTGTCACCGACATAATCGGTCAACGCGGGCAACTCAACCGGCTCATCCAGATCGACTCGACGAAAGCGGATCCCCGTATTCGGTGCCGCGGGCCGCAAGGTTAAATAAACCTTGTCCCCGGTATGCAAGCCAACACCGGTTGCCTTGATGATATTTTTTAGCGTTCTTTGTTTAACCACGAAAACTTAACTACCCCTGGAATATCGTGACTATTGCCTGGTGAAGATTTTCGAGCCAACACCGGCCCCTGTTTACAGGCCACCTCGTGGCTGTAACAAAACGGTCATAAAACTTGTCTGCATCACCGGATAATCGCGCGGCATATTAACACGACTCCCGCCAGGATAGCGATCCACCCGGACCGGCACGCTCTTAAGTCAAGGTAATTTGCCGGCCACGCGTTCGCCTCAACCCCTTCTGCTCCACCTGTTGATCGCTGGGTTCAGTCAGCCTGACGGCGCAGAAACGCCGGAATCTCCAGGGTTTCCAGCTCCGCATCTCCCAGTGCTGGCGTGACCACGCTATTGGACTCCATATGGCGCACCGTCGGCGGGCGATCCAGCTCGGCATAATCAACCTTGCCGGTGGTGCCGGTACTGACCACTTCAAGTGACTGATTAATTTCGTCGTTGCTGGCCACCTGTTCCCGGTTTAATCCGGTCGCGACAACCGTCACTCGCATGTCACCACTCGATTCCATATCGAGCGAAGTCCCGATCACCACAGTGGCCTCTTCGGAGGCAAACTCCCGAACCACGTTGCCCACCTCTTCAAACTCACCAATGGACATTTCCATGCCGGCGGTAATGTTGATCAATATCCCGCAGGCTCCGGCCAGGTTTATGTCTTCAAGAAAGGGACTGCTCACCGCCATTTCTGCGGCGATTCTGGCCCGATTTTCTCCGCTGGCGGTAGCACTGCCCATCATCGCCATGCCCATTTCCGACATCACCGTGCGCACGTCAGCAAAGTCAACGTTGATCAGCCCGGGCCGCGTAATCAGCTCCGCGATTCCCTGCACGGCTCCGCGCAATACTTCATTTGCTTCTTTAAAAGCATTGAGCAGACTGAGGTTTTTATCCAGCTCGCTGAGCAACTTGTCGTTGGGTACGATGATCAGTGAATCGACGATTTCGCCCAGAGCTTTAATACCTGCCTCACCGATCCGCGCACGCTTCGGCCCTTCGAAGTGAAATGGCCGGGTAACCACGGCCACCGTGAGAATACCCATTTCCTTGGCAATCTCGGCCACTACCGGTGCGCCACCGGTACCGGTACCGCCCCCCATTCCGGCGGTGATGAATACCATATCGGCACCATCAAGCACTTCGGCGATACGTTGACTGTCCTCCAGAGCAGCCTGACGGCCAATCTCAGGAGTCGCACCGGCACCCAGGCCCTTGGTTACGTCACCGCCAAGCTGTAATACCGTTTCCGCCACAGAACTTTTTAACGCCTGGGCATCGGTATTGGCGACGATGAACTCCACTCCTTCGATGGATTCACTAAGCATATGGTTGATGGCGTTGCCGCCACCACCGCCCACTCCAATTACCTTGATAACTGCGCTTTGCTCAAGGGTTTCTATCATTTCAAACATTGCCATACTCCCAAAATTTACTGTCGTTTACCCGAATGAATACTGCTTACTGCTCGCCCCGTTCAGTTGCTCCCTTCACCCCCCCCTAAAAGTGACCGTCAAACCAACTCTTCAGCCGCGCTAACACCGCTGAGAATCCACTGATATTGGCCCCTTCTATGCCTTTGCGCCGCTGCTCTCTGGCAAACAGCAGCAGGCCTACGCCGGTGGCATGAATCGGATTGCTGACCACTTCCGTCAAGCCGGTTACGTACTGAGGGACCCCCAGCCTTACGGGCATGTGAAACACCTCTTCTGCCAGGTCAACCACGCCTTCCATTTTTGCGGTGCCGCCGGTGAGCACCACCCCTGAAGCGATCAGGTTTTCAAACCCGCTGCGACGCAGCTCGGCCAGAACCAACCCGAATAACTCCTCGTAACGCGGCTCCACCACTTCGGCGAGGGTCTGACGCGCCAGGCGTCTTGGAGGTCGATCGCCGACACTGGGCACTTCAATGGTTTCGTCAGTCGAAGTTAACTGCGCCAGCGCACAGGCATATTTGATTTTGATCTGCTCGGCAAACTGCGTGGGTGTGCGCAACGCGACTGCGATGTCATTGGTGACCTGATCGCCGGCAATCGGAATCACTGCGGTATGGACAATCGCTCCACCTATAAACACCGCAATGTCAGTGGTACCCCCGCCGATATCAACCAGACACACACCCAGCTCCTTCTCATCGGCCATCAACACCGAATAACTGGAAGCGAGCTGCTCCAGAATGAAATCATCAACTTCCAGACCACAGCGACGCACGCATTTGACAATATTCTGTGCCGCGCTGGCCGCGCCGGAAACAATATGGACCTTGGCCTCAAGACGCACACCGGCCATGCCAATCGGTTCCCGAATACCTTCCTGGTCATCAATGACGTACTCTTGCGGCAATACGTGCAGCACCCGCTGGTCGGCCGGGATCGCCACCGCTCTGGCGGCATCGATAACCCGATCAACGTCAACCTGGGTAACTTCACGGTCCCTGATGGCGACAATACCGTGGGAGTTCAAGCTGCGAACATGCGACCCGGCAATGCCGGCAAATACGGAGTGAATCTGACACCCCGCCATCAGCTCGGCCTCTTCTGCGGAGCGCTGCATTGACGACACCGTTGACTCGATATTGACCACCACGCCCTTTTTCAGGCCGTTGGAGGGATGACTGCCGAGGCCGATCACCTCTATCTCGCCGTCCTCGGAAACCTCGCCGACAATAGTGACTATTTTCGAGGTGCCTATATCCATTGCTACCAGCAAGTTTTTATCTTGCGCTCGATTCATTCCAGGCCACCTTCTTCAACAACAACTGAGTTTTCTGCAAAGGCGACGGCAAAGCCGTCGCTGTAGCGCAAGTCCACGCTTCGAACCTTGTCCCAATGGGGTAACAACTGCTGCCGGTATACGCGTATCAGGCGTTCAAGCGGTACATTGTCAGGCTCTCCCCTGAAGGTGATCATCACCCCATCGACCGTCCTTAACCGCCAGACTCCCCGACTATCGAGAGCAACTTCATTAATCGGCTGCGGTAACTGCATCAACGCATTACGCAGAAACTGGTAGCCGGCATAGACTTTCTGCTCGCTACCATCGGGTCCGGAGAGCAGCGGCAGGGCAGAATAATCAAGCAGGGTGTCAACCAGAAACAACTGACCTTCGGTATCCAGCAGTCCCTGGCTGCGCCAGCGTGCCGCCGGCTCCCGTTCGGTGATAGTAATAATCAGTTCATCAGGCCACTGGCGGGTGATCTGCACACGCCCCACCCAGGACATATCACTGACCCGTTCACGCAACTGGCGAACATCCACATCAAAAAACCCCACCACCGCTTCAGGTAGTAGCCGGCTGCGCAACTGCTGAGGATCGAGACGCTGCAGATCGCCAGTAACTTCAACTTTGCGCAGCGGAAATAACGGCCCCTCCGGCATTTCAGGCACGGCCACCAGCGCCCCGGGCAGCAGCGCTCCCAGTGCCACCAGTACCAGGGGTGCCAGCCACCAGCGGTAACGACTCAACCGCATCGGGGAACCAACAGCGGCCGGAGCCACCCGACTGGCCCCGGTCACCGGTTTACGAAATCGCCTTTGCCTGCTAGCCATTAAACACCCGCCTGCCGTCGGCCGTCTCACCCTGCCCCATGCTGGTGGAGAGAATCGCCAGGGCCAGCTGGTTAAAATTCCAGCCGGTAGCGGCAGCCGCCATCGGCAATAAAGAATGGTCGGTAAGTCCGGGGACGGTATTGGCCTCAATCAACCAGGGCCGTCGATCGGCATCGACCATCAAATCAATGCGACCCCAACCACTGCCGCCGATGGCGGTAAAGGCCTCACTGGCCAGCACCCTCAGTGATTGCTCCTGGTCATTATCGAGCCCGGCCGGACAGTGGTAGCCGGTTTCATCACTCTGGTATTTGGCTTCAAAATCATAAAATTTGTTGGCCGTGGTAATACGAATCAGCGGCAGCGTCTCGCCAGCCACGAGGCCGGCGGTGTACTCGTCACCCTGGATATACCGTTCGGTCATCACCGGCTGCCCCTGACCGGCGGCCAGCTGCCAGGCCGAGGCGATCTGTTCGTGGGTCTCCAACAAGGACATACCGATACTGGACCCCTCACTCACCGGTTTAACCATCAACGGCAGCCCCAATGTTTGAACGGCCTGTTCGAGTGCGTGCAGATCAGCAACCATTTGCCAGGCAGGGGTCGGCAATCCCTGCGCCTGCCACACCAGCTTGGACAACTTCTTATCCATACCGGTTAGTGAGGCGGCCGCATTACTGCCTGTATAGGGCAAATTAATTGAGTCCAGAAACCCCTGCAGGGCACCGTCTTCTCCGCCGCTACCATGCAGGGCAATGAATACCCG
>JAYNPV010000180.1:4069-5592 GCA_038113925.1 Gammaproteobacteria bacterium | reverse complement strand
CTATTATCCCCATGCCCATCGGTGACTGGCGCGCTGCCGGCAAGCAACTCGTCCAGCTCCACACTATCTGCCTGATACTCCGTAATCACACAGTAATCACCCTCGACCAAACGGCCCTGATAGAGCAACTCTGGAGTCGATATCCCGGCCTGGCCCAGCGCGGTAATGCCCCGCAACTCGCGGCAGAAATCGGCCTGCGCGCGTGAGTGACCAGGGGGAAATAATTTGATGATGGCATCCCGGTCACCCAAACGTCCCCGGTAGGTGGCCCGCCGACCAGGGAGCAACCGCAACACCCGCTCCAGCCGAAGCGGGCGATGATCATTTTTCAACGCCACATCTAACGGCTGATCTGCGGTTAATGCAGTCATCTCGCTGATTTTTGCCGATAACGGGCGGACAGTTTTTGCCACCATTTTCTCAACTGGGGGTCGCCCCGGGGCACCTGCAGATAAGCCGCCAGAAACAGTGCTCGCTCCCGCAACGACCAACCCGGGGCGTGGCGATTTAACGAATCGAGATCTCGCAGCGTGGTTCGGTCACGTCGCCAGGATGGCCGGGCTTTTTCCCAGTCGATCAGGCAGATATCCCCGGCTGACGGATTCCAGAACAGATGTTTTGGATAGAGACAGCCGTGATAGATACCCAAAGAGTGGAGTCGCCGGACTAACGCAGCAACTGCCTCTATCAGGCGCTGTCTGCCACTTCGACTGATTTCCGGGGGGATTTCCAGGGCGATGTATTCCTCCAGCGCCTCAATTACCAGCAGCGCCCGTTGCTGCTCCGCCTCGGCAAAAAAGAGCGGGCGGGGCACCGCAATCCCACGATCAGCCACCCAGTTGAGCATCTGGTACTCCCGCCTGAGGGTCGCTATCCCTGTTAACGGGTGACGCAGGGTGCGAGTACGATACCGTTGCTGGCGCTTTAAATAGGCGGGAACCGCCCGGTCCGATTTTTCTGGCTGCAAAAAATCGATCTTACCCACCGTGCTCCAGCCGCGGCCGCGCCGGTTGGGATCATCGACCGCCTCCGCCTGACAACCCCATAACTCGGCAAAGTCTGCCGAACAGCTAACCAGACTCAAGGGGTAAGTCTCGGCCAGATCACCGGAGGATAGCGGCGATGCGCCTTGAAATAGAGTTTTCGAGCCCGGCGCTCTACCCGTCGCCAAAACCGCCGGTCAGATGTCAGGGTGCTGCGCAGCGACCCTGGCCAGTAGCTGCGGATAAAGCGCAGATAGTCGCGTTGGGTCAGTCCGGCGTCCATGGCTGAAAAATAGAGACCGGCAATATCCTTAAGCCGCCAGCGGCGCGGCAGTCGGCGGCGTATCTGCACCCGATGCAGATCGATCAACACCACTCTCGGTTCTGCCTGGCGGTCAGCCAGTAGCTGTTCGGGCCAGACGTGAAAATGGCAGATATAGAAATCCCGGTGATTAATGCCCTGATCATGAAGCGTCTGCGCGATTCCGGCCAATCGATCGACCAGCAATCGCTTCTGCATCAGCCTGGTCGTATCAAAAC
>JAYNPV010000180.1:0-4059 GCA_038113925.1 Gammaproteobacteria bacterium | reverse complement strand
TAAAGGACTGCCGGGTCGCCGGGTTTATCCCCCGGATGCCATAACCGACGCAGTTCATGGTATCGATGCCGAGTGCTTCCAGCCTGGCTATCGCCCGGCGCTCATTTTCCGCGCTGATCACCGGCAACCGCAACTGCAGGCAGTTTTTGATTATTTCTCGCCAGCCCACACCGAGATGACGTTTGATAAACAGGCTACGGCCGGCCTGATCGACCCGCAGGGTCTGGCGCTGAGGCAAATCCCGATAGAGCTCTCCTTCTGCTACCAACACGCCATCAAAGCTATCAAACTGAGGAAACTGTTCCACCACCTCCGGTTGTAGCCAGAAACTCATGGGGTGGCGTGGTTCGTTAAGCGGTCTGTTGCCGCAAGCTTAGAGCCGATCACCCTTTCGATGACGTCTGCGGCGGTATCGTGCAATCCAAACAGATCAGCCGTTTTACCAAACCGGATACCATTGGTTCGCCAACGCGGCAGGTCATCCCCGGAGAGGATGTTCTGCAATACCCGGTTCATTTCAGACTGATCGAAAGGTTCCGGTAGCACCCATCCGCCATCGGCCTCACTCACATAATGGGCGTAACCACACGCCTCGGTGGTCAACACCGGCAACCCCGCTACCAGTGCTTCGAGCAGAATCATACCTGAGTTCTCATAGTAGGCCGGATGTAGCAGCAGGTCGGCGGCCTGTAATAACTGGGGAATATCGGTCCGCCCAGGAAAAAACTCGACCTGTTCGGTGAGACCCATGCGATTGGCCAATTTTCGGAAGGGGTCGAAATTATCCTTGCCGATAATAACGAATTTAGCCGGCGGATTTTTGCCGTTATCAAGTGATTTGAGCGCATACAGGGCACGGTCCAACCCCTTGGTTTTAAATCCCGACCCCACCATGAGCAACAATTTTTGCTGCTCTCCTACCCCTAAGCCGTGCCGATACTGCGTGCGAATGGCGGCGCTGTCGGGAGTCGGCTTACGGTCTGCGGATATCCCCGGGGGCAGTAGCGTAAACCTGGACCTCGGGGTCCGATAGGTTTGCTGATAGTGGGTCATTTCCCGTTTGCTTAGCGCGAGAATATGGGTTTTCTTTTGCTCACCAAACACCGCATGCTCATCCGCGCAAAAATATTTATATCGGGGGGTTAACCGGTAGAGCCCGCTTTTGCTTTCCGATTTGAGCCGATAGCAGCCGTCTGCGGCAAAATAGACATCCAGGCCAGCGATTTTATTAAAACCGATCAGGCCATCAACGCCTCTTCTCCGACAATAGGAGCGAGCTTTTTTGGCAAAATTACGATAACGCCGGTGGTTGCTCATTCCCCAAACGGTTAGTTGCTTAACCGGAATATTGTCCGGCCGCTCTCCTTGCCAGTCGATGCAGAGCAGTTCAACCTGGTGACCACGGTCTTGCAGCACCTGGGCAATTCGCAGGCAGTCCCGTTGCACGCCCCCGAACGGGAAGTATTTAAACAATGCCAACGCCAGTTTCATGGCTTTTTCTGCTGAACTTGCGCTTCCGGGTCCGGCGCGATCTGATCTAGCAGACGGGCCATGACCATTTCCGGCGTTAACGGGTCCAGGCAGGGCTGGCCGGTATTCTCAGCAGCCAGGTGAATGCACTCCTTCTTCAAACAGGGTACGCATTGATATTCCCCCTGCAGATTTAGGCAGCGTCCACCCCAGGTGCCGGTTAACTTAGGGCTGGTGGCACCGTAAAGACAGACGGTCGGCACTGACATGGCGGCTGCCAGGTGAGCCAGCCCTCCATCCACCCCGACCACGCCCAGTGATCGCCGTAACACCGACGCCAGCTCGGTCAAGGTCATCCTGGGTAACAGGGCGATTCCATCAACATGGGTGGCGATACGTTTTGCCCGCTCTCGCTCCCGATCGTTACCCCAGGGCATCAGCACTTCATAGCCGGCATCGACCGCCAGGCGACTGAGTTTTACCCAGTTTTTCTCTGGCCACAATTTACTTGCCCAGGTGGAGCCGTGTAACCAGACCAGGGAGTTGCCCGCTTCCGCACTACCCTGATCGGTGGGCCCGCCCAGCTCTGCACCATAGCCTGGCGAGCGGTCAGCAAGTGGATAATCCAAAGCAGCAGCGAACAGATGACGAATCCGTTCCACGGCATGCAACTGTCGACTGACCGGGTAACGGTGTCGATAAAAGCGTGAGGCAAAGGGTTCGCGTATGGAATGACGGTCGTACCCGGCAGCGGGGAGACCCACCAGCCAGACCAACATCGCACTTTTTAATAACCCCTGGGCATCAATTACCAGGTCGTAATCAGCGATCTTCAGGGTTTCGCGCAGGGCGCGCCACTCACTGCTTCTTAATGCCTGCAGGGGGGTTTTTCGCCAGCGCCGAATCGCCACTGGAATGACCCGGTCCACCCCGGGATGCCAGCCCGGCACTTCTGCAAACGCCTCTTCCACCATCCAGTCAAATCGAATACCGGGAATCTGCTGGCACGCCTCAGTAACCGCAGGTAATGCGTGGATGACATCACCCAGTGAAGAGGTTTTGATTAACAGCACTCGCATCGCAATCAACCCATGGCCGCAAGTATCTGAGCAGGCTTAAGGTCCTGCAGACATTTCAGGTGGCCCAGCGGACACTCCCGCTTAAAACAGGGTGAGCAGGAGAGTCCGAGACTAAAAATAGTCGCCTGTTCTGACAGCGGCGGAGTGAAACCCGGGTCTGAGGAGCCGTACAGACAGAAAACCCGCCGTCCTGACGCTGCCGCGACGTGCATCAGCCCGCTATCGTTGGTCACCACTGCATCGGCCATCGCCAGCAAATCACAGGCTTGCGCCAAAGTGGTTCGACCCGCCAGGTTTTCACAGACCCCTTTGGCAAGTCGATTAATCTGGTCCGCCACTGACTGATCGGCGGCGGAACCAAAAATCCACACCCGCCAGCCCTGTTGGTGTTTGGTGCGGGCAACCTCGGCGAAATGCTCCGCTGGCCAACACTTGGCCGGACCATATTCAGCACCCGGGCAGAGCGCCAGGATCGGCTGATCAACGCCTGCAAGGCCGAACTTATCCAGGGTTGCCCGCTGACTATCCGCGTCAACGTCCAATTCTGGGCGATCAAAACCGGTAGGAACGGCCCCTGAGTCAGCGGCCAGTGCCACGAAACGCTCCACCGTGCGTGGCAGTGCTGTTTGATCCAGTTTGCGCGGTTCATTGAGCAAGCCATAGCGGAACTCGCCCCGATAACCGATTCTCTGCCTGATTCCCGCCCAGAAAGGAATCAGTGCTGATTTCAGCGAGTTGGGCAGTACAAACGCCCGGCCATATTGCCCGCGCAAACTGCGTCCCAACCGATAGCGCTGACGCAAAGCCAGTTCACCGTGCCTGAAGGGACTCTCTATGCCCCGCCTCACCTCCGGCATTCGAGCCAGTAGCGGTAACACCCACCCGGGTGCCAGCACATCGATCACGGAGTCAGGATAACGCTTTTTAAGCTCCATAAAAAAGCTTTGCGCCATCACCATGTCGCCGACCCAGGAGGGGCCAACGACCAGAATGGCTTCGGTTAGGTCAACCGGGTTGACCCCGCGCTGCAGCGCTTGATCAGCCAGCGCTACTGCCCCGCGGGTTTCAGAACATAGAGCGCCCCGCAATAGGGGCAGAGAATTTCACCTTTGTCTTCGATCGGCAGGAACACCCGGGGATGAGAATTCCAGGTTGTCTGGCCATCCATTGGACAGTGCAGAGGCAGATCTGCGTGGGTAATTTCATATCGCCGTACGGCATTTGCCGGCTTGAGTTTATCTGTCATGCTTGTGCCATCACTCTACATAGGTGAGCCAGTTGCTGTAGGCCTCTGCTTCACCATGGACTACTTCAAAATAACGCTTTTGCAATACCTCGGTAATCGCCCCGCGTTTACCGCTGCCGATAATCCGGTCATCCAGTGACTGGATAGGGGTGACCTCCGCAGCCGTGCCGGTAAAAAATGCTTCATCGGCGAGGTAAACCTCATCCCGGCTGATCTGGCGCTCAATGACCTGATAACCCAGCTCATCCGCGATCGCCATCAGGG
>JAYNPV010000179.1:0-5674 GCA_038113925.1 Gammaproteobacteria bacterium | reverse complement strand
GGCACAGAGCCTGTATAGCCAGTGACATCGAAAGAAACTACCGCCCCCCCCACCGAAAACGCGTCGCCACCGAGTCCAGGTAAGCGATTAGCGGCCGCCCGCGAGGAACGCAATCTTTCTCTGGCTGATATTGCCGACGCACTCAATCTGACCGAAAACAAAATCGAGGCGCTGGAGCGGGATGATTACGAAGAGTTTGCGGGCCGCACCTATGTTCGCGGTTACCTGTTGAGCTATGCCCGTCATCTGCTGATTGACAGCGATCAGATAGAAGGGGAATTCGCCGAGTTTTTCCCGGCCACGAATCAGGCGCGATCAGATATTTCCCGGGTTCAACTGGATACCGCCTCTGAATCCCCTGCCCGGCGCGTTGCACTGGGCCTGCTGGCATTACTGCTGATTATGCTGGTGGGATACGTCGGCTATTCTGTCTATAGCGGTCAGAACGAACAGTCGGCACTGGAAACCCCTCTGATTAACCCGCCGCCGCCAACTGGTAGTGCAGCCGAAAGCGTGTCCAACCCAATTGCAGCGCGTGAGGAGGTATTGATCGGCCCCCTGCCGCTGACCGAAGGCGTCAACTCCTCCAACGCGCAACCGGCCACATTGATCCAAACTGTGATTAGCGCGCCCGAAACGGATGCTTCCGCCTCGGAGGATTCCTCCCCGGTGACAGAGCCCGTCGAAATAGTGCTTGAATTCATCGAGGAGAGCTGGGCCGACGTGCGCGCCGCTGACGTCAGCAAGCTACTCTATAACCTGCAACCCGCAGACAGCACGATCGCCCTGACGGTAGAGCTACCGGTCAAACTCTTTCTTGGCAACGCGGCTGGCGTAAAAATTTTCTATAATGGTGAGCCCTATGACTACCCTGTTCGGGGTCGCATTGCTCAATTCACCCTCGACGCCCCCGCTGCCCCTTCAGGCTCCCGCTAGGTGCGCGCCATTGCCCGCACCGACCGCGCATAAAGACAGCCATCGCAATTAAAAATATGAGTAATAAATTACAGGCCATCCGCGGGATGAATGACACCCTTCCCGAGGATATTCGCCACTGGCAAAGGCTGGAAGCCCGCGCGCAGAAACTGTTCAATAGCTACGGATTTGGCGAAATTCGCCTGCCTTTGCTGGAGAAAACTGAACTCTTCGCCCGCAGTATCGGGGTCGCCACCGATATTGTCGAAAAAGAGATGTACACCTTCGATGACCGCAATGGTGATAGCCTGACGCTGCGCCCGGAAGGCACCGCCAGCGTGGTCCGCGCCGGTATCGAACGCGGCCTGCTGCACAATACAGTGGCCAAACTCTGGTATTCCGGCCCCATGTTCCGCCACGAGCGGCCCCAAAAAGGGCGCTATCGTCAGTTCCATCAGATTGGTGCCGAATGTTATGGGCTACCCGGCCCGGCCATTGACGCGGAACTGATCATGCTCACCGCCCAGCTCTGGGACGAACTGAACCTCTCCGGCGTGGAGCTGCAGATTAACACCCTGGGCGACAGCACCAGCAGAGCGCAGTACAAAAACGCGTTGGTCGACTACCTTCAGGATTACCGACAACAGCTCGACGAGGACAGCCAACGACGCCTGACCAGCAATCCGCTGCGCATTCTTGATAGCAAAAGCAGCGATACCCAGGCGGTACTGGCCGACGCGCCAAGCCTGCTCGAAGCGGTTGATCCGGAATCCGCCGAGCACTTTGAAGCCCTGAAACAGTTGCTCGATGGTGCGGGCATTACCTATCGGGTTAATGACCGGCTGGTTCGAGGACTCGATTATTACAACCGCACCGTATTTGAATGGGTGACCGACCAGCTTGGCGCTCAGGGCACAGTCTGCGCCGGGGGACGCTATGATGGATTGGTCGAGCAGCTTGGTGGCCGCCCCACCCCGGCAGTAGGTTTTGCCATGGGCGAAGAGCGACTGGTAGAGCTACTGCAACAGGCAGGCCCCCCCGGCAGACCCCTTCACCTGCAGTTTATTCACCTTGATGACCAGGCGCTGACCGCTACCCTCTCCCTGGTTCGTCAATGCCGGATTGAACTGGGAAGTTCACGTATTGAAATCGACCATCAAGGCGGCAACCTCGGTAAAAAACTTACCCGTGCGGATAAGGCGGGTGTCGATATCGCCCTTATAATCGGCGACGACGAAATGCTAAACCACACTGTCAGCGTCAAATTTTTGCGCCAACAACAACCCCAACAGACGGTGCCCCAGGCACAGTTGATTGAATTTCTACGGCCGATGGAAGCAGGCCATGACGCCGGCAGCTAACCCACACTCGCGGAAAACCTGAACAATGAATGATTACGCAAACGACGAAGAACAACTTGACGCACTAAAGAGCTGGTGGGCCGAAAACGGGCAGACAGTGATCATCGCTGCAGCAGTGGGCATTTCACTGGTGCTGGGCCGCAACTTCTACATCAGCTCCCGTAACGATACCCTTGATCAGGCATCCGACCGCTATTATCAACAGTTTGGCGAGGATTCCGCCCTCAGTGGTTCACCGAAGACGTCAATCGCTGAGGAGTTTCCCAGCACGCCTTACGCCGTTCTCGGGAACCTGGCCGAAGCCAGGCAGGCGGTTGAAGACGAGGAACTCGACAAAGCGGCTGAACTGCTGCAATGGGCCGCTGACAACGCGGATCAACCGGCGGTAATAGCCCAGGCGCGGTTGCGGCTGGGATCAGTGTTGCTGGCGCAGCAGAAATATGATGCAGCCATGGCAGCCGTCAACGCCATCAAGATAACCAGCTTCGCTGCCAGTGCCGAAGAGTTAAAAGGCGACATCGAGGCAGCGCGGGGAAATATGGATAAGGCACGTAACGCCTACCAGGGTGCACTGACCCAGGTACACAAAGCGGTTCCCCAACACGCGGCAATCATTCAACTCAAGCTCGACAGCCTGGAGAGTCGTTAATGCGCGGTTATCTACTGCTAGCAGTGGCTGCCCTGTTAATCAGCGGCTGCAGTAATTTTGGTGAACGTTTAAGCGAGCGGGCCACCGACACCGGCGGCTGGATCTCCGAGCAGTTATCGGGTACGGGAAAGGCCAAGGACCCTGCTGAACTGGTTGAGTTTGAGCCCCAGTTTAAAGCGGAAAAAATCTTGTCCAAATCCCTCAGCGATGGCGTCGGTCGAGGTTACCCCAAACCGGTACCGGCCTATTACGGCGAGCAGGTATATGTTGTTGATGATCGCCTGCGTGGCGTCACTGCCTGGAATTATCAGAACCGTGATCGACTCTGGAGCACTGAGTTTGAGCAAAAAATTGCCGCCGGCGTCAGTGTTGATGAGACCCGGGTACTGGTGGTTTCCGACAATGCCGAACTACTGTCACTGAACCGCCAGAACGGAGAACTGCTCTGGCAGTCCCAGTTAACCAGTGAAGTCGTCACCCCGCCGGTTTCCAATGGCGAAGTGATTGTCATAACCACCACCGACGGCAAACTGCTCGGCCTCGACGCCAATAACGGTCAGCAAAAATGGATGATCGAGCATGAGGTTCCGGCGCTTTCTCTGCGAGGCAACAGCCTGCCGCTGATCATCGGTGACATGGTGGTCAAGGGCTTTGCCGATGGCCGCATGACCGCGGTAGAGACCAACACCGGCTATGAGCAATGGGAAACCCCGGTCGGTCTCGCCCGGGGCCGCAGTGAACTGGACCGAATTATCGACGCCGACAGTAATCCGGTCGCTGACGGGGGAGTGATTTTTGCATCGGCCTATCAGGGCCGGGTGGTGGCCATCGGCCAGAATTCCGGCGAAGTCCTCTGGTCACGAACCCTCTCCAGTTATTCAGATATTGCCCTGGACCTGTTCAATATCTACCTGAGTGACGATCAGGACACTGTCTGGGCGCTGGATCGACGAACCGGTGCCACCTACTGGAAACAGGATGCCTTGAACGCCCGTCGTATTACCGCACCGGCGGTGGTCGGCGACTACCTGGTGGTCGCCGACTTCGAAGGTTATCTGCACTGGATGGATCGTGATGACGGCAGTTTTGTCGCCCGATCACGGCCGTCCAAAACAATGACCTCCTCACCCTTAAGGGTGATTGATGACCAGCTCCACCTGATGACCGACGAAGGCGAACTGATCATTCTGGCCCCACCCGGCGGGGCTGCCGAGTAAGCGTATACTCCTGGCCGACTGGCAATCAACCATGAATCCTGTATTCGCCCTTATTGGCCAGCCCAACGTGGGCAAATCGACCCTGTTCAACCGACTGACCCAGAGCCGGGATGCGCTGGTGGCTGACCAACCGGGCCTCACCCGGGATCGACTGGTGGGCCAATGTCTGCATCACCAACGCCCATTTACAGTGGTCGATACCGGCGGACTCAGTGGCGAAGCCGAGGGCGTCGATAGCCTGATGGGCGAACAGAGCATGCTCGCCGCGCGCCAGGCAGATGCCGTGCTCTTTCTGGTCGATGGCCGACGTGGCGTAGACCCCCGGGATGAAGAGATCGGCGCTCAGTTAAGACGACTGGGAATTGCCATAAACCTGCTGGTCAACAAAACCGAGGGTGTGCCCCGTGACCAGGCGATATCGCCCTTTCACACGCTTGGATTCAAACGTGCCTTCGCCATCTCCGCCAGTCGCGGCGATGGCGTAGAAAAATGTATCGACGAAATTCTCCGCGAATTTCCCGAAGCGCCTGACGCAGAAGCCCCGATTCCCTCTTCGAGTCCGGCGACTGAAATCGATAACCCCGATGCAACCAGCGACGAACCGGCACTGGAGGATGTGCGACAACCGCGAGTAGCCTTTATTGGTCGGCCCAACGTTGGCAAATCCACGCTGACCAATCAGCTGCTCGGCGAAGAGAGAGTCATCGCCTTCGATCAACCCGGCACCACCCGCGACAGCATCGCCATCCCGCTGGTTTACCGGGGAGAGCCCTGGACCCTGATCGATACCGCCGGCGTGCGGCGGCGTGCCCGCGTCACTGACACCATCGAAAAATTCAGCATCATCAAAACCCTGCAGGCCATTGAGGCCGCCAACGCGGTAGTAGTGCTTGCCGATGCCGGCGAAGGCCTCACTGATCAGGATGTTCGCATCGTGTCACTGGCCGCCAATCAGGGTCGCGCCCTGGTTTTAGCCATCAACAAATGGGACAGCATCGACGATGACCGGCGCACGCTGGTGAAAAAAGAGGTCGAACGAAAACTGCCGTTTCTCAGCTACGCCCGGGTGCATTACATATCAGCATTGCGCGGCAAAGGTCTGGCAGGTTTGATGGAATCGGTGAAAGAAGCTTATGAGAGCGCCTTTCGCGATATGGCTACGCCGGTGCTCAACGACATTCTGGCACTGCTGGTGCGGCGTAATCCCCCACCGCTCAGCCACGGCCGTCGCCCCAAGCCCCGCTATGCGCATCAGGGCAGCACCAATCCGCCCACTATTGTCGTGCACGGTAACCAGTGTGACCGTTTGCCGGATAGCTACACCCGCTACCTTGAAAATGGCTTTCGCAAACACCTGGCACTCGAAGGCAGCCCGCTGCGCGTCCTCTATCGCCAGAGCGAAAACCCCTACGCGGGCCGTAAAAACAAGCCCACCGGGCGCCAGATAAAAAAATCGATACGCAACCGAAAGTTTTTTAAGAAAAAGAAGAACTAGCGTCAACCTCCTTTCAGTGGGGACAGCACCTTTAAAC
>JAYNPV010000178.1:1956-5729 GCA_038113925.1 Gammaproteobacteria bacterium | reverse complement strand
CCACTAACCAACGCGTTACTATCTGAATAATAAGATGATTGCTCTTACTCACCCCTGCCATGCGGGTTACCCGTTTCGATATATAATGGCTGAACAATCTGCAATTCGTCAGGTAACCCCCATTGCTCAGCGATCCAAACTAGCGGCGTTTATCAGGGTAACGTGAGTTTTTCTTCTGACCAAGGGCACAGCGAGTCTCTGCTTAAGGGAGATTACCGACCCCCAAAACCAACCACCTTGCAGTTGGGCTTAGCGATCCTTATCTGCTTACCGGTACCATTAACAGTACTGGCTGACCCCTATATCGACCAGGTACTAGAGGCAGATGAAACCTCCATCGGATCGCCACAGTCGGCTGCTGACCAGGCGGCGCAAACCGGTAGAAAACTGATCGGTACGGAACTTACCCTTTATCGGGAATCCGAAAGCGGCCGTTCGGGCGGTTGGGAACAGGGCATCGGGGTCACCTGGTCGCAGGAAACCCTTAATCACGGCATTCTCAGCCTTGACGCCAGTGGCCGATATCAGAATTCCATTTTGCGCAACGGACGCCAACCTACCCGGGAATCCGTGTTGTTCCGCCAGGATGAGCTACCCATTGCCGCCGGCATGACCCTGAGTATCGCCGCCGGTGACACCCTCGCCCGTTCCAATAGCCTGCTGGCAAACAGTTATCGTCAAAAATTATCCTCGACCCTCGTCCGCGGCCTTTCCACCGTTATCGAGGATGAAAAACGGACGCTAACCCTGACCAGCGGCGAAATCGGTTCCCTGAATGGCTTCCAGACCAGCGGCTACATAAATCGCAGCGGTTGGTTGACCGGAGCCGACTATGACCATCTGTTGAGTGATGACCTGAGACTGGGCCTGGGGGTTTGGCATGTCGAGAATTCTGACCGGGTCGAGGACCACACCACCTTTGCCGGGGCCCTGCAACTCGGCGGCCAAACCGATGACGATACCCATCAGTTGCATTGGCTGGGCGATGACCAGGGCAACCTCGGCAGTTGGATCGATAGCGACCAGCAGCTGGGCAGGTGGCGCCACCGTTACGGCCTGTTCTGGTTAGAACCGGGTTTACTATGGACCGATCAACAGATTGGCAATGACCGCCAGGGCGGGTACTGGCAGGGGGATTTTCGCAGTTTCAGAGAAGCCCTGTCGCTGGGCGTGGATTACCTGCAAACCAATCTCGATGATGATCCCCTGCTGATTGGTGCCACCAACCTGAATATGTTTGCCCGCTACAACTATCAATTGCGCAGAAAACTCAGTGTCGGCGGGCTGCTATCGATCAACCAGCAGAATTTTTCGGAAGCCGGGCAGGGCTACCGCGACACCTATACCCTGGAGGGGTTTACCCGATTTGATAATCGCCTGGGGACCAGCAACTTCAGACTCACCCATAGCCTGGAACAGGCCAGCCTGGAGGATGGTCATCTGAGTACACTGACCTGGGATCAGGAATGGCCCCAGCTGCAGGGTAACCACCTGCGCTCCACATTGGCGCTCAATCGCATCCATGAAGCCGGGGATCAACGCACAGAAATCAGTTGGGGAGTGCTTTACGACCGCTCCCTCAGCGAAACATTGACCCTGGATGCCGATCTGATATCCAACCGAACCCAGGCAGACCTGGCCAATGACCTTAGATCGCTCGACAGCAACCTGGGCCTGTTATGGCGTCTTGCCCCCGCACTCACCCTGCGAGCCAACCTGAATTGGTCTCGAAACCGCACCCGGCCGCTGGGCTTTCCTGCAGACAAAACCAACCGCCGGCAGCTGTTTATCACCCTGCAGTATTCGGGCACCAGCGGAGCCGCGCCCCTGGTGCTGGGCCGAAACCGTGGCAAGGGAGGCAGTGGCCGGATAAGCGGAACCGTGTTTTTTGATGAAGACCGCGATGGCGTTCGTTCGCCGGGTGAAAAAATCGCCAGCAACGTGCAGTTGATTCTCGATGGTCGCTTCCGCCGAACCACCGACTCCAACGGCTATTTTGAGTTCTGGCCCGTCCACGCCGGGGAACACCAACTGCATATTGCCGAAGAGCTGCTGCCCCTGCCGTGGATCCTCTCCGAACAGATGCAATCGCAGGTCAGCGTCAAGGTAAGACAGGATACTTCGCTAGAAATACCGCTGGTCACCATCACCGATTAACCCGGCTACTCGATCTGGGTATCAATCTCCAGAGCGCCCTGTTCAAACTCCACCGAGCCCTTGAGTTGCAGCGGAAAAGTTATCGGCACCACCTCTTCCACCGGTAGCGTCGGGTCTGGCTGCAACACGACATCCACATTCGCCCCGGCCAATACCGGGGTGGGGGTGATCACCAACGAATGCTCTTTGCCGGCCGCATCGGTGCCGATAAGGTTACCGAAGGGACGCCCGTGGACCAGGCCGGAGTTGTGTAGCGTCAGGATCGGCACTTTGCCTTTGCTGCGCGTTTCCACACTTGCCCCGACAAACGACAATTCCGGCGTGGCATCGCCGACGGCGACATAGACAATAACGGCAATCTGGGCGGCAATCGGCATACGAATTGAGTTGGCGCTTCTCTGCTCGGCAGAAATGGGTTGATCTGCTGTCCCCTGTGAAATCAACAGCGCAAAGCGACACTCACCGACCTCTGCGTCCTCCGGAATATGCACCTCAAACCGGTATTGGCGCCGCCCCAGCGGTTCAAGTTGTAACTTACGTCTTTCGATTCTCACCCAGGGTCGACAACTGTTTTCGATTAACTCAGGACCGTGAATAGTCACGCCTCCACGCTCATCCATAGACCAGTCAGCGCTGCGCAACTGGTAGTCACCAAATTCATCAGCGGTATTGAGCAGCAGCAACACATCACGAACCACGCTGCCGGGTTTTCCACGCAGCTCAAAGTGGGGGGGAGAGACCCCCACCGCAAAACTGGCCGCTTGCACACCGAACGCGAACAGCATCGTCCCGCAACCGAGCAGCACAGCCAGGTACCGACCCGCTGTTCTACATAATCTCAATTTCATAAACCGAATCCAGTTTCAACGTCCTGTCCATCACCCTGCTATCAAAATGGATCACGAAATCAAACAGCTCCCTGGTAACCGATTCAGTCACCCGGCCCTCAAACAACAGGGCACGCTGACCGGTTGTCACCTCCCCGCTGTTAAACAATCCATTCGTGGTCCAGGAAAGCCGCAACGGACTGTCCGCCGGCGCGCCCTGGGTAATACGCGGCAGCGATAAATAGATACGTGCTCGTTGGCCCACGTAAGCCGAGGTGTCCAGGCGCACGTCAACGTCAGACAAATAACCCACCATCCCGTCATCGATTTCGGTGTCAGCGGATGGGCCGCCGGTCAGAGAATCAGCCTCGTCTACCCACTCAAATTGAAACCGATACTGCTGGCGGGGCGAAAGCGAATCGTCCAGCACCTCAGCACTCAACCCGCTGGCACACAGAAGCAATACCAGCCCGCGCCAGCAAGAGGTTAAATAAGTCATGGGGCCACCACCGTATAAACCACCCGACCAGTATAAGTGCCGGCTGGCACCACACTGGTATTCAGATAAGTGAAATCAAGGTTATCCCTGAGCCGATGAGAAAAATCAGCCGTGTAGAGAGGTTGAGCTGGACTGCCATCAAAACTGCCAGCGGGGAAATCTCCGTCCTGTGATGTCCATGCTATTTCCGCCACGGGGATGGAATTCAAGCCACTGACCAGCCCCGCCGTGGAATCGGCAGTGATGGAAACATCGGGATTGACGCCAATGGAGGTGGCGTAACGCAGCAC
>JAYNPV010000178.1:0-1946 GCA_038113925.1 Gammaproteobacteria bacterium | reverse complement strand
ACGCAGCACCAGGCGAATGCGGATACTGATGTCACCGGCCACCGGTGTGCCGCTACCGACCAGGCCACCCGGTACGTCAAAAGCAACTTCGCTGATGCCAAACGCCGCCCCCACGCGCAATCTCACCAGAGAAGTAGCCCGGTCACCCAGCAGGGTGATGGCTGCCTGACTGGAGGAGATTTCCAATATCGCCAACAGTGGAATCAGGAACAGCCGCAGTAGAATTAATCTTGAACTTTTCATTGGCAAAACCGGCCCGACAAAAATAAAAAAGCTCCGGCGGCTAAACCGGAGCTTTCATATTAACCTAAGGTGACTGAACCGCAAGGCACGCCTGGGTTCATAACATGACTCTGACCACGCTCAGGGCAGTGCAACCGCGTAGGTTACCTGGCCGTCATTGGTGCCACCCGTTCCACCATAGGTCCCGGCAGGGGGGGTCGCCGTATTATCGTAGGTGAAGGTCCAGCTTTCACCCGCCGCCAGTGTGTTGGTCACGCCGGTTACCGCGGTCACCGCCGCTGCACTCGCGCCATTTACCAACTGGGGAGCAGATAAGGTGGTGCCGGTATCGTCGGTGGTGATGTCATCGTAATCGATGGTATTCAATCCACCGTCATTCATCCCGGCTGCAGGGGCAGTTACGGTCGTACTCAGGTTACCACTCAAATTGGTCAAAATACCCACGGTTACCGCGCCATTCCCCAGGTCACCACTAGCCGCCGTTGCCGCAACCGGACCGCCGGAACCTGGCTGGGTCGCTGAGGCCACGAGATCGAAATCGATCAGATCGACGTTACCGGCACCGGCAGTACCGAGACGGAACACCAGGAAATCGGGAATTATGATTCTAAAATCGAGATTCGCCGAGGCACTGTTACCGGAACCGACGGCGACATCCTGATCCGCCCATTCGGGCTGAAGCGCAAACCCTGAAAAAACAGTTAAAGTTAACAAAGCCGCAGCCGACTTCGATTTTGAGAAGGTCCGTCCTAAGATGTTCATTATCAATTTCTCCAAAGGTTGATCTATAGTGTCAGGGGGTCGATCCATCCAGGTTGGTTCTGGACTCCTGTCGAATGACTATTCATCCTGTGGATGGTTGCCTGTCCCTAACGTTCGCCAGACAATTAGCAGGGAGTGTGCCAGAAAATTCAGCAAAATAGAATTAACATTATTTTATTTTTATAACTTATTGTTCTATATGTATATTTTATTTATTTTCATTCAGCAATTTACGATTATTCCTTTCAATCACTCGCAACAATCGATCCCTTCTTGACCACACGATTCAGTCATCGTCACCACAAGTGATGAATTTTCAACACCCTCACTTCCTCGCCGCATCTAAAGAATCCCGATCCCCTGCCGTTACCCGTGTCTCCATGACCAGATTGGGGAGTTGCCAGCGTGCGACCTTTGCAGGAATTATCCGTTCGGGCTGCCCTGAGCACCCTACTGGTGCTCTCAACACCCGCCAGCCTTGGCGATCAGTCCACCGCCATTGGTCACGGCGCCAGCGCAACCGCGAAACTTAATTTTCGCATTACTATTCCGGCCCGACTGGTGGTTACGCCGAGGAACGCCGGTTCCCATCGAGTGCTGGCCAACGCCGGACCGCTTCTGGTGGCCGGCCCTGCCGGTGCCACCCGTTACGACGGAATGACCCACCGGATCGAACATAATCCGTCATTGGATCGCGACGGTCGCGACACCCGGCAGACTATTTATATGATCCCCTGATTCAGTCCGGCTCCTGACGTGGGCGGGGCAGATTCCGATAGCAATCTGCTCCCTGATATTCCCCCGTGATTTAGTTACTCACCGGATTGGCATCATCGGCGATCCAGCCGCTCCAGGAAGCCGAAAACAGGCGGCTGCCCGACAGGCCAGCGAGTTCCATGGCAAACAGGTTGTGACACGCGGTCACCCCGGAACCACAGGAA
>JAYNPV010000177.1:0-5735 GCA_038113925.1 Gammaproteobacteria bacterium | reverse complement strand
ATAACCCCGAATAAGGGTTTTTTTCAGTCAACCGGGAGATCTATAACACCCCGGAGCTCTATGAGCTGGAAATGGAGTACATCTTTGAAGCCAACTGGGTGTTTCTCTGCCACGAATCGCAGCTGCCAAACCCCAATGACTTCTATACCACCCACATGGGCCGCCAGCCGGTGGTAGTAACCCGCGACCAACAGGGCAAGCTGAGTGCCTTTGTTAACGCCTGTTCCCACAAAGGCTCTACCCTCTGCCTGACCCGCCAGGGCAATACCAAATTCCACACCTGCACCTATCACGGCTGGGTGTTCGACAACCATGGCAAAAACGTTTCAATCAAGGATCATCAGGATGCCGCCTACAGCGACGCTTTCGAGGCCCGGAACCGCAACTTGAAAACCATTCCCAGACTGGCGGAATACCGCGGCTGGATTTTCGGCAGTCTTGAGGCCGACGTGGTTCCACTTGAGGAGCACCTGGGTGATATGCGGCTATTTATCGATCTACTGGTTGATCAGTCTGTAGAGGGCATGGAGCTAATCCCCGGCATGTCCAGCTACACCTTTAACGGCAACTGGAAAATGCAAATCGAGAACTGCCTCGATGGCTATCACCTCAATGTCGCCCATAAAGGCTTTCTTGAGATCACCAACCAGCGGGTCAAGCGGCTCGGTGACCAATACACCGGGCCCGATATCGAGGCGATGTTCAACGTTGACCTGCAAACCGGCAGCTTTGGCTGGGAACAGGGGCATGCCCTGTTTTTTACTGAAAACCCCGCGCCGGAGTTTCGCCCCCTGTGGCCGGAGCGCGACAACCTGGTGGAACGCATCGGCGAGGCAAAAACCGACTGGATGATCCGTTTTGGTCGCAACATCACGGTATTTCCCAATCTGCAGTGCACCGATAACGCGGTCATCGGCCAGTTTCGGGTACTGCGGCCACTCGCTCATAACAAAACCGAAATGCAGATTTACTGCTGGGTACCCAAAGGCGAGACCGCCAGCGCCCGTCAACAGCGTTTACGCACCTATGAAGATTTTTTTGATATCGCCGGCACGGGCACGCCGGATGACGTCGCCGCCTACATGAATTGTCAGGCCGGCGCCGAGGCGCGGTTAGCCCCCTGGCAGCTGGGCTACGGTCGCGGTCAGACCGCCCTTACCCATGGCCCCAACCAGCTGGCAAAAGAGCTCGGGGTTAATCCGGCGACCTCCACCGCCGGGCCACTGACCATGTCAGACGAAACCCTGTTTCATGCCAGTTATAAAGCCTGGGTCACGCAGATGCAGGCCGGGCAAAAACGGGCACTGGAAAACGCTGACAAGGCAGGGAGCTAACCATGGACAAACAACAGGCCCTCGAACTGGGCAAAACATTAATTTACCGCGAGGCTGACCTGCTGGACCGCTGGGAGTGGCAGCAGTGGAGTGAACTCTATACCGAAGAGTGCGAATTCTGGTGCCCGGCCTGGCTCACCGAGGTCAAGCTCGGCGAAGACCCGATGCAGACCCTGTCGCATTTTTACATGACCACCCGGGTCGCCCTGCAGGATCGCACCTGGCGCATCGAGTCAGGCGTTGCCCCCTTTGCGGTGCCGGTGCCGCGCACCTGCCACATGATTAGCAATGTTTATCTGGACGAATGTGACGACCACCGTATCGCCCTGCGCAGCCACTGGCACTGCCTCACCTACCAGCGCCAGAGCACCAGTCAGGTATACGGGTTTTATGATCACCTGTTAGTCAAACAAGGCGATAACTGGATGATCAACAAAAAGAAAATCACACTACTGAATGACCATCTGGAAATGCCCATCGACGTCAATAACGTCTGATTGGCGTCAGAATCTGAAATAACCCCGAGGAGGAAACTCATGAACAACACCGCCATAGACGATCCGAGAATGAAGAAAGCAATGGAGATGCTGGCCGCCATTGAAGACGAAGACGCCGCCGACGAAGTGGTCGCCGTACTCCAGGAACTGGCACCCGACTACACTAAATCAACCGTCGCCTATGCCTTTGGCGATACCTATGCCCGCACCGATCAACTCGGCCTGCGGGAGCGTGAAATCGCCACCATCGCAATGATGGCGGCCATGGGCAACTGCGCGCCACAGCTTAAAGTCCATATTCGAGCCGGGCTTAAAGTCGGCCTGACCCAGCAGGAGATCGTCGAGGTCATTTCCCACGTCGGCGTCTATGCGGGGTTTCCCGCTGCCTGTAACGCCTTTTTCGCGATGAAAGAATCGCTTAGAGAAAAAGCCGAAGGCGCTGCCAAACGCGCTGCGGAATAACAATAATAACCAGCTAACCCGGCCCTGAGCCGGGTTATTTTTTATAGAGGAGAACCCCATGGCGACACTAGCACCCATCGGTTTTATCGGACTTGGCGCCATGGGCAACCCCATGGCCGGTCACCTGGTTAACGCCGGTTACACCGTAAACGGCTATGAAGTGGCCGATGCACAAATCGACAAGGCGGCAGAACGCGGGGTGACGATAAATGCCAGCGCCGCCGAAGTCGGTCAGCAGAGCGAAATCGTGCTGCTAAGCCTGCCGAGCATGGCCATCGTTGAAGCCACCATCGACGAACTGCTGGGCACTCTGAAACCCGGATCCATCATCGTTGACCACAGCACCATCAGCCCCGACCTGGCAGAAATCCTGGAAAGCCGATGTGCGGCCAAACAAGTGGCCTTTTTGGATGCGCCCCTGAGCGGTGCCACCCAGGGCGCGGAGGCCGGCACCCTGGCGGTAATGGTCGGCGGCGATGAAGCCGCCTACCAGCGCTGCCTGCCGCTGTTCGAGATTATCGGCAAGCAGGTTTTCCACCTTGGCAAAGCCGGCAACGGCCAGTGCATGAAACTCTGCCAGAACCTGATTCTGGTATCCACCCTCACCGGCCTGCTGGAATCGCGCCAACTCGCCGAAAGTGTGGGCGTCGATACCGCAAAATTCCTTGATGTGATGGACGCCTGCCTGGCCCCCAAAGGGGTACTCACCATCACCCGGCCCAAACTGCTCGACGGCACCGTCGATAACACCAGCAACGGCATCGAGATGATCACCAAGGACATCACCCTGGTACGCAAACTGGCCGAACAACAGGGCCAACATTTGCCAGTGATGAAAAAGGTCCAGTCCCTGTTTGCCAAGGCCAACGAGTCCGGCTATTCCGCCCACGACCTGTTCGCCTGGCCTGAACTACTTAAATCGGGGCTGTTTGATGAGTTTTAGTCGATAAAGACAGCAAGTCGGCCTTCCCCGGCGGGTAATATCGGACCCACTGCCCACCACACGATTGGAGGAACCACCATGCCCAGATTGGAAAAACTCGCCGAAGATGCCACCCTGATTGATCTCTTAACCGCTTACCCTGCGGGCGCAAAAATTGTCGGTCTGGCGGTACAGGAGGCACTGCGAGGCGACTCGCCGCTGTCGGTGCAAGATCGCGAATTAATAGCGACTTATGTTTCCGGACTGAATCAGTGCCATTACTGTCACGGTGCTCACCATCACATTGCCGAGGCCGTCGGTGTCGATGGGGAACTGCTCGATGCGGTGCTCGCCGACCTCGACAGCGCACCGGTTGAATCGCGGATGAAACCGATTCTGAGCTACGTTAAAAAGCTCACCCTCGCCCCGAGTCAGGTGAGTGACGCAGATTCCGACGCCATTCTCGCCGCAGGCTGGGACAGCGATGCCATCTACAGTGCCAATCTGGTGGTGGCGGCGTTCAGCTTTATGAATCGATACGTGGAAGGGGCGGGTCTGAACATTCCGCCCAGGGCTTTTTTTGAAAAACAGGGGGCCTTCATTGCCGAACACAGCTACGACCTGAAACCGGGTGAATTCGATTTCGGTTAACCAACCGGCCATTTTTCCTCCCTCCTGCTTGACTACAATCTTCTTAAATTGCCGGTTAATATGAGCGTTGGTGATGAGTTAAGGTTTTTCAACGCATGACAAGAGATTAAGAACTATGGAATCTATATTTGAACCCTGGCTTATCTGGTTCGTGGCCGGGGTGGCGCTGGCATTAATGGAGCTGATGGCTCCCGGCATCATCATTATCTTTTTTGCGGCAGGCTGCTGGGTGGTGGCCGGTGTTCTGGCAATCTATCCGATGACTCTTGCGCAGCAGGTTCTGCTCTTTGTTGTCGCCTCCGTTTTATCCCTTGTTTTCCTAAGAAAATGGTTTATGAAAATATTCAAGGGTGTCTCATCCGATAAAACGGACGCAGATTATGAGGATTTCCCCAGGGGAGAAAAGGTAGAGGTGGTTCAGGCCATCACTCCACATTCGAATGGCAGAGTGAAATACCGGGGAACCTTATGGGACGCGGCTGCCGATGAGGAGGTTACCGAGGGCGAAATGGTAGAGCTTTTAAAATATACAGAGAATTCAAACCAGGTCTTTTTTGTTAAAAAAATATAACTGAATGCGGAGAAATTGATGACCCCGACTCTTATTGCGGTAATTGCGATTACCGGTCTTGTAGTTGTTATTCTGGTTAAAACGGCAGTCATTGTGCCGCAAAAAAGCGAATACATTATTGAGCGACTGGGCAAATACAATAATTCACTGGCTGCCGGTTTTCATATTCTGATTCCGTTTCTGGACAAGGTGGCCTATCGATATTCCTTAAAAGAGGAAGTGACGGACATTCCCAGCCAAACCTGTATCACCAAGGACAACGTCACTGTTGAAGTAGACGGCCTGTTGTACCTTCAGGTAATGGACAGCAAACGGGCGGCTTACGGCATCAATGATTACCGGATGGCGGCTTCGCAACTGGCGCAGACTACCTTGCGGTCCTGCATTGGCAAAATTGATCTGGATAAAACCTTTGAGGAACGCGAAACCATCAATGCCCAGGTGGTGGACTCTATCGATCAGGCTGCCCAGGCATGGGGCGTAAAAGTCCTTCGCTATGAAGTCAAGGACATTCTCCCGCCAGACTCGGTCAAAAACGCTATGGAAGCGCAGATGACTGCCGAACGGGAAAAACGGGCGGCCATCGCGAAATCAGAAGGCGACCGTCAATCGACGATCAACCGGGCAGAGGGTGAAAGGCAGGATGCCATCCTGCTGTCTGAGGGTGAAAAACAGAAAAGAATCAATGAAGCGGAAGGTCAGGCTCGGGAAATACTGGCTATTGCCGAGGCGTCGGCAGAAGGAATACGGCTGATTGCAGAGCAGCTTCAAACCGAGGGAGGCCATAGCGCGGCCAATCTGCGCGTAGCCGAACAGTATCTAGCTGAGTTCGGCAAACTGGCAAAGGAATCCAATACCCTTGTCATTCCCAGTAATGTGGGAGACCTCGCCGGCATGGTTACCACCGCCATGACCGCGTTCGATAAAATGAAGACAGCGGAATAAAGAGCCGCTTTCTCCGGACCTGATCGTTGAAGCTCCCCAAGGGATGAGTCTATCGTTCAGGCTTTTCCAGTTTTCACCCTGCTCGCCCCGTCGTTGGCTAGTTCAGCTTAAATTCGGTGGCGACCTCTTTCTTCAAACTGTTACACGATAGATTGGCCGGGGCCATCGCGTTCTTATTTGTTCGCTAGGCTAAATCCACGCATTAACGAACGTCCGATGCAACCTGCACCGGAGGCAGTAAACCCAAAAGGGGTTTCGCCAGAGTAAAGGCGGTCTGCTCTGAATAGCACTCAGTTAAGCCCCTTTGGGGATAATTTAGCCAACACTCCGCTCGCCCTGAGCCTGTCGAAGGG
>JAYNPV010000176.1:0-5793 GCA_038113925.1 Gammaproteobacteria bacterium | reverse complement strand
GGACAACACAGGGCTAAGCCCCCGGGCCAGTTCCAACTCAGGTGGACACTAGCGCCCAACGCCAGCTGGCTGCCTACCATCACTACCTGGCTCACGAAAAAAATTACTCCCCCAGAACCTGCGAAAGCTATCGCCGGGACCTGCTGCGGGTCGTTGACTATTTCGACCAACAGCAGCTCGACCAGTGGTCGCGGGTGCTTCCCCAGCAAGTCCGTGGCCTGGTGGCCTGGCTGCATCGTCAGGGGCTCAGTGGCAAAAGTATCAGTCGCTGCCTGTCGGCCCTGCGCGGGCTCTACCACTACCTGATGCGCGAAGGAATCTGCAAACAGAATCCGGCACACAAAATATCCGCCCCGAAAACGGCGCATAAACTGCCCGCCACGCTCGATGTTGATCAAACCAGCCAATTATTGGAGGGCGATTTTGCCGACCCGCTGGCGATTCGTGATCTGGCGATGATGGAGCTGTTTTATTCATCCGGGTTAAGACTCAGTGAATTGCAACAACTCGATTTAACCAGAATCAACCCCTGGAACGCCAGCGTTCAGGTGGTCGGCTAGGGAAATCGTCAACGACTGTTACCGATCGGTAGGCGGGCGTTAATGGCCCTGTCACGCTGGCTGGAGGTGAGACCGCAACTGGCCGCCGATGGCGAACCGGCACTATTTGTCAGCCAGCGAGGATCGCGTATCAGCCGGCGTAATATACAGAGCCGACTGCGACACTGGTCTACCAGACAGGGGCTCAGGCAGCCACTGCACCCCCACATGCTGCGCCACTCTTTTGCCAGCCATCTACTGGAATCAAGCGGCGATCTGCGCGCCGTGCAGGAACTCCTTGGTCACGCCAACCTGGCGACCACACAGGTCTATACCCACCTCGATTTTCAGCACCTGTCCAGGGTGTATGACCAGAGTCATCCGCGGGCTAAGAAAAATCGGAATTCTGGCGAATAACTGCCACCGGTTTTTGGTCAGAAAAAGGCGCTAATGCCGCGAATCGATCCTCGCTGGGGTAAAATCACGCCCCCTGAAATTAGCTAGCCGGGCGCCGACCCGGCCGATAGGGAGTTTATCGATTTGGAACAGTTCCGCGGCACCACCATTCTCTCCGTCCGACGCGGTAATAAAGTAGTTATCGGTGGCGATGGCCAGGTCACCCTGGGGAATACGGTGATGAAAGGCAATGCTCGTAAAGTACGTCGCCTGCATCACGGCAAGGTCATCGCCGGATTTGCCGGCGGCACCGCCGATGCCTTCACTCTGTTCGAACTATTCGACGCCAAACTGGAAAAACACTCTGGCAATCTTACCCGCGCGGCGGTGGAGCTGGCCAAAGACTGGCGCACCGATAAAATGTTGCGCCGCCTGGAGGCGCTGCTGGCAGTGGCTGATGTTAGCGCCTCGCTGGTGATCTCCGGCAACGGCGACGTCATTGAACCGGAAGGGGGACTGATCGCAATCGGGTCCGGCGGCCCCTTTGCCCAGGCCGCAGCCACCGCACTGCTCGACGATCAATCCCTGGATGCCCGACAGATAGTCGAACGCGGCCTGGAAATTGCTGCGGATATTTGCATCTATACCAATCACAACCGCACGATCGAAGAACTCGATATCGGCGAGGATAACCACCACTGATGAATGCCAACGAAAACCAGCCCGTCGTCACCACTTTGGGGTCAGCCATGACCCCGCGGGAAATTGTCCACGAACTCGATAAACACATAATTGGCCAGAATGACGCCAAACGCGCAGTCGCCATCGCTCTGCGCAATCGCTGGCGTCGCATGCAACTGCCCGAGGATTTGCGGGTTGAAGTTACCCCCAAGAACATTCTCATGATCGGCCCCACCGGGGTGGGTAAAACCGAAATCGCCCGCCGCCTGGCCCGACTCTGCGGGGCTCCCTTCATTAAAATTGAAGCCACCAAATTTACCGAAGTTGGCTACGTGGGCCGTGATGTCGACTCCATCATTCGCGACCTTGCCGATGTCGCCATTAAGCTGACCCGCGAAGAGGCGGTAAAAAAGGTCCGCGTGCAAGCTGAGGATCTCGCCGAAGAGCGCATCCTCGACATCCTGTTGCCGCCGCCACGACGCCTGGGTGACGACCTGGCCGATCCTGTCCAGGGACAGAGCCCCACGCTCGACCGTGACCAGGAAACCCGGCAGAAATTTCGCAAAAAGCTACGCGAGGGCAGCCTCAACGACAAAATCATTGAAATTGAGCTGACGGCTCCCTCCGTCGGTGTGGAGATTATGGCCCCGCCCGGCATGGAAGAGATGACCCAGCAGCTGCAGGGCATGTTTCAGAACATGTCAAATACCCGCACCCAGAGCCGACGGGTACGCGTTGAAGAAGCACTGAAATTACTGATCGATGAAGAGGCGAGCCAACTGATCGACGAAGACGAAATCAAGCGCCGCGCAGTGGAAAACACCGAACAGAACGGCATTATCTTCCTCGATGAAATAGACAAGGTAACCCAGCGTAGCGACGCCCGCGGCGGCGGCGAAGTTTCCCGCGAGGGGGTGCAGCGGGACCTGCTGCCGCTGGTCGAAGGCTGCACCGTCACCACCAAGTACGGCCCGGTCAAAACCGACCATATTCTGTTTATCGCTTCCGGGGCTTTTCATCTTGCCAAACCCTCGGACCTGATTCCTGAACTACAGGGGCGGTTACCGATACGCGTCGAGTTGCAGGCACTGAGAGTGGAAGATTTTGAGCGTATTCTGGTAGAACCCGATGCCTCACTTACCGAACAGGCCCGAGCAATGCTTGCTACTGAAGGCACGGGGCTTGCGTTCACCGATGACGGCATTAAACGACTGGCACAAACCGCCTTTGACGTTAACGAAACCACGGAAAACATCGGTGCTCGCAGGTTGCACACGCTGATGGAACGGTTGCTGGAAAAAGTCTCATTTGAAGCCCCGGACAGCCAGGACCAGGCCCTGCGGGTTGACGCCGCCTATGTCGATGAGCAGCTGCGCGAACTGGCGGTCGATGAAGACCTGAGTCGCTACATTCTGTAAGGTAACAGCAGACGCGGCCTGCTTTTCACCCAGAGACCCCCCAAATGACCGACCCGATGAGCGATGATCAGCGAACCACCTCTTTTGGCTACCAGCAGGTCCCGGTAGAACAGAAGGTCGAACGGGTTCGAGAGGTGTTTGATTCGGTTGCCGGCCAGTACGACCTGATGAACGACCTAATGTCACTGGGTCTGCACCGAATCTGGAAGCGGTTCGCCAGCGGACTCTGCGGGGTTAGAAATGGCGATCAGGTGCTCGATCTGGCCGCCGGCACCGGAGACCTGACCCGGCTGCTGGCCCGCCAGGCAGGGCCGGCAGGTCAGGTGATAATGTCGGATATCAACATCAGCATGCTGGAGCGGGGCCGGGACCGGCTACTCGACCGCGGCGTTATCGATGGCGTAAAACTACTGCAGGCCAACGCCGAGCAACTACCGCTGGCCGATAACCGGTTTGACTGCGTGGTCATCGGTTTTGGTCTGCGTAATGTCACCGACAAACAGGCCGCGCTGGAAGAGATGCAACGGGTATTAAAACCGGGGGGGCGCTTGCTGATTCTGGAGTTCTCCAGACCGTTGGCACCCCTACAGAAAGCTTATGATGCCTATAGTTTTAAGGTGTTGCCTGCGCTGGGAAAAATTATCGCCAAAGACGCCGACAGTTATCGCTACCTTGCCGAGTCAATACGCATGCACCCCGATCAGCAGACCCTCGCCGCAATGATGGAACAGGCCGGGTTTTCGCGCTGTCATTACTACAATCTGGCCGCCGGTATTGTTGCCGTACACCGCGGTTACAAGCCGCATTAACCCAGCTTGATACTTCCCGACCCCCTGCTCGGTAGCGCCGAGATCGTCATCCAGCGCTGGCTCGACGCCAGCGGCGTCGCTCCCTTGCCAGATGAACTTAACGGCAAACAACTGCTTGTGCAGGTCGAGTCGGCCCCCGAGCGGCCATTGATATCACTGCTGCTATTGATCGAATCCGGCGGCCTCCGGCTCCTTCCCGCCTCGCAGCCTATCCGTCAGCAGGAGGTGGACACCACTATCTGCGGCTCACCTGCTTCACTGCTGGCGCTAGTACTGGACAAAGAGAGCGAGACAACCGATGCCCCACGACTCAGCGGCGACCTGCAACTGGTACGCAAACTCTCCGCACAGCTGCAACAGGGAGACTTTAACCTGGAAACCCTGCTCAGCGAATGGACCGGCCCGGAAGAGGCTTACCATCTCTCCCGGCTGGTGAGCCGCAGTAGCGCCTGGATAACCGAGAGCGCGGAGAAACTCGCCGCCAATCTGCGCGATTACCTGCAGGACGAAACCCAGGTCCTGGTTAACCCCGCGGAATGGCAACAGTTATCTGCGCAGGTTACCGATCTCGAACGCCGCGCGGGGGCGCTGCAACGACGGCTGTCTCAACTCCAGGGAGAGAGGGGATGAATCCAGTCAGTCAGAGCTTGCGGGCATTCAAAATCCTGCGCGTGGTCAACCGCTATCACCTCGATGAAATGCTGTTTGATACCGCCCGCGTTCCGGCCCGGTTAAGGCTGTTTCGGCTGATGCCCTGGCGCTGGTTCGGCCACGACAAACAGTCGGTCGGCAAACGCCTACGCCTGGCACTGGAAGAACTGGGTCCCATCTTCGTTAAATTTGGGCAGATTCTCTCCACCCGGCGCGACCTGCTGCCCCCCGATGTGGTTGACGAGCTTGCCCGCCTGCAGGATCGGGTGCCCCCCTTTCCAGGAGAACAGGCCGTCGCACTGGTTGAAGCGACTTTTCAGCAGGAAATTTCAGAGGTCTTCGCCAGCTTTGATACCCAACCGCTGGCATCGGCATCGATTGCGCAGGTCCATTCAGCAAGCCTGCATAACGGTCGCCAGGTGATCGTAAAAATTGTGCGCCCGGATATCGAACCCATCATCCGTCGTGACCTCTCGCTGATGATGATGCTCGCCCAGCTGCTGGAAAGTCTGCTTGCTGACGCTCGCCGCCTGCACGCTGTTGACGTGGTCGCCGATTATCAGGAAACCATTCTCGACGAACTCGATATGATCCGCGAGGCCGCCAACGCTAATCAGATTCGGCGTAATTTTGAAGATGGCAGCAAGCTCTATATTCCGGAAATATTCTGGGAACTGACGCGCAACAATATTCTGGTGATGGAGCGGGTCAACGGTATGGCGGTTGATGATGTCGACGCGCTGGCCACCGCCGGCGTTGACCTGGAAAAACTCGCCGCCCGGGGAGTAGAGATATTTTTCCAGCAGGTCTTCAACGACAATTTTTTTCACGCCGACATGCATCCGGGCAATATCATGGTGGAGCCGGGCGGGCGCTATCTGGCCGTCGACTTCGGCATTGTCGGCACGATCAGGATAAGCGCTACCTGGCGGAGAACTTTCTGGCTTTTTTCCACCGCGACTATCACGCCGTGGCCAGGGCGCACCTGAAAGCCGGCTGGATACCCGCCGACACCCGCTTGCCGCAGTTTGAATCGGCCATCCGCTCGGTCTGTGAACCCATATTCGATAAACCCCTGTCTGAAATCTCGTTTGGCTTCGTGCTGCTCAGGCTGTTTCAGGTGGCCCGCCGTTTCGATATGCAGGTACAGCCCCAGCTGGTTTTGCTACAAAAAACTCTGCTCAACATTGAAGGTCTCGGCCGCACGCTCTACCCGGAACTGGATTTGTGGAAAACCGCCAAACCTTATCTGGAGCGCTGGATGACCGAGCAGGTGGGCTGGCGCGGGCTAGTGCGCAC
>JAYNPV010000175.1:0-5805 GCA_038113925.1 Gammaproteobacteria bacterium | reverse complement strand
AAACAACTGATGCAGCAGGGGGTGACCCTGCGTGATCCTGACCGCTTCGATCTGCGTGGCGACCTCGCCGTGGGTAGTGATGTCGAGATTGATATTAATGTGGTTCTCACCGGTGAGGTGACGCTGGGTGATGGTGTTCAGATTGGCGCAAATTGCCAGATCAACAATTCAACCATTGCCGCCGGTAGCGTGATTCTGCCTAATACCCTGATTGACAGTGCGACTATTGGCAAACAGTGCCAGATTGGGCCCTTTGCGCGCATTCGACCCGAGAGTGACCTGGCGGACAGGGCCCGGGTTGGCAATTTTGTCGAGCTCAAGAAAACCCGCCTCGGAGTCGGCAGCAAGGCCAATCACCTGGCTTATGTGGGGGATGCGCTGGTCGGTGATCAGGTGAATATCGGAGCCGGGGTGATCACCTGTAACTATGACGGTGCTAACAAACACCTGACCGAGATTGGCGATGGGGCCTTCATCGGTTCAGATTGTCAGTTGGTAGCGCCAGTGAAAGTGGGAGCCGGAGCGACCCTGGGGGCAGGCACCACATTAACCCGGGATGCACCGGCAGATGACCTGACTATTTCACGGGCTCGCCAAAGCACTATCGAAGGATGGCAACGACCGGTGAAAAACAAAAAGTAAACTATCCTCTCGATCAGTTATTTTTGTTTCCTCGATTAATTCTCAGGCCCTAATCGCTCACGGAGTTCCAAAAAAATGTGTGGAATAGTCTGCTCAATCTCGCGCAGAGACGTGGTCCCTCAGTTAGTCGAGGGGCTACGCCGGCTCGAATACCGGGGTTACGACTCCGCGGGAGTCGCCGTACTTGATGGCGGGGGTGACCTGTCAAGGGTGCGCTCGTTGGGGAAAGTGCAACAGCTTGATGACAAGCTGCTGGAAGAGAGTGTCAACGGCACCATCGGCATCGCCCATACCCGCTGGGCAACCCATGGAATACCCAGCGAGAGCAATGCCCATCCGCATGTAGCGGATGCCCAGATTGCGGTGGTTCACAATGGCATTATCGAAAACCATAACGAGCTCAGGGATGGCCTGATTGCCGAGGGTTCTATTTTCGAGTCGGAGACCGATACCGAGGTAATTCCCCAGCTGATAAGCCGGGCAATGCAGGCCGGCAGTTCATTTTTGCAGGCATTCAATCAAGCCGTGGATCGATTGGAGGGAGCCTATTCGCTCGGGGTCATTTGTCGGGGTGATAGTCAACACTTGCTTGCGGCCCGGAGCGGTAGTCCGCTGCTGATCGGTGTTGGCCGAAATGAGTACTTTCTGGCCTCGGATGCGTCAGCGGTGATCGCCCATACCCCCAATATGATTTTCCTTGAGGAGGGCGACCGGGCGGAAATCACTCTGGCGGGGGTAACCATCTGGGACCATAACGGGACGCAGGTCGAACGGCCGGTGACCACCAGCAAACTCGCAGCACAGTCTCTCGATAAGGGCGGCTATCGTCACTACATGCTAAAAGAGATCTACCAGCAGCCATCGGCGGTCGCCGACACGCTGGAAGGTCGCCTGGGCGTAGATCATGTACTGGAAGGCGCTTTCGGTCCGGCAGCAGCGGGAATATTTGACCAAATCGACGCGGTACAGATACTTGCCTGCGGCACCAGTTGCAATGCCGGTCAGGTAGCGCGTTACTGGTTTGAGAGTCTGGCAAAAATACCCTGTCAGGTTGAGATCGCCAGTGAGTTTCGCTACCGCGATTCGGTGTTATCCCCGAACACTTTGTTAGTGACCATTTCCCAGTCCGGGGAAACCGCCGATACCCTGGAGGGGTTGCGGGAAGCCAAGCGTAGAGGAGTAAAGCACGCCCTGGCTATCTGTAACGTACCGGAAAGTTCGCTGGTCAGGGAATCGGAGTTGGTGTTAATGACCCGAGCCGGGCCGGAGATCGGGGTCGCCTCTACCAAGGCCTTTACCACCCAGTTGGCCGCGCTGATGCTTCTGGTGATCGCCCTCGGTCGACGCCATGGGCTGGACCCGGAGCACGAGAAATCGCTGGTCAGCGAATTACAACAACTGCCAGACGCTCTGTCCCAGGTGCTGGCCCTGGATGAGCAGATCGAGAAGATCGCCAGTGACTTTAAGGATAAACATCATGCGCTGTTTTTGGGCAGGGGGACTCAGTATCCGGTGGCGCAGGAAGGGGCGTTAAAACTCAAGGAAATATCCTATATCCACGCTGAGGCTTATCCTGCGGGCGAATTGAAGCACGGGCCATTGGCATTGGTTGATGAAGAAATGCCGGTGATTGCGGTGGCGCCCAATGACCACCTGCTGGAAAAACTAAAATCAAATATTCATGAGGTTCGGGCCCGCGGCGGTCGAATGCTGGTATTCGCCCACACCGATGCACAAGTCGACGATACCGACACCGAGGTGGTCGATGTGCCGGGCAGGGTCCGGCATCTGGCACCGGTGGTATACACTGTGCCCCTGCAATTGCTTGCGTATCACGTGGCGGTGATAAAAGGTACCGATGTTGATCAACCGCGTAATCTGGCCAAATCGGTGACTGTGGAATGATCGGAGTAGAATGACAGCGGTTGAACCGGTGGGCTGCTCGTTAGAGTATGGGGTTCGGCTGGCGAGGTTGAATCATGTATGTGTGTCTATGCAGAGGGGTCACCGAAAAACAGCTGGTAAGGGCCATATCTTCCGGGGTGAATTCCTTACCGGCATTAAAGCAGGAGCTGGGTGTGGGGGTTGATTGCGGCAGTTGCTGTGAATACCTGCAGGCGATGTTGGACGATGCTGCGGCTGAACCGGACCGGATATCAAATCTGCCCGATGCGGGTTCCGTCTGTTCCCGGTGAGCAGAGGGCTCCCGAGCTTGGCCGGGTGATCAGTTTGAGCCAGGATGCTGTCCGATATTGCGGACACTGCCAATATTAATAGTTTCAGGAGTGAGTCGATGAAAGGAAATAGCGAAGTTATCAGTTTTCTGAATAAGGTGCTGAAGATGGAACTGACGGCGGTGAATCAGTATTTTCTGCACGCAAAAATGGCTGCGAACTGGGAATATAGTGATTTTGCCGGCAAGAGTCGGGAGGAATCCATCGACGAGATGAAACACGCCGAGGAGCTTATCGACCGGATTCTGGTACTGGAGGGCATTCCTAACCTTCAGGACCTTGGCAAGCTGTACATTGGCGAGGACCTGCCGGAGATGGTGGCCTGCGATTTACGCCTGGAAATGGAGGCCATCCCCTTGTTAAGGGACGCCATCGTTTGTTGCGAACAGGAGCGAGACTTTGTTAGCCGGGACCTGTTAGCCCATATTCTCGAAGATGAAGAGAATCACGTAGACTGGCTCGAAGCGCAACAACATCAGATAGAACAGATGGGGGTACAAAACTACCTGCAGTCCCAGCGCGGGTAGGTAAATCGTATTAACCGGCTCTAGCCAGGCTTTTTAGGCTCCACTTTTTCAATGGTGCCGCCGGCCTCTTTCCAGGCGGAAATCCCTCCCCTTATATGACAGACGGGCTCTAGTCCCATTTCCTGGAGTGCCCTGGTTGCCAGGGCACTGCGCCAGCCGCTGGCGCAATAGAACACAAACTTTTTGCCACTGGCGAACAGCGGTTTGTGATAGGGGCTCTCCGGGTCCACCCAGAACTCCAGCATGCCCCGCGGGGCGTGGTGGGCACCGGGAATCTTGCCCTCCCGGGTTAATTCCCGGATATCCCTGATATCCACAAATTGAACCCCTTCCTGTCCGGCCAGCTCAAGCGCCTGTTCCACGGAAATGGTTTCGATAAGCTCCTCGGCTTCTGCCAACAGGGTCTTGATATTCTTTTTCACGCTTTAGGCTCCAAACAAGATTAGAGAATTGGGTCAATGAGCAAAGCTGTCGAGCAACAATGCCAGCCACATCAGCAAGTTTATCGAAATGACGACAAACACCGCCGCCGAACCCAGGTCTTTAGCTCGACCGGAGAGTTCGTGTTCTTCGTTGCTGATCCGATCTACCACCACTTCAACGGCGGAATTCAGTAGCTCACACATCAGCAGGAGCAACCAGCCACTGATTAGCAATGCCCATTGCCAGTAGGTCTCGCCCAGCCAGCAGGCGAGGATGATAACCAGCGGCAGACCAGCCAGTTCAATCCGAAAAGATTGCTCATACCTAAAGGCTGCCTCCAGTCCCTTTAAAGACCAGTGAAACGCCCGCCATAATCGGGGAATGACCGGTAGTAGCGGCGGCTTGTTATGTTGATCACTCACCGGATTGTTCCGTAATCAATACCACCTTGCCGATCGTGTTCCGGTTATTCAGATCAATCAATGCCTGAGGAGCCTCACTCATAGGATAGGTAGCCGAGATCACCGGGGTAATGGTGCCTGCTTCAAGCAGAGCAAAAATGGCGTCGTGGGTCGGTGTTACCTCAGCGGGTTGGTTAACCTGATAACCGCCCCACATCACCCCCATGGCGCTGGCGTTTTTTAACAACAACCGATTGGCGGGAATCTCGGCAATCTCGCCCCCGGCAAAACCGACAATGGTTAATCGCCCGCCCCAGGCCAGCGCCCGCAGGCTTTGTCGGGTCATCTCGCCGCCGACATTATCTACCACCACATCAACGCCCGCGCCGCCGGTGAGTTCCTTGATTTGTTCGGGCCACTCTTCATCATAGTCGAAAGCCGCTTCTGCGCCCTGCTGCAGACAGAACCGGCGTTTCTCCTCACTGCCGGCGGTCACGAAGACGCGTGCCTGCCAGGTCTTCGCCAGTTGCAAACAGGCGGTGCCCACCCCACCGGCACCGGCGTGGATTAACAGCGACTCGCCGGGCTGCAAGTCGGCTCTTAGTTTAAGGGCGCACCAGGCGGTAGGATAAACCACGGGGATAACTGCGCCGGTAATCAGGTCAATCTTGTCCGGAAGAGGCAGCAGTGTGGTATCAGCCGTGACCACCTGCTGAGCAAAACCGCCATGGTCGATGAGTCCACATACCCTTTGCCCAGCGGAAAACCGACTCGCGGGACCGGCTTCGACCACCGTACCGGCAATCTCCACCCCCGGCGTAAAGGGCAGCGCCGGTTTGACCTGGTAGCGCCCGCGAATCATCAGGGTATCAAGAAAATTAAGGGCCGCCGCAGCAATTTCAATTCGAACCTGATTACCAGAAACCGCTGAAAGTTCTAGGGGACCCCATTTCATTTGTTGCGGTTCGCACCACTGACTGACGATCCAACCGTCCAATTATCTGGCCTCTATTCAGGAGTTAACTTGCAGACCTGTTAGGATACCGGACCCGGAAGGCTGAGTGTCAGAATGGCCACCAATGCGGGCGGAAAGCATAGAATCAGTAATTGAGAATGACTGCGAGTGGTTGTTTAGACGGGGGTGCACTCTTCCAGAAAACCAGCAAGTTTTTCACGGTCGCTCTCGGCCAGGTGCAAGTAATTTATTGCCAAAGCATAGCGATTCTGGGCTAATCGACGGGAGTTAACCAGCGTTGCTGAACCGGTGAGGGCGACGGGCGGTTCGCCGGGCAGGTCAATGGAGAAATGTAAGACCCTGCGCTGGGCAGCAGGTTTGTCGCTATCTCTCGCCAGCACTTGCAGGGTTGCGACCTGCTCACAGTTCAGTTCCAGTCCGACCATGGATATCATTCGCGTTGAAACGGTCAGGGTATCGCCGGCGGGGAGCGTCAGTTGTGCCGGTAGCTGAGCGCGGAAGCGCGGATAACAGCGAGCGTCTCGTAACGGCTGAGAGTCGCGGGTCCTGTCAGCTGTTTTTGAAGCCATATTAAGGGTCTACGCATATAAGTTAAAATTAAT
>JAYNPV010000174.1:4419-5822 GCA_038113925.1 Gammaproteobacteria bacterium | reverse complement strand
GGAAAACTTTCTTGGAATGACAATTGGTCAAGCCGTGGTCTGGGCCGCAAACAGACAGGGACGAGCCAGCGTGCGCACCGCATCCTGCACCAGTTGTTTTTGCGCCATCTGCGGGTGTCGAGCCAGCTGCTGCCGATAACGAACGATCAGGTGCATGGTCATCGACATGGTCAATATCAGCAACAGCGAGACGAAATTCGATGAGATCACCGTTACCGGCCAGTGCAAAAACCCCAGCAGTCCGGTCATCACCAGTACGGTATATCCGCAGGTAAACAGCGGCAGCAGCACAAACCTTAGACGACGAAACAGCACCGCCAGCGAAACAATCAGAAACAGGGTCACGCCGGTGCCAAAAGTGACGATATCGTTACCCACGTAAGCGATCATATCGTCGGCGATCATCGGGGTGCCGCCAAGGTAGAGATCGGCCGGGCCGCGGTGTTGGTCCATTACCGCTCTGACCTGTGTGATTAGCTGGTGGCGGCGTTGGTTGTAATCGCGGTTGTAATCGCGAAACTCCGCGGAGGCTTCAGCCAACTGCTGCTGTTGATCGCCGGTCAGACCTTCGCGATCACGAATTTTGCGCAGATTGTTTCTTGCCTCCAGCAGCTGGCGGTAGCGCTGGTCAATTTCCAGGTCCACTTGCAGGGCGGTGACCGTCATATCCGGGCTGAGCAGCAGGTTTTTATAGATAGGGCTCTCGCGCAGTTCTACCCTGGCCGCCTCCAGATCGACATCGGTTGATTCAAGGGTACGCACATTGTCCGCCAGTTGAGTCAGCGGCACCGGCGGGCTGCGCAGCAGGGGCACATCGAGCAAACTGGTCACCCGGGAAACCCCTTCCACGGCAGTCAGGTCATCGCGTAACGCAGCGATGTGGCGCAGTGACTGCTCCCCAAACAGATCACCCTGGGGGCGTACGGCGACAAACAGAAATTCCTGGGCGCCGTAGCGTTGGTTGATTTGACGGAAATACTCCAGGTCCTGGTCCTGCTCCAGGGTCAGAGAGTCGGCGGAGGCATCGAGTTCAAAATCACCGCTGAAGGTCACAGCGGCACCGGCGATCAGCAGTAGCAGACCCAGAACGAGTCCGGGATGATCTAGAACTGTTGATTCATAAGTGGATTCAAAAAGGGTTTCTAATTTTTTGAGCATGTTTTCGCCGTTTTTGTATTCTTGTTGAAGCGTTAAATAAATCGAGCGCTGGAAAGTCGACTAGTTGCCTGGGTGCTGTTTGCCCGAGTCTTTGCCAGCGGGCCGGGGAAGAGTTTCACGATGGCTGGAGATGGTAACAAAATCAGCCCTCACAGGGAGATTCCGCGCCAGTGACCGCGGCGCCACAACTGGCGAAACAGCAGCGCCTGCAAGCTGTGCGCGGCCAACCACTTTACAGACAACTC
>JAYNPV010000174.1:0-4409 GCA_038113925.1 Gammaproteobacteria bacterium | reverse complement strand
CAGCGCCTGCAACAGGCGTTGATTTTCCTGAACTATACAGATTCCCAGTAACCCCAATCCAAATTCCAGCCCCGCCAGCCAGGCGGCCGGGATAAACAGCAGCCACTGGGTCGTCAGCTGAAGTTGCATCGGTCGGCGCGGATCACCGGCACCCAGCAGGGCGTGTTGATAGACCCGTTTGACCCCTTCCAGAATCACGGTGACGCCAATAATCTGCATCGGCAGCAGGGCGATGGCGAGGGTTTCCGGATTTTGCAGAAAAACGCCGAGTAACGCAGCGGGTGCCAGCCACATGGGCGCACCGAGCAGCCCCAGTACCAGAACGCCGACCAGTAAACTCTCACGCACCCAGCGCTGAGCATCGTTGACATCGTTTTTGCCCAGCGCCTGGCCGACCAGTGTGGCGCATCCGATGGCCAGTCCAAATCCCGGCAGAATCGCCACCGTGGTGATATTGAGCAGCACGCTGGCGGCAGCCAGTTCGGCGGTTCCCACCCGGCCGATTATCCAGTAAAGCGCCACATTGCCCGCCATCACTGAGGTCTGACTCACCCCGGTGGGAATCGACTGACGAATCAGGGTTAACAAATCTCGACGGCTGGGTAGTTTTTTCAGGAATCCCGCTGGTCTGGCGTGATTAAAGGCAAGTAAAAAATAACAAGCCGTGCCCAACACCATAGCAATGCTCGATGCCAAACCGGCACCGGTGGCGCCCATGGCGGGGGCACCAAAGTGACCGAATATGAATACATAGTTGAGCACAATATTGGTGCCATGGATCAATAACAGGGTCCACATATAGAGTCGGGACAGGTCAACGGCGTTCCAGTAGCCACGAAAACAGTAATTCACGCAGAGAAAAAGCGCAGCAGCGGCGCGTACCTGAAAATAGGGGATAGCCGCCGCAACCACCATGGGGTCCGCACTCAACAGGGGCATTATCAGCGGTGCGATGGTAATCAGCACGACGGAGAGTAAGGGCGCGATCAGCAAGGCCAGCAGGAGTCCACCGTTTAGGACGATAGCGGTTTCACTCAGGCGGCCTTCGCCCTTGCGGCGTGCCGCCATTGCCTGTACGCCTGAGGAGAGCCCGAGAACAAGCGACTGGAAAGTGAACAGAGTGAAACTGCTTATCCCCACAGCGGCCAGCGGCGCATCGCCCAACTGGCCCACCATGGCGATATCAACCAGGTTTAACAGACTCTGGGAGGTCATTGCCGCAATGATCGGCAATGCCAGACCCAGAATTCGTTGCATGCGATCGGTGGCAATCAGGTTTTTTTTCATTGTTTGATTGCGCGCTGGGTTAACGGGTGGTTTGCCATGGGGCGGATAGGTTACTGGAGCCGATGCGTCAGGGACCAGTCGCGGATTGGCGAGCTAGTCAGTTGTTTTTGCAGGGGCGAGCGGTCCGCTATGCGATTAAATCATCTGACAGCATAACAGTTTGGCCGATCGGCCAGGATGAATCTCCCCTGTTGAAAAGGCCGTTGAGTCGTCAGGGGAATGATTGAAAGCCCCAGATAGTGCCCAATTCAAATATGTCGGCGACCGGGGGGCGACTGGGCAGTTGCTTATCGCGAAAGTTGCTCTCTGATGGGACCGGCAACCTGTTCCAGTTCGTCGCCGGTGGCCGGCCGTAGACCGTGAACCTCGACTTTCAAAGAGTCATTTGGATGACGCGGTAACAGGTGGTTATGCAGGTGAAAGACGGTCTGGCCGGCCATCACTCCGTTTGCCTGAAAAATATTCATCCCGGCCGGTTTTATCACCTCACGTATGGCCTGTGCCACTTTTAAAGTCGTGCTGGCTACCGCCTGGTAGGTCTCGGGTGTCAGGGTGAATAGCTCAGCGTGGTGTTCTTTGGGTATCACCAGACTGTGCCCCGGGTTTATCGGATTGAGGTCGAGAAATGCCAGAGTGAAATCGTCCTCATAGATTGTTGCAGCGGGAGCTTGCCCGAGGACAATCTGACAAAAGATACATGAAGGGTCCATCAATTACTCCCGCCCCTGGATTGCTGTCGGCAAGGGTCGATCAGCGATCCAAAACCGACCTGATTTGCCGTAAAAGGTCTGACGGTGTGAAGGGTTTCTGAATCAGTTGCAGGCCGTGACTGAGTACGAAATCGGTATGCACGCCGTTATTCGAATAACCGCTGGTAAACAGGCAGCGGGCATCAGGATCAATCGCACGAATTTTCTCGTACGCCTGTTTTCCGCCTAATCTGGGCATGATGACGTCAAGCAACACCAGGTCAATTTTCTCCTGCTGCTGGCGGTATTGTTCGACGGCCTGATCGCCGTTCTCCGCTTCGATGGTCTGGTAGCCCACTCGCTCCAGTATGGTTTTTACCAAATCCCGAATCGCTGGATCATCTTCGGCGATAAGAATGGTCTCCCCACCGCCGGCCACCGTCGGGCTGATCTTGGGACCAATGGTGCTGGCGGGCCGTTCAGACTGGGGCAGGTAGATCTTGAATGTTGTCCCCAAGCCTGGTTCGCTGTACGCCTGAATCATGCCGTCGTGTTGCTTGATGATGCCAAACACCATCGCCAGTCCCAGCCCGCTGCCGCTGTCACCTTTAGTGGTAAAAAAGGGTTCGAATATCTGCTGGAGGATGTTTTTGTCCATGCCAACGCCGTTATCGGAAACACTGATCAACACATAGCGGCCCTGTTTAGCCCAGGGGTGGGTCCGGCAATACTCTCCGGTAATTAATACGTTCTCGGTTTCAACGGTGAGCAGCCCCCCATCGGGCATGGCGTCGCGAGCGTTAAGATATAGGTTTAAAAGAATCTGTTGCAGTTGCGTCGGGTCGCTGTGGATGCTGCTGATCTGGCTGCCGGGGATGAAGTCCAGCTCGATATGGCTGCCAAGCACCCTTTTTATGCCCTCAATATCATTGCTGATCAGTTGGTTGATGTTGATATTTTTCTTATCAAGCACCTGACGTCGACCAAAGGCCAGCAGTTGATTGGTGAGGGTGGCCGCGCGAGTCGCCGCCTCGTGAATATGACGGAGTTGGCGCCTTTGCTTTTCACTGGATTCGGGGCTTTCCAGTAGCAGGTCGGAGAACCCCAGAATGCCTTGTAACAGGTTGTTGAAATCATGGGCGATACCGCCGGCAAGCTGGCCGACAGTCTCCATTTTCTGGGCCTGTTGGAGCTGTTCTTCAAGACGTCTGCGTTCAGTGATATCGACCGCAGTTACCCGCAACAGATCCTCATGTCCCGCGAGCTTCTGCAGCTGAACAGCGGCGATGACAGTGGTGCCATCGGCGCGGATATAATTCCATTCGAACTGGGGTGACAGACTGCCGTTCGCCTGATGGGCATATTGTTCAATCAGCAACTCTGCGTCGCCATCGGCCTGCTTCTCCGCGCTAAAGTCGATGACCGACAGTTCGCTTAATTGTTCACCTGTATAACCAAGCATCTTTGTTAACGCGGGGTTCCCGTCAATTATGCGGTTAGTACGCATATCGAACAGGCCGATTGCCTCAGGGGCTGACTCAAACAGCTCACGAAAACGCTGTTCGCTGGTTTGCAAATTGTTGAGCAGCAGCAGGGTGTTGAGTCGGTCAGTAATGCGTAGTGCGACCCGCTTGAGTAATTCGGTATCGGCACCGCTCCAGTTGCGGTCATAACTGCATTGATGCAGCCCCAGCAACCAGGGATCCCCGATTGCGGGTTTTAGGCAGATCACCAGCTGACTTCGTATATTCGAGTCTGAAACCATGGGTTTTGGGAGGGGGAAATCCTGCCCTGGACCGTAACTGTGGGGTTCGGCGGTATCCAGATGACGAGAGATCAAGTCACGAAAGCCATCATTCAGCGCCAGGGGCGTCTCTGCTCTAGCGGCTGCTGAGGCTCCCGGATAATCGGGATGGGTAGCCTCGAAAACCACCTCTAAAAATTCGGCGTCCACCCGGCAGGGAGAGAGCATCCAGGCGCGGTCAACTTTCATTCTTTCGAGTAAAAACTCGACCGTCATTTGCAGCACCCTGTCCGGGTCGCTCTCCTGGTAAAGCAACTCTTCAAGGTCGGTGAGAATCTGCAACCGGGTTTGGCTCTGGCCAAGGCTGTCCTGCTGCCGCTGTTGCTCGGTGATGTCCTTTATAAAAGTGACCAACATCGGGGTCTGGTCAAAATTAAATACCTGAGCGGAACAGAGGCAGTGGCGGACTTCACCATCCCCCATTTTGACGTCGAAGGGATAATCGGAATAAGAACCCGTTTTTTTAATTTTTTCGATCAGGAGGTTGCGCTCTGCCGCAGACGGAAACTGGCCATCGTCTACCAGAGAAGTGTTGATAAGTTGTTCACGACTCAGGCCCCGCCAGCGTTCAAACGCCGGGTTTACGTCGTAGATCAGGCCGTCTTCGAGGCGAGTGACCAGCATAGGGG
>JAYNPV010000173.1:3605-5825 GCA_038113925.1 Gammaproteobacteria bacterium | reverse complement strand
AACCCGAATGGCGGAGAGGGTGGGATTCGAACCCACGGATCCTCGCGGTTCAACGGTTTTCAAGACCGCCGCTTTCGACCACTCAGCCACCTCTCCGAAAAATCAATTTTCAGACATTCATCCATAACGGATGAGTGCATAAGGATACTGGAATTGCCCCCGGATTAGCCAGCTTGACAGGCAAATTGCCCCCGCCAATCCGAGCCGTGTAAACTTAACGCCGAATTTCTGGTCACACAGGCAAGTAACTCAATCCCAATATCGATTCACAGAGGAAATTTCATGGCTAACGACTACTCTTTTGATTCAGTCGCAACCCGAAGCAGCGAATCCGTCCTTGCAACCAACAAGGTCCTGCGCAACACCTACGCTCTACTGGCAATGACGCTGCTGTTCAGCGCCGGTACAGCAACCATGGCGATGGTGCTCAATTTGCCTCATCCCGGGCTGATCCTCTCGCTGGTGGTGATGTTCGGCGGCCTGTTCGCCATCAACGCCCTGAGAAACAGCGTCTGGGCGTTGCCGATTCTTTTTGCCTGGACCGGCTTTCTGGGCATGACCCTGGGGCCGATGCTCAACATGTATCTGCAGGTATACAGTAACGGTCACGAGCTCATCATGATGGCCATGGGCGGCACCGGGGTGACCTTTCTGGCGCTGTCCGCCTATGTCCTCACCACCCGTAAGGATTTCAGTTTCATGCGCGGCATGTTGATGGCCGGCATGATTGTGGCGGTACTGGCGATGATCGGCCTGATCTTCTTCCCGATGCCTGCGGCCTCCCTGGCAATCAGTGCCATAGTGGTATTACTGATGTCCGGCTTTATTCTGTATGACACCAGTAACATCATTCACGGCCATCAGACCAACTACATCCTCGCGACCGTGGGCTTGTACCTGAACATCTACAATCTGTTCATCCATCTGCTCAGCCTGATGGCGGCCTTCGGCGGCGACGACTAAACCGCACTAATATTAATTATTCCAAAAAAATATCAGCCATAAAAAACCCCGCAGTTGCGGGGTTTTTTATGGCCTGGGAGAAAATAATTTACTCGACCTATGGCTGACCAGAATCCAGCCAGGCGGCCAGCTGTTCTGCATCGAACGGCCATTCCAGCTCCTGCCCCGCCGGGCCATTGATACCCCGTGAAACGACGGGAATACGTAAGCCGTAACGATCGAACAGCTCATCATTATCCGCAATTTCCACCTTCTCCACCCTCAGACCGGCCGCCGCTAGCAGGGCAGCGGCCTGGTCACATAGATGGCACCCCAGGGTGGTAAACAATTTCACCCGACCAGCCGTTTCACCTGATTTAAGAGTCATGAGGTTAACGTTCGTTATTGGCGAAGACGCCGAAGGATGCCAAGCTAATCGCCCGATGTGCATGGACGCTACGAGCAGTAATTATGATGCAGAGCCCCCTGATTCTGGTAGACCACAAGGACAATCCCTGCGGTGTGGCGTCCAAGGAAGAAGCGCATAGTCGTCCGCTGTTGCACCGTGCATTTTCCATTCTGCTGTTTCGTCCGGGAGGCGATCTGATCTTACAGCGCCGCGCGCCAGGCAAATATCACTCTGCGGGGCTTTGGAGTAACACCTGTTGCAGCCACCCGGTTACCGGCGTTGTCCTGTCGTCCACGGTCAATCAACGCTTGCAGCAGGAGATGGGGCTAAGCGCCGAGCTTGAGGACATTGGCACTCTGCATTATGAGCTCGACCTGGGTAACGGTCTGTATGAGCATGAATTCAATCACGTATTCTGTGGGGTCAGTGACCAGTTACCGCTACCCGACCCGGCAGAAGTGGCGGCATGGAAAACCCTGCCGATGAGGGAGGTCAACGACCAGATCGCCGCCCAACCAGAACGGTTTAGCGCCTGGTTTCCATTGATTTTAGAGAAACTCCGACAACCTCTGCACAACTACTTGCAACGAAACGGAGTGGTAAGCGTATGACCCGCCACCCTCCTGCACCCGCCGAGCAGATGATCGGTATCACCGATGGCGAGCTGTTTGTTGCTTGTCGGGGGTCAGGGCCGCCACTGGTGTTAATCCACGGCATGGCCACGGACACCCGGCTGTGGACACCACAAGTCGCGGAGCTGGCAAACCATTTCAAGGTGATCAGCTACGACATGCGCGGGTTTGGTCGCTCTTCGCGACCCGGCCCGGCGTTTCGCGCTGAAGACGACCTGGCAGAGCTTTTGGAGCAGT
>JAYNPV010000173.1:764-3595 GCA_038113925.1 Gammaproteobacteria bacterium | reverse complement strand
CGCCTATCCTCAACAAACCCAGTCGCTAATCGCCGCCGGTCCGGTATTACAAGGCTTTGCCGATGCCGGGGACTTTATCGCAGCCCTGAAACAGGTATGGGCCATCGCCCGCGAACACGGGGTCGACCAGGCTCGTACAGCCTGGTTAGCGCTTCCACTTTTTAGCAATCTGCTGACAAACAGCGAATGGGCGCAATTGGGGCGGCAGATGATTGACGACTACGACGGTTGGCATTGGCAAAATCGCGATCCGGAACGCTGGCCAGAGGTGATGCCGGCTGATCGGTTATCCGAAATCAACCTCCCCACGCTGATCATTGTGGGTGAGCAGGAAATAGCCGGACTGCAGCGAACCGCGACTTTCATGTCGGAGCAAATTCCGGCAGCTACTCTGGCTACGCTGTCCGGCGCAGGGCACGTGGTTAACCTTGAACAACCCGAGCTATTTAACCGCCGGGTGATTGAATTTCTGCGCCAGTCAGAGTTAGAGATTAACCCCCGAAACCATAAAATCGCTGACAATTAATTTATTAATAAATAACATTAAGTAAAATATTTAAATAATTGTTTTATTTGTTTCTTTTAATGATCATCCCTAGGTTTCCTTGCCACCAGCTGAGCAACTGCTCGCGCTACCGGTTGCTGCTCGACCAGTTCAGCATGGTGCAAAATTTCCCAGTCAGCAAACCAGCGATTAAGTTCACCGGGTTGCAGCAGAAATTCATCACGCCTGGGTCGACCGAACTGACGGTTTTCCGTAGTGAAGGTTTCATACACCAGCAAGCCTCCCGGTTTTAATGCCCGTTGAATCGCCGGCATCAACGGCCGGTGCAGATAACGAAACACCAGAATGACGGCATACTGCTGGTTAGCCAGGGGGGCAGAACCGGGCTGTTCCAGATCAACCTGACGACAGCGAACCCGGTCACCAAATAGCCGCCCTCGCCGGGCACAGTGATCTAACGACTGCTGATTTCGGTCGATAAACAGGACCTGGGCCCCACGCTCCGCCAATAACAACCCGTTTTGCCCCTGACCGGCGGCCAGATCGAGGGTTTCACCCGCTTGGGCCGCTTGCAGCAATTGCGGCAGAAACCGCTGGAGAAGCTCGGCGGGGGCGGCACCAGTGTCGGCAGATTCTCTCATGCGCTCAGACAACTTTTACAGAGACAGACCTGACCACGCCGATGGGGCGGGATTTTTTTCCAGCACGGTGGGCGACACCTGCACCTCGCTGCACCAGCAGGGTTCACTGCATCCCGCCGTCGAGTCTGAACCTGACCTGAGCAGGCCACACTCATTAGGTTGACCACAGACTGGACAGTGAAGGCTCGCCTCGCCCCGGTCGATAACCTGCCCGGACCCGCTCACACCTGACCAGCCCTTGCAGAATTCATCGGTTTAACCATCATCGCCGCCATGGCACTGAGTAGCAGAGGCACCGCCATCGCCAGAAAAAAGCCGCGCACCCCGTACTGATCCAGCAGGGGACCACCGGCAGCGGCCCCCAGTATGGTACCGATCCGTCCCAGGCCAATTGCCCAACCGATACCCGTGGCTCTCACCGCCGTGGGATAAATAATCACCGCCAGGTAATTTAGGCATATTTGCGGTCCCCCCACAAAAAGGCCGGTTAATCCAATCATGATGTAAACCAGCGTCCACTGTTGCCCGGCCCCGGCTAACACTCCCATGCCGCCTACGCCCGCGATCAGCAATGCAATGATCACCCCCCGTACCGGCAACCGGGGGATATACCAGGCCAGTGGAACCACAAACAACAGGGCGGCCCCATTGATGATCTTGGTGCCATTGGCGGCATCAGCCTCGGGTAGCCCCGCGGCTACCAGGGCACTGGGTAGCCAGAGAATAATGGCAAACCAGGCTACCCAGTTAAAAAAATAGACCCCCCAGATGGCAAAGGTATTGCGCCGCAACCCCGAACTAAAAAGTGACCGGATTCCCAGCCCCTGCACCACTTCCGGCAGATGAAACAAACTATCAGCCGCCAGTTCTGCGCCGCCCTTCAGGCGCAGTAACTGCCGGCGCACCCGATCATGTTTACCTTCGCGTGCAAGAAAATGGGGAGACTCGGGCAGCAGCAGCCACAGCACCATCGCGAACAACAGCGGTCCCACCCCGCCGATAACAAAAATCACCCGCCTGCTCTGTTCCAGAAAATTCGCCGGTAACCATCCCACCAACACCCCGCTATAAGCGGTGCAACACCCATCAGCCAGTAGTACCGATGCAATCTGCGCCCCGACGATGGCCCCCACCGGTAGCCCCAGCGTCGCCAGCAGCATCACAATGCCGCGCTTTTTGTCGGGGGAAAATTCAGAAGCCAGGGCCAGTACATTGGGAGTAGCACCGCCCATACCAATGCCGGTTAAAAACCGGAACAGAATAAGCTCATTAATGGAGTTGGCCCAGGCGGTGGCCAGCGAGAAACCGGCAAATACCACAGTCGCCCAGATCACCGCGTAGCGGCGACCATAACGGTCACCCAGTGGACCAAACAGCAGCGCCCCCAATGCCATGCCGGCCACCCCGGCGGTAACTATCGGGGTAATTCCGGTCGAGTCCACCCCATAGGTCGCGGCAATGGCCGGACCGGTAAAAGCGATTGCCTGGGTATCGAACCCGTCAAACATAGTGACCAGAAAACAGAGCAGCACCACAAAGCTCTGGTACCACCCGAATCCGGCGTTATCTATCCACTCTGACAGTAAAATTGTTTTGCCGTCATTATGCTCACCCGTCTCAGTAATCACTTTTCCCCCGCTCAAATTTGAAATTAATCCTTCTTTTTATATTCCGGATGTTTCGCT
>JAYNPV010000173.1:0-754 GCA_038113925.1 Gammaproteobacteria bacterium | reverse complement strand
TGCACCTGCTGCAACAAGCGGGCAGTCTCGAACAGCGGTAACCCCATTACCCCGGAATAACTGCCCGTCAGTCCCGAGACAAATACGGCGGCCCGTCCCTGGATCGCATAGCCCCCCGCCTTGTCGCGGGGTTCGCCAGTCTGCCAGTAGCTAAGTGCTTCCTGGTCGCTAATGGCCCGAAAAGAGACCTCGCTGCGGCTAATGGCGGTTAGCGTTCGGGTATTGGTCACCAGGGCCACCGCCGACAAAACCTGATGTTTCCTGCCGGCAAGCTGGCGTAACATCGCTAATGCGTGCTGCTTATCGCGGGGTTTCCCCAGCACCTGGTCCCCGAGAACAACGGCGGTATCCGCGCCCAGTACCGGCCGGCAATCTCCGGGGAACATTGCCCTCCCGGCCAGCGCTTTGGCTAATGCCACCCGCTCAACATAAGTCGATGGAGTTTCCGTCGGGTGACGCTTCTCGTCGACATCCACCGTAACCCGTTCAAACTCGACGTGAATCTGCTGCAGTAGTTCACTTCGCCGGGGTGACGCAGAGGCTAGCAGCAGAGCAGGCAAGGGTTCAGTGTTAGCAAGAGCCATGGGAATCAGTGGTGAGAGATGGCACGAGGGTGCAAGCTGGCGATGACTTTAGTCAGACGGAGCCGTCGCCGGCAAATGGGGTTACATTTTCAACCAGCGCCGTTCAAAATGAAACTAACAGCCCCCGAGGAGAGAAAAATGTCCAAGCCTGTGTTGGCGTTACCCATTGG
>JAYNPV010000172.1:5125-5885 GCA_038113925.1 Gammaproteobacteria bacterium | reverse complement strand
GCAATGAAAACTGGTCGACCACGGTGACCGGCAGCACCAACACTTATCTCAGCGTGCGCAGCTGGAAGCTGGCGGCAGGTCGGGCGTTTTCCAGCAGTGAAATGCGCGGCGGCAAGTCGGTCTGCATTATTGGTAGCACTGTCCGCACGGAGCTGTTCGGCGCGCGCCCGCCGGTCGGTTCCTTTATCCGTCTGAAAAAACTCTCCTGCGAGGTGATCGGCCTGTTTGAATCCAAAGGACAGTCCACCTTCGGCATGGATCGGGATAACTTCATCCTGATTCCGATCAACACCTTTCAGCGCCGCATCGCCGGCAATCAGGACATCAGTTCGATTTACATATCGGCTCTGAATGGCGTCGACACCGAAGAGGTGGAGCGCGAGGTCACCCGGCTGATGCGCGAGCGCCGCAACATCAAACCCGGCGCAGCCGATGACTTCTCCGTGCGCAACATGAAAGACCTGGTTTCGCGGGTCACCGGGGTGACCCGAACCATGACTGCTCTGCTTGGAGCGGTGGCTGGGGTCAGCCTGCTGGTGGGCGGGATCGGCATCATGACTATCATGCTGGTCTCGGTCACCGAGCGTACCCGTGAGATCGGCATTCGCATGGCCATCGGTGCGCTCGAAAAAGAAGTCCTGCTGCAATTTCTGGTCGAGGCAGTCGTGCTCTCCTCCCTCGGCGGGCTGGCCGGTATCGGCCTGGCACTGGCGGCTTCCAGCCTGCTGGCGGATCTGCTCAATATCCCGCTGGTGTTTGA
>JAYNPV010000172.1:3202-5115 GCA_038113925.1 Gammaproteobacteria bacterium | reverse complement strand
CTTTGGCTATTTCCCCGCCCGTAAAGCCGCGCGGATGGACCCCATTGACGCGCTACGGCATGAGTAATTAACTCCGCCAGTGGGCATAATGTCTGACGCAGCAAATCGTTATGAACTACGCCGGCTAGCGCACGATCACGGTCTGGCGGTCACAATCCAGGTGGCGCTGGGAATATTAAGCTCATCGGCCGTGGCGTAGCCGCGCAACACTTCCCCCATCGCCGCTTTCACCGCCATTGCGCGCTCGTCGTTAACCTGTTTGAGGATCTGGCCAAGTGGTCCCAGCGCCAGCAGATATTCCAGGGCGGTTTTTTCATTGGCCATTCGCATCACGTCATCGAGCGGCTCGATGGAGACGCTGCCAAAACCGGCACCGGTTAGCAGCTCACGAGTACGATCTGCGTCGGCCAGCGCAAAGGGACCGGGAGCAAAAGGGTCTTCGGGAGCAGCCGGGCGCAGCGCTTCGGGTAGCTCGGCAACACCGGCCCGAGTCGTCGCATACATCCAGGGATTTTCCTTGATCTGTCGCCAGGCCATGAACACCAGCCGACCCTGCGCTTTTAATGCAGCGTGCAACTGACTGAAAGCGTCTGTGGGGTGATTAAAGAACATCACCCCAAATCGTGAGTAGATCAGGTCGAAAGCCCCCTCTACCAACGGGGTTACGCCAATCTCCATACGCCGAAAGTTCAGGTTATCCAAATCACCGTGACGCTGCCGGGCAAAACTGACCAGGGTGTCTGATATATCCGCGCCGAGCACGGCCCCGTCCGGGGCTACCCGCCGGGCCAGATCGCGGCTAGTGACGCCACCACCGCACCCCATATCGAGCACCTGCTCGCCCGGTTGCGGGTCGGCGGCGGCCATCAATACCGCAGACATGGAGACAAAATTGCGCTCTGACACCTCCATGGTCCGCGCCCAGAGATCGCCCCCGGCACCTTCCCAAAAACTGTGTCCATCGCTCATCTGTACCGACGTTGATGAATCACCCATTTTAATCTCGCTGTTATTTAGGCTCGACTATTCGAATGGCGAAAAATCCGCCGGTCGCTTTTCAATAAAAGCAGCAACCGCCTCTTTATGTTCCGCCGACTCACGCCCCTGACGAAATAGCACCATTTCGTTTTCTATCACTGCCAGCATCTGCTGCTGATAGGCGCTGCTGTTGATCAGTTTTTTTGTGGCCCGCAGCGCCGCCGGTGACAAGGCCGCCAGCCGCTGACAGGTCTGCAGCGCCAAATCTTCGAGCTGGTCATCGTCACAGACCTGGCTGACCAAGCCCAGCTCGGATGCCACCTGCGCATCGAACTTGTCACCGGTGAGCAGGTAGTGACTGGCCTTTACCCGGCCGGCAGCGCTAAGTAGTGTCAGCGTACTGCCAAACTCCGGCACCAGCCCCAGGCTGTTGAACGGCAGACGGAAAACCGTCGAGCGTGCGGCAATCACCAGATCACAGTGAGGCAAGCAGGTGGCACCAATACCCACGGCGAAACCGGAGACCGCAGCGATAACGGGTTTCTCCATGGCGATCCAGATTTTCATTAGCTGGGTGGCCGGAGTATCCGTTACCGCGGCACCCTCGACAGGCCGAGAAGAAAAATCATTCATATCATTGCCGGCACTGAACACACCCCCGGCGCCCCGCAACAGCAGTACCCTGACACTCGGGTTTTCGGCGGCGGCGATAAATTCCTGCTTGAGTTGCCGGTACATCGCCTGAGTAAAGGCATTTTTCTTTTCCGGACGATTCAGGGTAATCAGGTAAATACCGTCAACCACTTCACTTAGTATCGAATTACTCATGACCGGGTTGTGGACCTGTCTGTCAGTAAGAAAAGGGGGTTGACGATGAAAAGGAGCTGGCAACCCGTTACCGATCGATAGTAAGGCTCAGCCAGTCGTTTCACAAC
>JAYNPV010000172.1:0-3192 GCA_038113925.1 Gammaproteobacteria bacterium | reverse complement strand
CCGCAGAGGGGTGGCCGGGCAGGGATGACGAACTGGCAATTTGGCGGGAGTGGCCTGGTGAGACTCCCTTACTCTGCGGAATGGTTAAACTATTCTGACGCGGATAACCCAGACGCGCGAATGGAAGCACAAGCCATTATCTGTTCGGAGAGGTTTTCCAATAGCTGGAAATAGAGTTCTTCGCCGGCCGGTCGGTCGCCACCCATGGGATCGAGCAGTAACAGGGTGGCATCAGTTTCGGCAAGCCACTCCTGTAGTTGATCACGGGGGGCGCTGATGTCGGCAATGACGCAGGCCGGGTTAATCGATTGCAACTGCTGACCAAACTGAAGTAGTTGCCGAAGCCCCGGCGGCTGGCCGTGAGGCGGATTGAGCTCGGCCGCCACCTGCAACCGGTAACGCCCCAGCAGATAACGGAAACTGTTGTGGTAGGCCATCAGCGGTCGGGAATCTGCGGCGAAAGTCTGCGCTAACTTCTGGTCCAGCGCCGTCAACCGTTGCAGCACCTGGTGGCTGTTTTGCCGGTAGTGTTGGACATGGGCCGGGTCAATCTCAGCGAGCAGCGAGGTAAGTTCCCGAACCAGGCAGGCGGCATTGTCAATATCCAGCCAGAAATGGGGGTCACTGTTAAGCGGGTGATCACGTTCCTCTTCGTGATGGTTACCCATAGTCTCGTGGCCATGGTCATGACTCGTCGCTGTCCCCGACTGGCTGAGCAGACGCAGCCCCGGACACTCCATCGCCTGCCAGTGACGGCTTTCAATCACCCCCTTGTTGATCAGCGTCTCGATCGGCTGCTCCAGCTGCGGACCGGACCAGATAAGCAGATCCGCCGAATCGAGCCACTTCAGCTGAGACGGGCGTAGCGCCGCATGGTGATGCCCGAGTTGCTGGCGAAACAGCAGTTGCGGGTCGCCCTGCCCGCCCATGATAGCCACCACCAGAGAATGTAGCGGCGGGCTGGAGACCACAACTTGCGGCCAGCTTTCGCGCGATTCTGTTGCCCGGACTAAGCTGCTGGCCATCGTTATCTGCCAGACCAGCAGGGCACAGAGAAGCTGCAGCGTTTTCGGAGTTACTGTCTTTTTCATTGTTGTTCTTTGTTACCGGGTTGACTGTTTCCTGCTCAAGCAGGAAAAAATGCAACAATATATCATTATGGGGTAACCGGCCTGACGGACCTCTCCACCCCGCGAGCAAACCCATGAACTTTAATGGCCTGAATAATAACGAGTCCCTCGCCATTGCCAGCAACCCCTTTATTGCCGACGGCCATGACCATGGTCGTTGTCAGCGCAAGGCGTTGGCCGCAGCGAAATCACTATGCCAACAGCGGGGGACACGGCTTACCGCTTTACGACAGCGGGTCTTTGAGCTGGTCTGGAGTTCCCACTCCCCGGTAAAAGCCTATGATCTGCTGGAACAACTTAAACCCGATCACCCGTCCGCAGCGCCTACAAGCGTTTATCGGGCATTGGAGTTCCTGCTCGATCATGCGCTGATTCATCGCCTGCAATCTCTCAATGCCTATATTGGTTGCGGTACACCGGGGCGCCTTCACCATGGGCAGTTTCTGATTTGCCAGCGTTGCGGAACGGTGGCCGAACTGCCCGACGGCGACCTGCGTAAACAGATTGGCCATCGGGCCGGCGAAATCGGCTTCCGGATAGAGATTGAAACCGTCGAGATATCCGGCATTTGTGCAAACTGCCAGGGATAGTTGACTACCCTGCCCCGGCTTAAGGCCCTGACATGAGGATCATCGGTTGCAATCATTATTGACGTTACAGAATGCTACCGTGACCACTGACAACGGCAGTCAGTTGTTGCAATCCGTCAACCTGGCCATCGAGCCGGGCGAAATAATCTCGGTCATTGGCCCTAACGGGGCAGGTAAGTCCACCCTGATTCGGGTGATGGCCGGATTACAGGGCGTGCATACGGGAGAGGTAAGCACCCTCCCCGGTCTGAAAATCGGTTTTGTGCCGCAAACCTTGCAGGTAGCCCCGACCCTGCCCATTACCACCCGGGGGTTTGTTCGCCTGAATAGCGGTAAAAAAGAGATTCCGGAAGCGCTACTCTCGGCGCTGGGACTTACCGCCCTGTTTGCCAAACCTCTGCAGGCGCTTTCCGGCGGTGAAATGCGGCGGGTTCTGCTGGCCCGCGCACTGATAAGTGCCCCGCAACTGCTGCTGCTCGACGAACCCACAGCCGGGGTCGACCTGATCGGCCAGGTGGAGTTTTATCAATTGTTGGCAAAGGTTCGTGAAGACTATGGCTGCGCGATTGTGATCGTCTCCCACGACCTGCATTTTGTCATGGCTGCCACAGACCGGGTGCTCTGCCTCGATCAGGGGATGGTCTGTTGTCACGGTGCCCCCGAAGAGGTCAATAAACACCCGGAGTACCGGGCGTTATTTGGTGCCGGAACAGAAAAAGCCTTTGCCGTTTTTTCCCATGCCATGGGTGAACACCAGCACGCCCATACCCATGCTCACCCTCACGGCAGCGATCACATTGAAACCGGTGAGTCAGTCCATGGATGAGTTGATTCTGCGCGCGCTGGCGGCGGGTTCTCTTGTCGCCCTGTTTTGCGGCCCCATGGGCTGCTTTGTGGTCTGGCGACGACTCGCCTATTTCGGCGATGCCTTAAGCCACTCTGCCCTGCTAGGCGTGGCTCTTAGTCTGGCCATCGAGCTACCTGTCACTCTGGCCGTGGCGATAACATCGGCAGCACTGGCACTGTTACTGCTGCGCCTGAGGCGGGGTAACCAGTTAGCCGATGACACTTTGCTGGGCATTCTCTCCCACGGCGCGCTGGCGCTGGGGCTGGTTACCATCGCGCTGTTCGAACCTGCCTCAATGAACTGGATGGGCTACCTGTTTGGTGACATTATTGCGGTCAGCGATAGCGACCTGCTTGTTGCACTGGCATTGATGCTGCTGGTGATCACGCTACTAACCCGATTTTGGCAACCCATGGTACTGATTTCACTCGACCGGGATCTTGCCGCCGTCGAGGGGGTGCCTGTGGCCAGACTGGAACTGCTGTTGATGCTGCTACTGGCGCTGGTGATTGCGGTGGCCATTAAAATAGTCGGGGTGCTGCTAATCACGGCCATGCTGATTATTCCCGCAGCGGCGGCACGACGCCTGGCCGCCTCGCCGGTACAAATGGCGCTGCTGGCAGCG
>JAYNPV010000171.1:2668-5929 GCA_038113925.1 Gammaproteobacteria bacterium | reverse complement strand
TACTCGCTTGAGTTTTACACCGAGCTGACCAACGTCTGTATTAAGTTATAGCCCGTTTCCATACCGAACTCTTTATATAGAGACAGACCCGAATGGCACTAAGTTGAGGGTGTATTGCGTGTTTTCACAGAAGGCCAGGTAACCGCCCACCCGGTCTTTTAAAGGCGCTATATCCGCGTGACCAGATAGAAAATGCCGTTCGTCCTGAGCCTGTGGTTCGACAAGCTCACCACCGACGAAAGGCATTAACTATTCAAGCGCCCTTCGGCAGGCTCAGGACCGACCCTTCGACAGGCTCAGGGCGAGCGGAGTGTTGGCTAAATTATCCCCAAAGGGGCCCAATTTAGTGCCATTCGAGACAGACCCCGGTGGCTCAAATACGGCCCCGGGGTTTTTTCTGTGCATCAGGCGGGGCATTGGGGTTTTGGTTCCGACCCTCCTTAACTGCCTATCGGTAGTCCTTTTGGGCCGCGCAGCGCTGGATAGTGGCTAACCCGAGGTCTCCCTGGTCGGTCACTATTCCGTTTATTCGATTAATACTATTTCGTTCAGCTTCTGTTCATGATGCTCCCCATAGACTGGCTGACAACCGGGATTTCCGGTTGTTGATCTGGAGGGGCATGACAATGAATAGCAAGCCATTAATCGTTAAGTGCGTGGGCGCTGCGGCGCTGGTAATGGTGTGGGCGATTCCGGCCACCGGCCATGCCGGTCACGGCGGCAACAATTATCGTGTTTACAGCGGTCACCGGCTGCCCACGGTACAGGTGTTCAGTTATGGGATATCCAATCCCTACAGCTCCCGGCGTTACCGCTCGAATCGGCACTACCATAATCGCCATGGCAGCAAACAGGGTATTCACCACCGTGGTTTTCAAAAAAAGAAGAGTTACCGTCGCGGTTTTAAACAGGGATATCGGCAGGGGATTCGTGACGGCCGGCGGTCAAGGGTGCACCAGGGGCACTCCAGGAGGGGATATTCCCACCGATCCCATGGGATTCGCCTGCGCAGTGGCATAAGTGGCTACCATTCATCCCGTTGGGGTGGTTATATTGGCTACCGATATTAAATCCCTGGGGGTGAGCAGAATCGCCCCATTAACAGTGAGCCTTGATAGTGAAAAGAATGATCAACGGGTCGTGGTTAAAAACCACGGCGGCAGTGGCCGGGTTATGTTTTTGTTTTTCTGGCGCTGCCCAGAGTTCCGAGCAGACGGATTCGCGCTCCAAGTCAACCGCGGGTAAAAAGACGGTTACCAGGGTTAGCCCTGCCCCGGGGTCACGGGTGATCTCGACCCGGCCGAGCGGCGGTGGGGTAAAAACGAGAGTGTTAACTCCCGATGGTCGGGTACGTGACCTGGTGGTGAAGGGTGACAGTAAGCGTTGATCCTCAAAGTGCCAATAGAGGGGTGATTCAATGCGAGTGCTGGTGGTGGAAGATGACCCCGCGCTGCGCGCTCAGCTGCATAAATCACTAACCGAAATCGGTTACGTGGTTGATCTGGCGGTTGACGGTGCGGAGGGGCTCTATTTCGGCCAGCAGTATCCTTGTGATCTGGTGGTGCTGGATATGGGCTTGCCGAAGAAAGGTGGCCTGGAGCTGATCCGCGAATGGCGTCAGGCTGAGCTAAGTTTTCCCATTCTGGTGTTGACTGCCCGTTCAGCCTGGCAGGATAAGGTAGCTGCGCTGGAAATGGGTGCCGATGACTATCTGGTGAAACCCTTTGTTATGCAGGAACTAATGGCCCGACTGCAAACACTCCTTCGGCGCGCAGCCGGCTGGTCTCACGACCAACTTAATTGTCCCCCTTACCGGCTGGACCGTACCACTCGCTGCCTTACCATTGATGACAGGCAAGTAGGGCTCACCGACTACGAGTATCGTCTGCTTGAGTATCTGATGTTGCATGCGGGCCAGCCCCTGTCACGACGGGAGCTGACCGAACATCTCTATGACGATGAGCAGCAGCGGGACAGCAATGTTATTGAGGTCTTCGTACGCCGCCTGCGGGCAAAACTTGATCCGCAGGCGAACCGGGCACCGATTGAAACCGTGCGCGGCGTCGGCTATCGCTTTGTCACGCCAAGAATCTAGTCGGCCGGTCTCCGTCAGGGCGCGGGTGCTAAGCGCCACGCTGTTGCTGTTACTGGTCGCCTTTGCGTTGATTGCCTCCGCACTGCTGGCGGCCTTTCGGCAGAGTGCCGAGCAGTCACTCAATGAACGGCTGTTGAGTGATATCTACGGATTGCTCGCTGCGGTGGAGATTACGCCTCAGGGGGAGGTACGGTTTCCCCAGCAGTTTCCCCAGTTTCGCCTGTTACAGTCCGAATCTGAGCTGATCGCGGAGGTGGTTTCTGCGGAAAATCATTCGATCTGGCAATCGCTGTCGATGGGCGAACGGCGGTTGCCGTTGCCGCCTGAGATGGCGATGGGCGAAACCCTGACCGATTCCCCGCTGATTAATGGTGAGCACTGGTACCGCTCCACGCTGGCGGTTAGCTGGGAAATAAGCGCTGACCATTCCCGTCTGCTGCGGTTTTCGGTGGCGGAAAAGGCCGATGCTTTACAGGCCGAAGTGGAGCAGTTTCGTAATACGCTGTTTATTGGCCTGGGGGCGACCACGCTATTGGTACTGATGGTCGAAGCCCTGGTGCTGCGTTGGGGATTGAAACCGCTCAGCCGGGCCGTGGCAGAAGTCGACCAGGTCAGAACGGGTCGTCGGCAGCAATTAAGTGACGGATATCCGGTGGAGATAAGCTCGCTGACCCAGAGCCTGAACGCGCTGCTGCAGCGCCAGCGTACCAGTCTTGACCGCTACCGAAACGCGCTGGGCGACGCGGCCCACAGCATCAAGACACCGCTGGCGGCCTTGAAAAACGGTCTGATTAACGACGCCGAGAATTTACAGCAGGTCAATAACCTTGACCGGATAGTGGAATATCACCTGAAAAAGGCGGCTACTGCCGGGCCCTTAGTGCTGCGCGAACCGGTAGCGGTCGCCCCGCTTGTTGAGCAGTTGGTGAATAGTCTGAAAAAAGTTTATGCCGAAAAGGAGTTGCAGTGGCGGGTTGATATTCAACCGGAAGCCTGCTTTCCTGGCGATGGCGGCGATTTTCTCGAACTGCTGGGGAATTTGCTGGATAACGCCTGCAAATGGGCGGATTCTGAGGTGGGTTGTCTGCTTGAGTTACTACAAACAGCCGACGCCACGGTTTTGAGGATTAGCGTCACCGATGATGGTCCCGGAATATCACCGGAAC
>JAYNPV010000171.1:474-2658 GCA_038113925.1 Gammaproteobacteria bacterium | reverse complement strand
TCAAGTCGATGCTGCCGACCCGGGAGAGGGTATTGGTCTGGCCGTCGTGCAGACCCTGGTGGAGAGCTACCGTGGCGACCTGCAAATAGTCAGGCAACCGGCCGGTGGCAGCCGGTTTCAGCTGGAGATTCCCCTGCCATAAGGCCGGATGGGTGTCCAGAGCTCTGCCCTGAGAGACCTTGTATGAGGCCTCAATACGAACGCGGTCGCTCCGACCTTTCCCCCGCTCACCCTGAGCCTGCCGAAGGGCTGTGTATGGAGGTGGTTCGACAGGCTCACCACGAACGGAGCAGTATCGTCCTGTCTTTCCCCGCTCGCCCTGAGCCTGTCGAAGGGCTCGCCCTGAGCTGGTCGAAGGGTCTCACCACGCACAGTGCAGGGTGATTAGCTCTTTTTTATTAGATGTGTAGGTCGTGAGTTTGCCGAACGGCTGCGTGTGGAGGTGGTTCGACAAGCTCACCACTAACGTAGCAGTATCGTCCTGTCTTTCCCCCGCTCGCCCTGAGCTGGTCGAAGGGCTCGCCCTGAGCCTGTCGAAGGGCCTTACCACGCACGGAACCGGGCGCTTAAGTGATTTTTACGGTTGTCCTGGTTCTATTAATTGTAATTTCTGTGAATAGGCGACCGGATTGAACTCAGTCGGAGGTCAGTTTTTCTTCGGCCGACGTGCTCTTCTTCAGTGTCAGCTTTTCTTTAGGCTTTCTACTTTTCTTTGGTTTATCTTTTGTTGCTTTAGTCGCTTTGCTGCGGGTCTTAGGGTTATTGCTTTTACGCGGTTTGTGTTTAGGGGGTACGCGCTTGTCTGCCGGCGGTTCGCTGCCTGCGGCATCGACCCGACTGATCTTCATCGGTTGCTGGCGCACCCGGGTTTTCTTCAGGTGTTCGAATATCTCTTTGGGCATGCCTTCGGGCAGGTCCACGGTGCTGTGAGTATTATTAATACTGATGTTGCCGATGTATTCGCCATCAATACCGGCTTCGTTGGCCAGGGCCCCGACGATATCGCCGGGGCCTACGCCGTGATCGAGACCCGCTTCAATGCGAAAACGCTCCATGTTTTCACCCACTGCTTTGGGCTTGCGGGGCCGGCGAGGAGCCTCGCTTTTATCCGTGCGCCGAGAAGGGCGCTCCCGGCCTCCACGGTCGGACTGATTACCCCGATTTCGGTCACCGCGGGAAGGTCTGCTGGCATCGGGCAGGGGCGCGAATTTCGGGAATAGCGGCCGATCCTGCTGGGCCTGCCAGACCAGCGCCGCCGCAATTTCACCGACATCGGTCTCGGTATCGTGGGCCAGCTGTTCAACCAGCTCCCGGAAACTGCTCAGATCCTGGCTCTGGATGGTTTCCTGCACATTGGACTGGAATCGGGCGATTCGCTGCTGGCTGACCTGCTCGCCCGTGGGTACCTGTAGCGCGGTCAGTTTCTGCCGGTTGGCTTTTTCGATGGCTCCCAGCAGGCGGCGTTCCTTGGGAGTAACGAACAGAATGGCTTTACCTTCGCGGCCGGCTCTGCCGGTGCGGCCAATACGGTGGACATAGGATTCGGTATCGTAGGGAATGTCGAAGTTGACCACGTGACTGATGCGCTCAACATCAAGACCACGGGCGGCTACGTCGGTGGCAACGATAATGTCGATACCGCCATTTTTAAGGCGGGCGATGATTTTTTCCCTGAGACCCTGATTCAGGTCGCCATTGAGGGCGTGGGCGGAGAAGCCGCGGGCTTCGAGTTTTTCTGCCAGTTCGATGGTCATCGACTTGGTGCGCACGAAAATGATCATCGCATCGAACTGCTCGACTTCGAGGATGCGGGTCAGGGTATCGAGCTTGTGGCTGAAATGGACAATCAGGTATTGCTGTTCGATTTTTTCGACGGTACGGGTTTTGGCAGCCACACGTACTTCTTGGGCATCACCAATGTATTTATTCGCCACCCGTTTAATCGGTGCCGGCATGGTGGCGGAGAAGAGCGCGCGCTGGGCGGTGTCAGGTGTCTGGCCGAGAATGGTTTCAATATCCTCGATGAAGCCCATACGTAACATCTCGTCGGCCTCATCGAGGACTACGGCCTTGAGGTCATCAAGTTTAAGGATGCGCCGCTTAAGGTGGTCGAGCAGGCGACCCGGGGTACCGACGACCACATCGGCCCCGCGGTTCAGCGCCTTGAGTTGGCCGCGGATATCC
>JAYNPV010000171.1:0-464 GCA_038113925.1 Gammaproteobacteria bacterium | reverse complement strand
ATCCTGTCCCCCGTAAATGGGGATGACATTAAAGTTTTTTATGTGCCGTGAATAACTCTTGAAGGCTTCTGCGACCTGAATCGCCAGTTCCCGGGTAGGAGCAAGTACCAGTATCTGCGGGCTTTTATTACCGGCGGAGATGCGACTGAGCAGGGGCAGGGCAAAGGCACCGGTCTTGCCGGTACCGGTCTGGGCAACGCCTAAGAGATTTTCCCCATCCAGCAAGTAAGGGATCGCCTGTTGCTGAATGGGCGAAGGCTGTTCATAACCCAGGTCGTTTATGGCTTTAAGAATGGGTGTTGCCAGGCCCAGAGAAGAGAAGTCGGTTGTTGCCATGTTTGCTACCCGGGTTTTAAGGGTTGGGGGCCACCACCTTTTTGGGGTGCTGGGCTGAATCCGGGGTGTTTGCTGGTGTAAATGAAGGATCGATAATCAGCACTAATACGCTGGATAGCCTTAAATGA
>JAYNPV010000170.1:447-5944 GCA_038113925.1 Gammaproteobacteria bacterium | reverse complement strand
GTATCGGATAATTCTGGCATCTCCCGGCCTCCGGGCCGGGAGCGGATTGAAATTTTGAGTGGGGTAAACGTTACAGGAAGATGGTCGAAGGTATCTCGTGTATTTATGAGCAGCCGGGTCGGTCATCTGCGCGGTCGCGAATGAAGTCGCTCCTACCGCCCGCACTGTTACTTGCCGCTGAATTGAGTGGCCAGGGGGGGTGCCCTGGGGATTAACGCTTTCTCAGCGCTGCGCCGGTAATTCCGCGCGGGAACATCTATCTCGGGTCAGCTGCGCTGGTGCTGGCGCAGTGCCTTGCCTAGCAATTCAAGAGCTGCCTGGGCAAAGCTCCACATATTGGCCTCGCGGTCGTCGCTGCCGGTTTCCACTATCCGGGTGAGTTGAACCGGGCCATCAACGGCCAGTGCGCAGATCCCTGGCGGATGGCCGTAGCGGGTGCCGGTGGGACCACTGGCACCGATCTCGGCCAGGCTCCAGGTGGTGGATAGTTTGGTTCTTATCGCCGCTGCGCTGAGGGCGATGTACTCTTCGCTCAAGGGGGAGAGCCCCTCGACCTGTTCGTTGGTAATCCCCAGTAGCTGCACGCGCGATGCCAGGGTGTAGACCACGCCGCCGCCTTCGAAATAGGCCGAGGCACCGGGGATTGCCAGCAGGGCGGCGCAGATCAGGCCACCGGTGGAGGATTCGGCGATGGAGAGGGTCTCGCCGCGTGCCTTGAGTTGGGCGGCGACATCGGCAGATAGCTCGCTGAGTGATTGCATGGAAATCCTCTCCAGTGTTTGGTTTTGGTCAGTGGCGGCCAAATACTGCCTGCAGATGGTCGGCCGGCAGCGGTCGGGTGATCAGCGACACCATAATGGTCAGTAAGGTGGCCCCGATCATGGCCAGAGCGGTGCAGCTGTAGGGGTTGGGAGTTTGTATGGCCAGCCACGCGCTGACGCTATCGGGCGTAGCCAGGATGCGGGAGGCGGCGGTGATCAGGTCAGTTCGAAACAGGGCGAACAGCAGGACACCGGCGATGAAACCGCAGACCGCTCCGGCGCGGGTCACACCGGGCCAGAGGGCACCGAGTATTAACGGACCGGTAAGGCCGGCCATGGTGCCGCCAATGCCGAGCCAGATAAGCAGGGTGACGTTCATGCCCATGAATATCCACGCCAGGCCGGCTGCCGCCACCATCACCACCAGCGTGGTCCAGCGGCTGATCGACAGAATGCGCCGGTCGAGCAGGTCGCCACTGAGGGGCGCTTGCATTCGCGGTACGATGGTGCGCCGGTAGATGTCGTTGGCGAATATCTGTGAGGTTGAAATTACCAGGCCATCGGCGGTGGACATGACCGCAGCGAGTATGCCGACCCCAAGAAAGGCGGCGAGCCAGGTAGGAAAAATCTCTTTAAACAGTAGCGGCAGTGCCTGATTGGCACCGCCGGCCATCAGATCATCGCCGAGGACGCCGCGGGCCATGATGCCGCCCAGGGCCATGGCCGGCAGAATCAGCGCCATCACAAAAGCGATGATTAAAAAGCGATTACGGTCGCGCGGGTCGCGCAGCGCCCAGAGTTTGTTGCCCAGGTGCGGCATTAGCCCCAGGGGGATGTGGGCGATGATAATAGCGATGCCTGCCCAGGGAGAGGCGAACAGCATCTGGCCGGGATTAAAAGCGGCCACGGCGTGGGGGTCGAGCGTTTTTAATCTGCTCAGCAGTTCATCGAATCCGCCGCTGAATCCCCAACCGGTGATGAACAGCACCGCCAGGCCGATGGCGAGGATCAGCATCAATGCGCCCTGTACGCCATCGGTCAGAATATCGGCGTGGGCACCGCCCATTTCAACGTAGGCCAGTAGCACCACTGAGGTGATCAGCAGTGCCCAGGGGGCACTCAGGCCGAGCATCTGTTCAAACATCACCAGGCCCGCCAGTAACTGACCGGCCAGGTAGGTGAGTAGCAGCAGCGAGACCACGGCCGCCAGCAGACGAATGGCCTCTGACTGGTAGCGGTCGCCCAGGTATTCGGGAATCGAGCGGCTGCCAAAATGATCCCCACCCCGGGTGACTATGCGCAGACAAATGAGTACCCCGATATAGGTACCCAGCGGATAGCCAATCAGCAGCCAGAGACTGGGCAGACCGGCTTTGTAGGCCAGGCCGGGAATGCCCAGAAAGGTGGCGCCACTGGCGGTGGTGGCGGAAAAAGCCAGCGCCAGAAACAGCGGACCATAACCGTGGCGAGCGGTGGCGAAATCATCGGCGTGTTGAACGCGACCTTTGCCGATAATGCCGAAGGCAATCATCATGGCGACATAGCCGGCCAGAAATAGCCAGGACCATGTAAAGAGACTCATAACCGTTGACCCGGATCGATTGTTATTGGTGCTCCATATGCTAACCGAACTGCCGGTCAGTTCATGCCAAATTCGTTGGCCAGCAATTCGTAGGAGCGCAGACGATCCTCAAGGGCATAGGTCACGCAGACCACACTCACCTCGTCAACGCCATATTTGCTGGCCTCTGCTTCCAGCTGCTCCCGGCAATCGGCCGGGGTGCCGACAATGGTGTTGCCGAGTACCTTGCTATAACGCGATTTCTCCTGCTCATCGAGCTGGTCGTAGAGCCGCTCGGCCTCTTCTGGTGAGGGCAGGTCGATGATTCTGCCGCTGGCGAGGGCGGTTTGAATCCAGATGGTGCGGGTACGGGCAATGCGGTCGGCCTCTTCCCGGGTAGGGGCGCAAATTACCGCCGCGCCAATCATGGTCTCTGGTGCTTGCCTTGCTTTGCAAGGTTTAAACGCGGCCTTGTACTCCTCCATAATCGCGGGGGTGCGTTCGTGGGTGTTGATAAACAGCGCCAACACAAACCCAAACCCGAGCTGGCCCGCCAGGGCGGCACTACCGCCGCTGGAGCCGAGCATCCAGGTCTCCGGAGCCTGGGCATCTTCGGGGATTATTCGCACCTGCTCGAAGGGGTGATCCGCCGGCAAATCGTCGTGGAGCATGGCCATCAAAGTGGCGGCCTGTTGGGGGTAAACATCGCTGGTTAAAGGCTGGCGCGGCCAGGTCAGGGCCTGACTGGCTACCCGGTCACCGCCGGGAGCACGACCAATACTCAGATCAATACGACCCGGGTTGAGCGCGGACAGTACGCGGAAACTCTCGGCGACTTTGGTCGGGCTATAGTGGGTGAGCATGACCCCGCCGGTGCCGACACGAATACGTTGGGTATTCTGTGCCGCGTGGGCGACCATGATCTCTGGCGACGGGCAGGCGTAACCGTGGGAGTTGTGGTGTTCGGCAAACCAGTAACGGTGATAGCCGAGGCGGTCGCAGAGCTGCGCCAGTTTAATGCTATTGACAATCGCCTGGCTGGAATTGCCGCTGTCGTGAATCGGGGCCTGATCGGTGACGCTGAGGGTTAGGGAGGATGGTTTGCAGCGGTTGCTGTTCATTGAGAGGGGGTATACCAGGTAAGTGTAATAGGCCGAAATCGGTCTGTCCGTTGGCCTTTATTTTAACGTGGTTGGCTAGTGGTGTGATGGGATAGAACTGCCTTGTGACAACTGGAATGATAATTTGGCTGGTTTGGGTTAGGGGCCCTTCGACCGGCTCAGGGCAAGCGGTTGGGGGGTTGGCCCTTCGGCAGGCTCAGGGCGATTCCATAAGCTGGGATGAACTCAGAGTGATGGCACTGGGGGTTTTCCGTTCGTGGTGAGCTTGTCGAACCATCTCTAATTAAAGTCGTTGAAGTGGCCCCATCATTCACTCCGTAGCGCCGCCAGTGGGTCAATTTGCGCGGCTCGGATCGCCGGCAGGGCACCGCTGAGTAGACCGATGCCCGCCGCGATGCCGAGGGAGGCGAGTATGTAGTTCCAGGCATTGGCAACCGGTAAATCGGGCAGCAACTGGTTGGCGACTAACACGATCAATATACCCAGTGCCAGTCCGGCCAGGCCGCCGGCGACGGAGAGCACGGTTGACTCACCCAGGAACAGGGCGGTTATCTGTCCGCGGGTGCCACCGAGCGCCCGCAACAGGCCGATTTCGCTAATGCGTTCCTGCACGGCGATGGTCATGACGGTGAGTATGCCCACCGCGCCGACCAGCAGGGAAATACCCCCCAGGGCGGCTACGCCCATGGTGAGGACATCGAGAATAGTGTTAAGGGTGGCGAGCATCTCTTCCTGGGTGGTAATGGTGAAATCTTCGGCGCCGTGACGTCTTAGCAAGGCTTTTTTAATGGTGTCTGCCATCTGCGTCGAGGTGAAGTGGTCGTGATAATTGACATCAATTTCCATGACCCCTTCGCGGTTAAACAGTGACAGGGCCGATGCGGCGGGAATGTAGAGGGTGTCATCAAGATCAAAGCCGAGAAACTGGCCCTTCTCTGCCATAACGCCGATGATTCGAAAGCGGTAGCTGCCGACACGAATAATTTCCCCGATAGCCGACTCATTCCTGAACAGCTCTTCCGCCATGGTTGCACCGAGGACGGCATAGGCGCGGGGCGCTTCCGGGTTGTCAGCGGGCAGAAAAGCACCTTCGGCGATTTCCATTTGCCACATGCTCGGCATGGCCGGGCCGACCCCGAAGATGGTGGTACGCCGAGATCGTTTACCGGCTTCGACCTCTGCATTGCCCTGTACCAGCGGCATAACCTTGTTTACGCCGGGTAAACCGCGCAGCGATTCACCGTCGGCAATACTGAGTGGGCGAACGGCGTTAATCACCCCGGTGGGCGGTCCATGGGTGGTGCGTTTGCCGGGTGCGATGGCGACCAGATTAGTGCCGAACTGGGTGAACTCCGCGCTTACGTAGCCGTGCAGACCGGTACCGATAGCGGTGAGCAGGGTGACGGTGAGAATGCCAATGGCAATACCGATGGCGCTGAGCAGGCTGCGGGTTCGGTGGCCGACTATTGCCGCGCGGGTAAATTCCAGAAAATCAATTTGGCGCATGACTAGCAGCCCACCATAGTGGATGTCGATGACATCCTACTTGTTACCGGCCAGCGCCAATACCGGGTCAAGCCGGGCGGCTCGGCGGGCGGGTAGCCAGCCAAATAAAAGACCGCTGATCAGCGCAATGATGATGCCCCCGGCAATGGCCCAGGCCGGCGCGTAGGCAGGAATCGACGGGTAAATCTCCCTGACTAGCCAACTGGCACTTAGCCCCATCCCCAGGCCGACCATGGCCCCGGCGATAGAGAGCAGGAAAGCCTCGGTAAGAAACAGTTTTAATATCTGGCTGGCGGGAGCGCCGAGGGCTTTCAACAGGCCGACTTCAGCGGTGCGTTGCGAGACCGATACCAGCATGACGTTCATGATCAGTACGCCTGCCACAATTAAACTGATTGCGGCGATCCCCGCCAGTGCCAGAGTGAGGGCGGCAAAGATACGGTTGAAGGTTTTCAGCAGCGAGTCCTGACTGAGGATGGTGATATCGTCCTCGCCGTCGTGGCGCTGGGCGATGGTCTGTTTGATCCGCTCCTTTAATGCTTCCAGGT
>JAYNPV010000170.1:0-437 GCA_038113925.1 Gammaproteobacteria bacterium | reverse complement strand
CTCTCATTTCGGCATTCGGGTTATCGCAACATTGGTCAGCGCCTTCGCCCTGACTGATGAGAATTCTGAACATGGTCTGGGTATCAAACAGTTGTTGGGCGGTGGCAACGGGTACCAGAATGATCTCGTTCCAGTCGAGGTCAAACGAGTTGCCTTGCTCCATCAAGACCCCCACCACCCGAAACCGGCGATCTTCAACCCGAATCCACTGGCCCACAGCAGATCGGTTGCCGAACAATTCCTGTTTCAGGGTATGACCGAGCACGGCGATGGAAGTGGAGCGGCGCGGGTCGGGGGTGGCGATGAACTTCCCCTGAGCGATTTCAAGCGAGCGAATCTGTTGTATATCCTCGGTGGTGCCAATAATAGGGGTATCGCGGCTCATACTGCCGCGGGAGACAGGCCCTGAGCCGATTACCACGGGTGCCAGCTGATCC
>JAYNPV010000169.1:0-6058 GCA_038113925.1 Gammaproteobacteria bacterium | reverse complement strand
AAGGCATTTCCGTGGAAGAAGCCATTCGCGGCATCAACATGGCGCTGGATGATTACACCGGCACCATCCTGTTTGTCAGTCACGACCGGGTGTTCGTCTCATCACTGGCGACGAGAATTATCGAACTCACCGCCGATGGCGTCACCAACTATGCCGGAACCTACGACGAGTATCTGCACAGCCAGGGCGTGGAATAGTCGGCTCAGCTCTCGGTGGGCAGCATCCGCACCTGACCCATCTGCCGGGAGACCGCCACCAGCTCGCCGGTGGAGTCCCAGATCTCGCCGTCCTCTTCCAGTATTCCATTCTGGACGATGAAATTGCGAAACCGGGCACGTAACCAGCCCGGCGCGGGCGGTTTATGCAGATGGACAGTTAGCTCAACCGTGGGCACCCAACCCACGTAACCGATCAGGTTGAAAATCGGCGGCGGTTGGGCATCGGCAAACAGCAGCAATGACCATAAATCGGGGGCGCTGTGGTCACGAAACCGCATCCACACCCGAAACTCTGCCGATTCTCCCTGACCCCAATGAGTACAGGCCGGGTCCAGCAGGGTTTCCAGCGTGTTATGAATGGCGGTTTCTTCCTTGATCACTTCTGATAGCGGGATGCACTCCTCAGGGGCCGGAAACTGCGGCGCTTCCACCTCCAGAGACGAGGGGCCAGCGGTTTTATTCAGGTCACTATAGCTGGCGGTGATATGCAGGGTCTGTTTATCGTTCTGGTAGAGCCTGGCCACTCCGGTGGACATCGCCTTACCCGCTTTGAGCAGTTCAGTCGTTACCTCGGCGGGACCGGGGGAGGCCGGCCGCAAATAGTGGCCGGTGACCGTCAGTGGATGGGGATGGGGCACCTGCTCGGCCAGCACCCGCGCCACGGCTGCCATCTGATAACCTCCATTGGGGATGTTACGCACACCCCAACGGTCAGAAAAGTTCAGCTGCCAGCGATCCTCAGCAAGTTGAGTAAACTGAGAATCCTGCTCAATCGGGTTCATTTCTTGCTCCTCATTAAACCTGGTTTTGGGGTGATTTATGGTCGTTATTTTTGGCCACTGATAATAAAGGATTCGGCCAGGGTCTGGGTCGGAAATTTCGCCAGAAGCCCGCGGTTATTAACGATTGCCTGCTCAAGAAACCGGCGCTGAGGTCGATAATCTTCTCAGTTTAGTGGGTCAGGAAATTTGGGCATCCGGGTGGCAACGACAGCAAATGAATACCTGATAACAGGCAAACAGCAGATCATTAAGCTCTGCCGGCGCATTATCGCCTCCAGAAAACCGATTCAGATCGCTTTTAATGAATCGAAGCAATCCTTCGGCAGTGTGCTTTTTGGAATCAGTGAACACGGCAACAGCTGTTTTCTCGATCCCCTGATACCCGACACCGGCAACCAGTTGTTAATGCAAGGCAAATCGGCTTCCGTGCAGTGCAATCTTGATGGTATCCGCACCTGGTTTGGTGCCGGCCGTATCATCAAAAACGGTCAGACCAACGGCCAACCCTGGCTGGAAATGACCCTCCCGGAACGGGCCTGGTATCAACAGCGACGTAATGCCTTTCGCGCACAAACTGTAAGCGGCATGCAGCTGGCAGTGAATCTGCACAGCCGCGTGCGCGAAGCGGTGATCGTCGGGGCGGTCCAGGATCTTTCTGTCAGCGGCTGCCGCGTAATCATTGATCAGCAACCAGACCCGGCACTGGAGATGGACGAGCTGCTCTACCGCTGTCAGTTGTTACAGGCGAATACGCAGGTTATCAGTTGTGGAGCACAGGTCCGCCATGTCGGAGAAACGACAGCGAGCGGTCAGTGCGAAATCGGCTTGAGCTTCACCCAGCTCACGCCACAGCACGATTCGGTGCTATCTCAACTGGTGATGAAGCTTGAAATCGGCATGAATCAGACTCAGTTGCGGGCGTGATCCGAAGGAGCTCTTAGCACCTGAAGCGCTAACGGTCGGCAACTGCTTCCGGCAATCCCAGCTCATGGTCATACTGGCGCAGATAGTCGATATCGAGGGGTAACGACTGCCCCAACCAAAGTGCCCGGGTGGTGTGGTCCCCCGCGTGTCCCAGCCCCGTCTCCGGATGGACCAGAATATCGAGCCCGCGACGATTTAACATTAACCAGCGGATCAACCGGTTAAATTCCTCGGGGGCGAAAGCCACCTGGTACATGGCACGGCTATGGGGCCCTACCGGCCCCTCTTTCCAGCGACCCAGCTGCACATCGAACCGGTCACCCAGATCTTCTCGAAGTTGCTCGGCAGCGGGCCGGGTATCGGCATCAAAATAGACATGGGCGTGGTAACCCGTGACCTGGTCAACGGCGAGGGTCATGGTTGGCAATCCTGAATAATGGTTCGTTGAAGCAAATAATCAATACCTTCGCCCAACTCCTCTGTTGAAACCAGCCGCAAATTGCGTTTAAAGCCAGCAAGAGTCGGAGCAGTTGAAAAATAAAACAGGTGGGTAGGACAACCGCAGTCGGATGCCCCCAACCCTGGACTCACCGGTTGGCTGGCGGACATACGAGAGACCGCCCGCGCCCAGCGATGCTCCAGACGTTGCTCACTTTCGCTATACCAGATTTCGTCTATCGCGGCATAGTGTCGCAGATAGTCGATATGCCAGTGGGGTCGCTCGCTATGACGCAGGTGATGGTCCAGGCGGGCTCTGACACCCCCCGGCCCAAACGCGCTACCGACATAGAGATAACTGCCCGGCAAAAACTGCCGCACCCCCGCCTTGCCGACGGCGATCTGCACCGCTTGCGGTAAATCCAGTCGCAGCAGATAACAACCCACCGCTCCACTTCCCGGAGGTGAAACCCCGGTCGTTGGGGCTATTCGATCAGTGCGTTCGCGGGTCGCAATTTCCCTGATGACTCAGTGCTCCTGAACCACGCCATCGACCACGCGCTGGTATTCACCGCCCGCCGTCGTGGTAATGGCGAAATAGGAGAGCGGTTTATCGCCGGTATTGCGAATACCATGAACCAATCCGCGGGGAATGTTGACCGTGTCACCCGCCTTGATCGCAAACTCCTTGCATTCCGGTGTACCCGGCTGGTGCTTGATGTAGATCCCCTCGCCTTCAAGAATAAAAAAAGTATGGGCGCCATTGGGGTGCGCGTGGGACTCGTTCTCCTGACCCGGCATCAGGTTCCAGGTAACGATTGCCATATCTTTTTCATCGGTATAAACCGGGACAACCGTCGCCTGGTCGTCAGAAAATTTACGCGTCGAAAGCGGGTCGATTACGCCCGATTCGAGCGTTTCCGGGGTTAACATTCCAGGAATTTTCATGATTTTTTCTCTCCTCATTTATTAATAAATTCGGGCAGGGGTTAATAATAACCCGCTACTGCGCCCCCGGCTCAGCCGACATACAATTATCATCGAACCATTGACCCCCGCCCGGATTAAACTCCGGCAACGACTCAAGCACAGATACCCCCATGCAAAGAACCCTGATTAAAGCGGCCCTCGGCGCCGGGCAAGCGACCGGTGAAGTGTTGATTAAAGGCTGGGTGAGAACCCGCCGCGATTCGAAAACCTTCTCTTTTCTGGAACTCAATGACGGCTCCTGCCTGACCAACCTGCAGGTCGTGGTCGACACGGAACTGACCGATTATCCAGTGGTGCAGCAGGCCAGCACCGGTGCCGCCGTGCAAGTGACCGGCGCACTGGTGGATTCCCCCGGTAAAGGGCAGCGCTGGGAACTGCATGCCAGCAGCCTCAAGTTGCTCGGTAGCAGCCCGGATGACTATCCGCTGCAGAAAAAGCGCCACAGCGATGAGTATTTGCGCACCATTGCCCACCTGCGACCGCGTACCAACAAATATGGCGCCATGTTCAGGCTTCGCTCGCAACTGGCGCTGGCGATTCACGATTTCTTCCGCGCCCGGGAGTTTAATTACCTGCACACGCCGATTATCACCGGTTCCGATTGCGAGGGGGCCGGGGAGATGTTCCAGGTCACCACCATGGACCTGGCCAAACCCGTCCTGATCGATGGCCAGGCCGATTTCAGTAAGGACTTTTTTGGTAAACAGGCAGCGCTTACCGTGTCGGGTCAGCTCAGCGCCGAAACCTTTGCCATGGGACTGGGGAACGTCTACACCTTCGGGCCGACTTTTCGTTCAGAAAATTCCAATACCAGCCGGCACATGGCCGAGTTCTGGATGGTGGAACCGGAAATGGCCTTTGCGGACCTGGAAGATGACATGGAGCTGGGCGAGGCGCTGATTCGCTATCTGGTGAATTTTGTTATCGAGGAATGCGCCGAAGATTTCGATCTGTTTGCCCGTTTTGTCGATAAGGAACTCATGGCGCGACTGCAGAACATACTGGAAAAACCCTTTCTGCGCCTGCCCTACAGCGATGCGGTGAATATCCTGCTCGACAGTGGTCAGGAGTTTGAATTTCCGGTGGCCTGGGGCGGTGATTTACAGTCGGAGCATGAGCGCTTTCTCACCGAAACCCACTTCAAACAACCGGTGATTCTCTACGATTATCCGCGAGACATTAAGGCGTTCTATATGCGCCAGAACGATGACGGCCGAACCGTAGCCGCGATGGACCTGCTGGTGCCCGGCATAGGTGAGATTATCGGCGGCAGCCAGCGCGAGGAGCGCCTGGATAAACTGGTCAGCCGCATGCAGGAGATGGAACTGGATGAAGCCGATTACTGGTGGTATCTGGACACCCGCCGTTTTGGCAGTGCCCCGCACGCCGGGTTTGGTCTTGGCTTCGAACGGCTGTTGATGCTGGTTACCGGCGTCACCAATATCCGCGACGTGATGCCCTTTCCGCGCACCCCCAAACACCTGGAGTTCTGAGCGCTACCCGGGCCGATAAAAAAGGCCCCGCAGAGATAATCCCTGCGGGGCCTTTGGGTGGATATCTAACCGTTTTGACCTACTTGATCAGACGGGGAATCGCCGAGGGTTGGAACTGTTTCACTTCCAGGCTGGCATCGTTATGCAGCCCACTGCCTTCTGGCGGACCAAAGACAATACTGGCGTGCATGCGCTGCAGGTCAATCACCGGCACGTAACTTACCGTCTGTGACCAGGTACCATCCTGGCGAAGATTGGGCCGATAATTGCAATTCTCTACCCGCCAGAGCTCGCCTTTTTTGTCATAAAACTCCTGCCAATGGAGCATGGGTGAGTAAGGCTCGGTGTCGTAATACTGCACTTTTTTGCTCAGCAGATGGCCCTTAGGGGGCGTCGCTTCAACCACATAAACCTCACGCGGCTCCCAGTCATCGAGCACGTTCCAGTAGGGCGCATTTTCCATATCAATCATGGGAAAGCGGTCTTCGGCAGTTTCCGCCTCAAGGCTGACATTGATGGTTGAATGGGCGCTACCGAGAATCCAGCGTTTACCCACCAGTTTCCAGTCGTCATACCAGGCCGGGTCAACCGCCATACCGAAGGACTCGTCATTGAGCAGGTCAGTCGCCGTTAACGGATCCGCCCAGGCACGGCTGGAGAGTCGACGCACGCGGCGAACCGCCTTGATATAGGCATAGACATCCGGCAATCGGGCGTCATCGTAAGAAACGGTGACGATGCCCAGTCCACGGGTATCATCCGGATACTTGTTAAGCACCACCTCGTACTTGATTACATCATCCTCTAGCTGATGGGGCTGGGCAGTACGGCCAGTGGTAAGCAGCCGGGCAAAACGCCAGTGCTGCTCGCGCTCAAAGCCTTTTTCGCCATCAATAATGGCGAAATACATAGGGTTGTAATCAACCGAGTCGGCGTACCAGGAGCCGCGCATAAAGTTATACGCCACCTTGATGCCATCGTCCGGGTTGTTGGCATCGATTTCAGCAAACGGCATACCTGATACATGCCCTTCCAGGGCCTTGGTCTCCGGGTTGATGGACGCTTTACCGGCGTGTTCGAGGGTTGCCTGCACCAAACGCTCGTCGTTTTTTATTTAGCCGGTCGGCTGTAAAAGCATCAGCATACCGTGGTCACGGATAAGGCGTTCCAGGCTCGAGGTCAGCATCACTCCCAAAAACATTCCATAGAGGGT
>JAYNPV010000168.1:1796-6062 GCA_038113925.1 Gammaproteobacteria bacterium | reverse complement strand
GGGTATCACCGACAAAGGCAATATCATCGTTGACAAAATGAAACACCACGTGGCCTACGGTATGACCCGGGGTTTCAAAGACCTGAACGGAGTGGTCACCAAAAGTAAACTGCTCGCCATCCACCAGACGACGGTCGATGCCCGGAATTCTCTTTGCGTCACAGTCGGCACCGATAATTTCACAGCCCCATTTTTCCTTCAGCGCCAGATTACCCCCGGCATGATCCGGGTGGTGATGGGTATTAAAAATATGGGTGAGGGACCAGCCCTTACGGGCCAATGCCGCTTCAATTGCTTCCACTTCCGGGGTGTCGATGGTCGCCGTCAAATTCGCCACCGGGTCATGAACCAGGTAACCAAAATTGTCGGAAAGACATTGAAACTGATGTACTTCCAGGCTGTTTTCGCTCATTGTCTATCTCCCTGTGAGTCGCCCTGAGTCTGCGGGGTGAAATGATCCGGGCAGAACTGAATTATCTGGCCACGAAGTCTGGCTAGACAGCGGGATATCGTCAACCCACCTCGGCAATTGTCCGGTTTATCCCCCTGGCGGGTGGAACTACACCACCAGTCGCCACCCATTACAACGCAGCCATTGGCGGCGCTGGCGATAATCCGGCAAAAGCGCTTCCACACAGGCCCAAAAAGCCTGGCTATGGTTCATATGCCTCAGGTGGCACAATTCGTGAACCACCACATAGTCGACGATAGTCTGTGGAGCAACCGGGATTAACCAGTTAAACGACAACTCGCCGCGGTGGTTACAACTGCCCCAGCGGGCTTTGTAGCGCCGGGCTTTAATAGCGGTCGGCGCGACTCCGGCCAGCGGGCCATAGTGATCGATTACGGCACCGACATTGGCCAGGGTTTGGTCGCGAAACCACCCCTCTATCGCCCGCTTTACATAGCGTTGACGTTGAACGACCCGGGCCGGCACATGCACTACTAGGTCATCGCCCTGCAGATAAACCCTCTTAACCTGGTCGGACACCCAGTGCAGCGTCACCTGCCGGCCAAGCACTTCGAAGCTGTCACCGGTTTGATAACCCCTGACCGGTGCCACCTGCCCACTTTGCTGAAGCAGTTTTTCATCTATCCAGGGACGCTTTTTTAACAGCAACTCCACAATCCGCCGATCGGGGGTCGCATGGGGAACCCGTACCTCTACCCGGCCGTGACTGACTCTTATTGAGATGGTTTTACGGCGGCCACTACGAATCACCTCAATCGGTAAATCCGAGAAGCCAAAATCATTATCCGCTTTCTTCTTCAACGGCTCCAAAACCTCCTGAATAGACCCACCACTTACTCGCTGTTAGACTGCCAGCCAATCGATTTTGGAGCACCCCACAGGCCTGTTTTCCTAACGGCCAAGCGAGGAGCGAATCATGACTACCTGCCTCTCCCCCGGTGGCACCACTATTTATAATAATAACCAGTTTTCCAGCCAGCTAATGGTGGCGACTACTCAGGGGCTTATTACCCTGTCAGAAGCTGAAAGCGGCGAGTGGCATCAATCCGACAGCCAGCTCATCGAGCACCATTTTTGTGCGCTACTGCAAACACCCGAAGGACGTTTTATTGCCGGCTCCCATGACGCCGGCATATTTGTTTCCGACGATGGCACCGACTGGCGACCGGCCAACCAGGGTCTGAGCGTCACCAATGTCTACAGCCTGGCGGTCACCGAGCGCAACGGAAAAACCCTGGTTTACGCGGGCACCGAACCGGCCAACCTGTTTGTCAGCGAGGACCTCGGCGAGAGCTGGCTACATCTTGAAGGTCTTAATACCGTTAGTAACGCCGATACCTGGACCTTCCCAGCACCCCCTTTTCTCGGTCATATAAAAACGATTGCCATCGACCCCCACAACAGTGAACGACTCTACGCCTGCATTGAGCAGGGCGGACTCTACCGCAGCAGCGACGCCGGCCAGAGCTGGACACAACTCGCTGAAGACCTACCCAACGACTTACACCGCGCTGTGGTCAGTCCGGTTAACCCGGAGCGGCTGTTTATAGCCGACGGATTTTTCTTCAACCGCAGCGATGACGGCGGACAGACCTGGTTTGAGATGGCCGACTTGATCCCCCGCATTGGTTATGCCGATCAACTGGTATGCCATCCCAACAAACCCGATCACCTGGTGGTGGTTGGCGGCTATGCCACGCCCGAAGCCTGGGCTACCGGTTCCGCCAGGTCGGCGATTTATTACACCCGAGACGGCGGCGACTCCTGGCAGCAAGCAGACCAGGGGCTACCCGCAGAGATGATGCCCAGTTTCGAAGCCGGTTGTCTGGAAGCCTGCGCGGACCAATCGCGAATATTTCTGGGCAATACCCATGGCGAAGTCTGGTTAAGCAGTGATGAAGGTATCAGCTGGAATAAAATTGCCACCGGCCTGCCCTGGGTCTCAAAATGTTTTCATGCCGACCTTATCCACGGCAAATTGCAACTCAGTGAAGAGGACATTCAAATCCCCGCCGAATTAAGAGAAAAAATGACTGAGATGGTGGACCGTAACAGCTAACCGTTTACTCCACCCGTTCGAGTACAGTGGCGATACCCTGACCCACCCCAATACACATGGTTACCAGCGCATAACGACCCGCGCAACGTTGCAACTGACGCGCCGCAGTCAGGGCAATCCGCGCGCCGGAGGCACCCAAAGGATGACCCACCGCAATCGCCCCGCCGTTGGGGTTAATGCGGGCATCGTCTGTAGCGATACCGAGTTGGTTTAAATCCCCAAGTAGCTGTGCGCTGAAAGCTTCATTGATTTCGATGACATCCATCTGATCGAGCTTGAGTCCCAGGCGCTTTAGTAATTTTTGCGTGGCCGGCACCGGACCCAGCCCCATCACCGAGGGTTCCACCCCCGCCGCTGCGCCACCGAGTACGCGTACCATCGGCTTCAAGCCGTGTTGTTGGCCGAATTCTCGACTACCGACAATAACCGCCGCCGCGCCGTCATTGATACCTGATGCATTGGCAGCGGTAACCACACCACCATCAAACAGCGGGTTCATGGCCGCCATTTTCTCAAGATCCGCCCCAAAACGGGGATGCTCGTCCACCTCCACCACCCGATCAGGCTGGCCGCGCTTCTGCGGAACTACCACCGGCACTATCTCTTCGGCAAAATAACCGGCCCCGCTGGCCCGCTCCCATTTTTGCTGTGATTCAAACGCCCACTGATCACACTGCTGACGGCTTACCCGCTCCGCAACGGCGACCTTTTCTGCCGTCTCCGCCATGGCGTCGTGACCAAACTGCTCACCGAACACCTTATTCGGAAAACGCACACCAATGGCGCTGTCATAGACGGTAATGTCTTTGCTGTACGCGGTATTGGCCTTATTGAAAGTTAGCGGTGCGCGGGTCATGCTTTCAACCCCGCCGGCAATAAACAGCTCTCCTTCACCAGAGGTTATCGCCCTGGCTGCATCGATCACCGCCGCCAGGCTGCTGCCGCAGAGGCGATTAACGGTCTGTGCGCTCACGGATACCGGTAGTCCAGCCAGCAGCGTCGCGTAACGAGCGACATTGCGGCTATCTTCACCCGACTGACAGGCGCAGCCCAGGATCACGTCATCTATCAAGACCGGGTCAAATTCATTACGCTCGACCAATGCCCGGATCACCCCGGCCGCCAGGTCATCGGGCCGCACCGGTGCCAACGAACCACAATACTTGCCGAAAGGAGAACGAGCCCCGTCATAGATATAGGCATCTAACATGGTGGGTTTTCCTGATCAACAGCTAAAATCATCAATAAATCCTTTTTATATTCAATTATTTAATTTAGTTTTTTAATGTTATTTATTAATAAATAATGCGATTAAAATAATCGGTCAAACCAGCCCAGACACGTCAGCGACGCCAGCCTGGGTTAACCGTCTTCCCTATAATTGCAACCGGCGACAGCGAAACCTGAAAAAGGCTCCTGAATATTAGCCGTCAATGCCAGAATGTTACATACTCCTGCGCATTAACTCCGGTCTAACCGAAAAGGAAATTAACCATGAGTGACATTGAATGGAAAATATCCGGGCAATACGCTGAGAACTGCAGCTGCGTTTATCTATGCCCCTGCATCTTTACCAATTCAACTGCCCTGTCGGTTCCCGCCACACCGGAAATAGGCGATCACTGCATCGCCGCCATCGCGCTAAATATCGTCGACGGCCACTTTGGCGATGTCAGCCTGAACGGCCTGAGTTTTATGGTTATTCTGAAGACCGCCCTGGTAATGAGTGAAGGCG
>JAYNPV010000168.1:1319-1786 GCA_038113925.1 Gammaproteobacteria bacterium | reverse complement strand
ATTGTTGACGACAAGGCCAATGATGAGCAGCGTCACGCCCTGGAACTGATCACCACCGGCCAGGCCGGCGGCCCGCTGTCAATGTTGCAGCCGATGATCAAGGAGTTCACCGGCGTCCATTACGGCGATATCCAGTTTCATCTTGAGGATAACAAACGCTCCGTGGTGGTCCCCGGAATGATTGAAATCGGTGTCGAGGGTTACCTGTCGCGTCGCCAGAACGGCGAACCTTTTTATATCGACAACGTCGGCCATCCGGTGAGCTCGAAACTGGCACTGGGGTTGGCCACTGGCAGCCACGTTCATGTGGGCGGCATCGACTGGGACGACGATAGCGGCACCAACAATGGCCACTTCTATTCGTTTGACTGGAGCGGTGCCAGCAAACCTACCGATTATGTATTCGACAGGAACGCCGCTTCCTGAATAACCATCCCGGCAGGTCAACAACTGTGCTCAACCGCCTG
>JAYNPV010000168.1:0-1309 GCA_038113925.1 Gammaproteobacteria bacterium | reverse complement strand
CCTGCGCGGGAAACCGCAGATACCGATCGTTGCAGGGCTGATCGGCATTACCGCCCTGAGCTGGTGGTATATGTTTTACCTGGCAGCGGATATGGAATCCTCCATGCAGATGATGGCCGGTGCCATGGGGGCCATGGAGATGTCCTGGACAGTCGCCGATTTCACCGCCAATTTGTTAATGTGGGCGGTGATGATGGTGGCTATGATGGTGCCCTCGGCTTCACCGACCATCATGCTTTATGCCCGTCTGCAGCAGGACAAACAGGGCAATACCCGGTTTAAACCCATCCTCCTATTCCTGGGCGGCTATCTCTGTGCCTGGACTCTGTTCAGTCTCGGGGCATCACTCACCCAATGGGGATTGCACGAAGGCGCCCTGTTATCGGGGGCCATGGCCATTGACCACCAATGGCTTGCCGCCGGGGTGCTGGCGATCACCGGGTTTTATCAGTGGACGCCCCTGAAGCAGGCCTGCCTTAAACATTGCCAGTCACCCCTGGGTTTTCTGCTCGGTTTCTGGCGGGATGATGCCGCCGGTATTCTGCGCATGGGCTGGCGACACGGCCTGTTCTGCGTGGGCTGCTGCTGGCTGCTGATGGCCATCCTGTTTACCGTTGGGGTGATGAATCTGCTCTGGGTGGCGCTAATTGCCATCTACGTGTTGCTAGAAAAAATCATTCCCAACGGTCAGCAATTTTCCCGCGTCAGCGGCCTGCTGCTCTGCGGGGCTGCGGTTATGGTAGCTCTCTGAAAGTTCCCGCCTCTCCAGGTCTGTTGGTAACGCCTCGATGTCTCTGCTTTTCACCGCTCAGCCGAGCGGTTACCGAGCGACTGCTGTGAAAAAAATTTGCTTTCTGCGTCCAAGGGAATAAATTGACCTACCCGCAGTGGTATGGCCAGCGATCAAATCAACCATAAAAACCGGTTACCGCTGGGATTGAAGACCCGGGGAAGTCGACCGGGTTTGCTGATGATATTCGTTTAAGGATGGCGTTGATAAAACAGGAGAGGAAAAATGGATAGAAAAACCGATGTAAGCACTCCCACCGGGCTGATGGATTTTCGCGCCTGGATACACGAGCTGGAACGCACCGGTAATCTGGTGCGTATCGATGACGAAATCGACACCCAGACCGAGGCCTGGGCAATCATGCGCTACGGCAATGAGCAGGAATCACCCGCACAGCTATTCACCAACCTTAAAGGGGCCATGCCCGGCTCTAAACTGCTGGGTGGTCCCTATGCAACCAAAGAGCGTATCGCCATCGCTTTTGGTTTTCCGCCGGATACCAGCTACAGCACCTTAACC
>JAYNPV010000167.1:3830-6075 GCA_038113925.1 Gammaproteobacteria bacterium | reverse complement strand
GGGTTCCTGTGACCGATCCGCCCCGATCCGACGGAAATCCACCGACCAGGTGAATTCCAGACCGCCCGGTGGATCGATGACGAGATATTCGCCGCTAATCAGGTTATCAATGCCGTCAGCACCCCGCATACGCATCGAAAAACTCCCCCCCAACCGCAAATCCAGCGTTTCTACCTGCAACCGATTGCCGAACGGACAGAGCCAGGTAGCCAGTGCCTCGGGATCGGTCCAGGCGGCAAACACCCGCTGCGGTGATGCGGGCAACACCCGGGTGATTCGCACCCGTTGGCTGGCACCGGGGTCAATCACCCGGCTTTTCCTGCTCTTGCAGGTAACGCTCAAGATTATCCAGTTGGCTATTCCAGAAATTCAGGGTGTCGGTCACCCACTCCTGAGCCTGCTGCAATGGCCGCTGGTTAAAACTAAACCAGTGTTCCCGACCCCGTCGCTGGCGCTGGACCAAGCCGGCTCCTTCGAGCACCCTTAAATGTTTGGAAACCGCATTGAGTGATATGGAATAAGGCTCAGCCAGTTCTGTCACCCGCGACGGGGCAGCGACCAGCTGGCTCAGAATCGCCCGGCGGGTGGGGTCGGCCAGTGCCCGAAATGCCTGATCAATTTTATATTCATCCATATGGTTGAATATAAAATTACCCTGCTTCTGCTGTCAACCTGAAAACCGATCCCGGGCCAAAACGCCCAACCTCTAGTAGGTCCAGGCTGTAGAATAGACCACTACTCCACTCAACCCGACAGGTAGCCAATGAGTAATGTAAAGGTCGCGATCCTCGGCTCCGGCAATATCGGCACCGACCTGATGTACAAGGTTCTTAAACGGCCGAACCAGATGGAACTCTGTCTGGTGGCCGGTATCGATGCTGACTCTGACGGTCTGGCCCGCGCCCGCGAAGCCGGCATCAGCACCAGCGCCGATAGCATCGACGCGGTGCTCGAATCGGGCGCGCAAATAGTGTTTGATGCCACCAGCGCCCGCGCTCACAAAGCCAATGCCCCACGTATGGCACAGAAGAACCAGTTCGCTATCGATTTGACTCCCGCGGCCATGGGTCCCTATGTGGTGCCCCCGGTTAACGGCGCGGCGCACCGGCAACAAAACAATGTCAACCTGATCTCCTGTGGTGCCCAGGCGTCGATTCCACTGATTTACGCCGCCAGCCGGGTGATGGAGGTGGAGTACGCCGAGTTGATTACCGCCACCGCGTCAAAGTCCGTCGGCCCCGGCACCCGCGCCAACCTGGATGAATTTAGCGAAACCACCAGCATGGCCATTAAGGAAGTCGGCGAAGTCAGGATCGGCCGCGCCCTGCCGGTGGTCAATCCCGCCGAACCGCCGATCAACATGACCAACAGCGTTTATCTGGTACCGGTGGCAGATGACGTTGACCTGCCGGCGATTACCCGCAGTGTTGAGCAGATGGTCGAGTCGGTGCAGGAGTATGTTCCCGGTTACCGGCTCACCGCCGACCCGGTGATCGACAACCGCGACACCCCCTGGGGCAAAAAGCCGGTCGTCGTGCTGCTCAATCAAATTGAAGGTGCAGGAGACTACCTGCCTACCTACGCCGGCAATCTGGACATCATCACCGCCGCCGCCTGGCGGGTGGCCGACGCCCACGCCACCGACCTGCAGGGCTAATCAACCGCTCGGAGACCCACCATGACCCTAACCATGCCCCGTTTAACCGATACCACCTTGCGCGACGGTTCCCACGCTGTCGGCCACGCTTTCAGCAAAGACACAGTGGCAGGCGTTGTGGCCGCACTTGATCGTGCCGGTGTGCCGGTGATTGAAGCCTCTCACGGTGCCGGGTTGGGCGGCTCCTGTATGCAGCACGGGTTTTCGGCAGTCGACGAAATGGAACTCTTCGCCATCGCCCGGGAAAACGCCCAACAGGCCAAACTCGCTGCCCTGCTCGCGCCCGGCATAGGCAATATTCGTCACATGAAGGCCGCCCGCGAGGCGGGGCTGGATATTGTTCGCATTGTCACCCACTGTACCGAGGCCGACTGTTCCCAGCAGCACATGGAAGCCGCCAAAGAACTGGGACTGGAGACGGTCGGATTTCTAATGATGTCGCACACCCAACCCGCGGACGTTCTGGCCAGCGAAGCCCTGAAAATGGAGTCTTACGGCTGCGACTGCGTTTACGTGGTGGACTCCTGCGGTGCCATGCTGCCCGGCGAGGTCACCACGAAAGTCAAAGCATTACAGCAGGTACTCACC
>JAYNPV010000167.1:0-3820 GCA_038113925.1 Gammaproteobacteria bacterium | reverse complement strand
GTTTCCATGCCCACAACAACCTGGGGGTCTCCATCGCCAATTCACTGGCAGCCATGGAGCTTGGCGTTGATCAGATTGACACCTCCCTGCGTGGTCTCGGCGCCGGTGCCGGCAACACCCCCACCGAAGTGCTGCTGGCGGTGCTGGAAAAAATGAAGGTGACCACCGGCATTGATATGTTTGCCTGTGCAGAAGCCGCCGAGCAGCACGTTGCTGACCTCTACCAGGTCGCCATCGACGAAGCGGCACTGGTCATGGGTTACGCCGGGGTTTATTCCAGTTTTCTGCGCCACGCCAAACATGTGGCGGAAGAGTATGACGTTCCCAGCAAGGAACTGCTGCTGGAACTGGGGCGCCGCCAGACCGTGGCCGGCCAGGAGGACTGGATCATCAGCGTGGCCATGGATATCCGCAAGGCGCGGGGCGATGCCAGCGCTGCTTAGCTGCGGGCGTCCGTGACAACCAACCATAACTAGCCGACCGCCTCGACCAATAAACCGCCCACCATCAATCTGCTATCGGATTGAGAGTGTTGGCTACCCGCCGCCCGGCCATGCCAAAGCTAGATCAAATTCAATATCTGGTTGAATCCAGAACTGAACCATCCAGGCTGGTTCAACACTCAACGCTAGCCTACACTGCAGCCTTGTGCCCTTGCTGAGAAGAAACGCCCATGGCTTCAAGTCTTTATGACATTACTGTCGTCCCCTATCGCCAGACCCTGGGGGGCCTGGTCGGCGTGCTGGAAAAAGGCGCCGACTATTGCAACGAGGCAGGGATTGACCTGGACGAACTGGTGAATTTTTCCCTTTATGAAGACATGCTGCCGTTCGGGTTTCAGATTTTCGCCTGCGCATTACATTCGGCCGGGTCGTTGCAGTCCATAGAAAAAGGGCTGTTTAACCGGCCGGATAGCCTGCCGAGCCACGATTACGCGGGCCTGCAACAGCTGGTCGCCGACACCTGTGAAACCCTCGACGGTTACCGCCGCGACCAGGTCGATGCCATGGCAGGGGGTGAAGTGCTATTTGCCGCCGGCGACATCAATCTACCCTTCACCACCGAAGGTTTCGTACTGACTTTTTCCACCCCCAACCTGCACTTTCACGCCACCACCGCCTACGACATATTGCGTCTTAAAGGTGTGCCGGTGGGCAAACTGGACTTTTTAGGCCAGATGCAGCTAAACAAATAACCACACCGGAGGAGCCTGCTGATGCGCGCAGAACAGATAGACCAGGTCACCCTGAGCGTGAAAGACCTGGAACAGAGTGTCGAGTTCTTCGGCGACATGCTCGGCATCACTTTTGCTGAACCCATCGAAGCCGAGGTCGGCGGCAGGAAAGTCCGTTTTGCCTTCAGCAATATCGGCATCGGCCTGGCCCAGGAAGAGCCGCCCGGCGAAGAGGGCGTGCGCGCGCTGGGGCTGAAGGTCGATGATGTCGACGGCCTGAAAGCAAAAATGGATGCCCTGGGGATGGAACCGCTCAACCATATTCAGGAACCGCTGAAGGAAGTCCAATACCGCATCGGCGGGGTACGGTTTAATTTTGGCGAGTATCAGGGCGCTCCTGTGCCCAACCGGGCCCTGTCACTGCTGCTGAAACGGATGGACCTGATATAGCAGTTTATGCCTGTAGGAGCGACTCCAGTCGCGAAAGCGACGGCAACCGTAGCCGCTGGGTCGCGACTGAAGTCGCTCCTACAACAGTCAGTGAGTGCAGAGCTCTTCATGGGTTTAACCTGACTTCTACCCCGGCGGAAGCTACTGAAACTGAACGCCCCTACTCACTAATTTCACCCAATCTCTCGTTTAACCGGGCTGATTCACATAAAGTTCTCGGCTCAGTTTTCTCCCCGCGAACTCTCAAGGATGAGCAATGCGTTTTTTCAGGTGGGCACTAGCATGCGTTGCACTTCTGCCCGGCTATGCCGGGGCCAGCAACGGATTCTTCCACACCGGTTATAGCCCGATATCCAGCGGAATGGGTGGGGGTGGCGCTGCCTATGCCGCCGATGCCTTCATTGTGGTTAATAATCCAGCCGGACTGGTGAGGCTAAAAAATCGGACGGATGTCGGCGTTAAACTCTTCAGTCCCTGGACCAAAATCGAAGTCGCCGGCAACCAAGAGGAGACATCACGTCACTGGTTTCCCGGCGTAAACGCCGCGAAAAACTGGCGATATAAAGATGATCTGGCTTTTGGTCTGGCGCTTTATGGCAATGGCGGCATCGGCAATAAATTTCACGATAACTTGTTTGACCTTGCCGTGGGCGGCGGCACCCCCACCGGCGCCCCCGATACCCGCGAACTGAGTCTGCAGATGTTCAACATGCTGCTGGTGCCGAGCATCGCCTGGGCCTGGAATGATCAACACGCTTTTGGCGCATCGCTGCTACTTGCCTACCAACGCATGGAAATTCGCGGTCTGGGTAATTTCCAGTGCTTTACCCCCACTGCGGCGGGCGATCCGGGGTGTGCCACCGGCACGCCATCGGTGCTTTCCAACCAGTTAACCAACGAAGGCAAGGACCACGCGCTGGGGATAGGCCTGCGAATCGGCTGGCTGGGCGAAATAGCGCCTGGTGTGCGCCTGGGGATTGGTGCCTCCACGCCTATTTTCATGTCCCGCTTCGACAACTACAGCGAATTACTGCCCGATAACGGCAGTTTCGATCTGCCGGCCATCTACCTGGCCGGCATCGATTATGAAATCACCCCCTTTTGGCGGGTCACCCTCGACTGGCAACGCACCGCCTATGAAAGCTCCCGCGCTTTTTCCAACGAAGGTCCGGTGGCCACCCCCTTCGGCCCGGGCCTGGGTGGGGCCGATCTACTCGGCGGCGACAGAGGTTTCGGTTTTGGCTGGAACGATCAGGATATTTACAAGATAGGCGTCGAACACCGCCGCGGCGACTGGCAGTTTCGGGCGGGCTACAACTACGGTAAAAGCCAGATCCCCAAAGACCAGCTGGCGTTTGGTCCCCTGCACAACTCGATTATGGAACACAACATCACCTTCGGGTTCACCCGCGCCCTGGGCAACAACCGGGCGCTTACCCTCGCCTTCGGTTATGGCTTTAAAACCCGGCAGGAAGCGATTACCGCCATCGGCCCGGTGGAGCTGGAACATTCGGAGTACGTGCTGGACCTGGCTTACAGCTGGTAACCGTCAGCAAAGAGAATCTCGTCGGCCAAAAGGGTTAAGCGAACGCGCACCCTTTAACCCATAATTGCCGGGCACTGCCCCCGCTCGCTGAGCGCTGGCGGTTGAGTCATAATCCGCCCAGGCCGATGCCTCCCTTGGCTGAAGCCACCGTGACAGGCGCTATCCATGACATCAGCATCTTCACCCCGGTTACTCTGCATCGGTCATCGCGGTGCCATGGGCCACGCCCCCGAAAATACCCTGGGTTCCGTCAAGGCGGCTCTGGCGCTGGGGGTTCGTCATCTTGAGATCGATGTTTACTGCGTGGAAGGCGAGCTGCTGGTGTTCCATGATGACCGGCTGGAGCGAACCACCAACGGCACAGGACGCATCCGCGACCAGAGTCTCAGCCACCTGCGCAGCCTCGACGCCGGCGGCGGACAACAGATCCCCACCCTCGAAGAGGTCTGCACGGAAATCGCCGGCAAGGCCTGCCTGAACATCGAACTCAAAGGCCCAGGTACCGCCAGGCCGGTGGCACGCCTGATAAACCAGCTCATTGCCCGCGGCTGGCATCACGACTGCTTTCTGGTCTCCTCCTTTGACCACCGCCAACTGGCTGAAATGGGGCAGATGGAACCGCGTATCAAGCTGGGCGCACTGCTCTGTGG
>JAYNPV010000166.1:4596-6255 GCA_038113925.1 Gammaproteobacteria bacterium | reverse complement strand
ACCCGTCAGAGGATAAATTGCGTAACGAGTTTGAAGGAGTGCTTTCCACATTCGTACCAATGCACTCGATTATTCGGATCGATGAAGTAAAAAAGCGTGGCAGCAATAAAATTAGCGATCTTCCGGAGGGAGCCAAGGTGACTCAGTTTCCATCGCCTATTTATACCCCGGGAAAAGGCAATAAAGAGTAGTGGCTGAGATTAATCGCGGTTGACCATGGCCTCCGTTTATCCCTGCTATCGGGGCGGGGTTGATGGCCATCCATGAGTTGGATAGCCGCCCCGACCGGTCCCGATCAATTGCGTTGATCAGTGAAGCGGATGATAGCCCGGCGGTCTCTTTTGGTTGGCCGGCCACTGCCCTGATAGGCAATATCGCGCTGGGCCTTTAGGGTCAGCCTGACCTGGGCATTGTGATCCACACTGGCGCCGGTCTCTGCATAAAGTCTGGCCGCTTCGGCAGCAGGCCCACGGCGTTCACATAGTTGCAGTACATCGATAATCCGCCGGTAAGGACCCTGCGTGACAGTAATCTGGTCGCCGATGGCTACCGGGTAAGCTGGTTTTGCCGCACGTTGATTGACATGAATCTTGCCGCCTTTGATTGCGGCAGAGGCAAGGGCGCGGGTCTTATACCAGCGTGCAGCCCAGAGCCATTTATCCAGTCGCACTTTGGTGTTATCTGCGCGGTGGGGACGGCTCTGGGGGTTGGCGGACGACAAATATGAAAGGGGTATTTTTGAAAGATAAAACTACCAGCCCAGGGCCTGGACTGGTAGGAGTCGCTTTATCGAATAGCCCGTTATTTAATTAATAGGGCGTCTGGATTTTTGCCGCTGGCAATCGCCTCTTTAAACCACTTTGGCTTAGGGCCACGGCCGGTCCAGGTTTGGGACGGATTGGCCGGATTGTGGAATTTGGGCGGAGTCTTGGGACGTGGACCCGATGAACGCCGGCCACCGCTACGGCCTTCAGGAATGATGTCAATGGAGACGCCAATGGTTGATGCCAGCTGACGCATTTGACGAACTACTTCGGATTTCTTTTCGCGCTGAATTTTTTTAATTGTGTCTTCTGCATCTGATATTAACTGTTGCAGTTCTTCGATAGACTTCCCGGATAGGTCAATACTCATTATAGAGGTTCTCCACTGCTTGAATTAATAGTCCTGGGGCGCGCAATATTAGCAAAAACGGATTGAATTGCAAATTAACCGTTAAGGCCCATCGCGATAACCCTGCCGCCGGTCGGTAATTGGTTAGATTGAAATCAAATTAAGAGTCGCGGCCACTTCCAGATATCTTTGTCTCTTATACCTCGTTATAAATTTTCTGTCCCGAGCGGTGGAATTCTATTGTTTTCTCGCCAAGCCCTTTATTTATGGCAGATTGCAGATCACTTATTCCGTTTTCTTCAGCATAGTCTCTAACTTCCTGAGTTATTTTCATGGAACAGAAGCGCGGACCACACATAGAACAGAAATGCGCCACTTTTGCCGATTCTTTAGGCAGGGTGGCGTCGTGGTATTCGATCGCCCGTTCCGGATCAAGCGCGAGATTGAATTGGTCATTCCAGCGAAATTCGAATCTTGCTTTCGATATGGCGTTATCGCGGATCTGGGCACCCGGGTGCCCCTTTGCCAGGTCAGCGGCGTGGGCCG
>JAYNPV010000166.1:3037-4586 GCA_038113925.1 Gammaproteobacteria bacterium | reverse complement strand
ATTTTGTAGGCAATGGTGCCCACGCGGACATCTTCGCGGTCAGGTAACCCCAGGTGTTCCTTGGGGGTAACGTAGCAGAGCATTGCCGTGCCATACCAGCCGATCTGTGCGGCACCAATCGCCGAGGTAATGTGGTCGTAGCCGGGGGCGATATCCGTTACCAGTGGTCCCAGGGTATAAAAGGGTGCTTCATCACAATGGTCCAGTTGCAGGTCCATATTTTCTTTAATTAATTGCATGGGCACGTGGCCGGGACCCTCAATAAAGGTTTGTACGTCGTGTTGCCAGGCAATTTGCGTGAGCTCACCCAGCGTTTTAAGTTCTCCCAGTTGTGCCTCGTCATTGGCATCGGCCGCGCAACCCGGACGCAGACCATCACCAAGTGAGAAGGTAACGTCATAGGCACGCATGATTTCGCAGATTTCGTTGAAATGGGTGTAGAGAAAACTCTCCTGATGGTGGGCCAAACACCATTTAGCCATGATTGATCCACCGCGTGAGACGATGCCGGTGAGTCGGTTGGCGGTGGTGGGCACATAGCGCAATAACACCCCGGCATGGATGGTGAAATAGTCGACGCCCTGTTCGGCCTGTTCAATCAGCGTATCCCGGTAGATTTCCCAGGAGAGTTCTTCAGCCTTGCCATCGACTTTTTCCAGGGCCTGGTAGATAGGGACAGTGCCAATGGGTACGGGGCTATTGCGCAAAATCCACTCGCGGGTTTCGTGAATGTTTTTGCCGGTAGAGAGATCCATGATGGTGTCAGCGCCCCAACGGGTACCCCAGACCATCTTGTCGACTTCCTCGGAGATGGATGAGGTGACCGCGGAGTTACCGATATTGCCGTTTATTTTGACCAGAAAATTACGGCCGATAATCATCGGTTCTGATTCAGGGTGATTGATATTTGCCGGAATCACTGCGCGGCCGCGGGCGACTTCACTACGAACAAATTCCGGCGTGATCTTGTCCGGAATAGAGGCACCAAAACTGGTGCCGGGGTGTTGCTGTTTCAGCAGTTGATCGGTAATCAGTTCCTGCCGCTGGTTTTCACGTATGGCAATAAACTCCATTTCCGGGGTGATTATTCCCCGGCGGGCGTAATGCATCTGGGTGACGTTTCCGCCATTGCGGGCCCGCCGAGGTTGATGGGTATATTCAAACCGCAGATGGGCGGTGTCGGGATCGACCTGCCTTTCACGGCCATATTCTGAACTGACGCCCGACAGCAGCTCGGTGTCGTCGCGTTCTTCGATCCAGCCTGTTCGTAGCCCGGGTAGCCCTGTTCTCATATCTAGCTTGGCAGTGGGGTCGCTATAGGGCCCGGAGGTGTCGTAGACGGTAATCGGGGTATTGGCTTCCTCTACGCCATCGCGGGTGTGGGTGGCGGAGAGGGCAATTTCTCGCATGGGTACGCGAATATCGGGCCGACTTCCCTGCACGTAAATTTTCCGGGAAGCCGGGAAGGGCTTGATCGAATCCGGATTAAAGGCGGCATTTCGGTTGGAGAATAGTTTGTCGTTGGCATTCATAATGGGGAGTCCCTGGC
>JAYNPV010000166.1:1826-3027 GCA_038113925.1 Gammaproteobacteria bacterium | reverse complement strand
CCCTGGCAATCGGAAAACGGGTTGTTTCTGGGTGCGCTGCCTGACCAGAGTGGTCATCAGGCGGTTGTTGTTTTTTTTGGGTCAATGGTCAACCTCAGCAGGCACCTTGTCAATTATCAGTTTTGGTAAGTCAGATGGATGCTTGACCAGACCGGGTGACGGTAGATCGACTAAATTACCGGGAAAGCAGGGCTAAGGGTTTACGCGGGTGGCCGGGATTGCAGCACGGGTTAGTGAACGGGGTTCACAGGCTTCGGGGTCGCGGTTAGCCGCACACGGTCACTTTACTGTGACCCAACGTGTTAATATTCAGCGTCTTAGCCAACCCGGTTCATCCGCGCGATCGCGGGGGATGGTGACGGGTCGTTCCATTATTTGTTTGAGTGTTTAACCCTATGAATCAGCCAGATCTCGCGGTGGCACGTGAAAATATGATCCTCAATCAAATACGCTCCTGGGGCGTGTTGGATGAGCGGATTATCGAGCTGTTGAATCAATACCCACGTGAGCATTTTGTCGACGCCGGTCACAAGGGTATCGCTTATGCGGACATTATTTTGCCGCTAACGACCTCCCGCTATATGTTGCCTCCGAGCCTGGAAGCAAGGCTGTTGCAGGCGATGAACCCCGGAGCTAATGATCATCTGTTGGTGGTTGGGACGGGCAGTGGCTACTTAACCGCATTATTGGCAGTGAGTTCGGCGTTTGTCACTTCGGTCGAGACGGATGAGTCGTTAGTGGTCGCGGCGCGTGAAAAAATGAAACGGGCGAATATCAGCAATGTCCGCCTTGAAGTGGGAGATGCAACCGGGGGTTGGCCGAACCACGCACCTTACGACGGTATATTACTGGCGGGAGGGGTGAGTAAGGTCGCCCCGGAACTGCTGGAGCAGTTGTCAACGGGCGGTCAGCTGGTCGCGCTGGAGGGAGCGACTTCCCCATTAACCTGCGTGAAATTGCTCAAAGAATCCCAGGGCATAAGTCGGGAAAATCTGTTCGAGACCGAAGTCCCGTATTTTGATACGGCTTTGCCAGAAACCGAATTCGAGTTTTAGTAGTGGCTGCCAGTGAGTCAGTCGCGGTGGTTAATATTTCGCCACAAAGCCTTGCCCAGCGGTTGGCGGATGGTCAACCCATACAACTACTGGATGTCAGAGAGCCGTGGGAACTTGATATCTGTGCGTTACCCGGGGTGATAGCC
>JAYNPV010000166.1:0-1816 GCA_038113925.1 Gammaproteobacteria bacterium | reverse complement strand
GCACCAGGGGAAGTGGATCGAAATGAGCAATCTTTAAGGAGGAAAGGACGCATGGTCACGTACGGTGGATTCTGATTTATCCGTTTATTGAGTGAGCCCGGTGGCCTGAGAGAACAATTAAAGACGAGGGATCGGAAAGGAATATGAATAAACTCAAAAATAGTTTGGCGGTAACGCTGTTGGCGCTGGCGGGCCAGTCCTGGGCGGCGCAGGACCTGCTTTCCATCTATGACCTTGCGGTGGCGAATGACCCGACACTCAAGGCGGAGCGCCAGAACCTGCTGGCCACCGAGGAGTTGCCGGTACAGGCAAAAGCGGTGTTATTTCCCAATATAGAGTTGAAGGCCAATACCACCAAAAACAAAACCCGCAGTTCTCCCACCGGGTTTAGTACTGGTTTAGGGCTCAGTTTGCGCAAGGGCTTTAATACTCATGGGTACACACTCACCTTGCGCCAACCGGTTTACAACCACACCCTGATTGTAGGGGTGAAACAGGTTAAAGCGCTGGTTAACGAGGCATTGTCGACATATACGGCGGCGGAGCAGGAGTTGATGGTGCGGGCAGCTGACCGTTATTTTGGCGTGCTTGCTGCGGATGATGACCTGGTGTTTGCCCGGTCTGAAAAGGCGTCGATCGAGCGCCAACTGGAACAGGCGCGACAACGCTTCGAAGTAGGATTGATTGCGATTACTGATATTCATGAAGCACAGGCCCGCTTTGATCAGGCCGTTGCCGCCGAGATTGTTGCTGACAATGTGGTACGTCGATCCCGCGAGGCACTCCGGGAGATTACTTTTGAATATCATAAACAGTTGGCAACGCTGAAGGAGGAGTCTCCTCTGGCTACGCCAGAGCCGGCGGATATTGAGTCCTGGGTGGATACGGCATTGGCTCAAAATGCGACGGTTCAGGCACGTGTTTATGCGGTACAGGCTGCATTGCAAGAGAGTCGGCGCCAGCGAGCGGGTCATTTCCCGACGCTGGATTTTGTTGGCACCCAGGCTTTTGATTCGGCAAATGCCAGCCGCTTTAGTGATGGCAAATCAACCTCTGAAGATACCTTTTTTGCCCTTGAAGTAAAGGTGCCGATTTTTTCCGGTGGCCTGGTGAATTCACGAACTCGTGAAGCGGCCCATCGTCATGCGCAGGCGAAGGACCTGCTGGAGCAGGCACAGCGCGGGCTGGTGCGCCAGACGCGCGATTCTTACATGAATATCATTTCATCGATAAGTTCGGTCAAAGCGTTGCGCCAGGCGCGTGTCTCTTCGCAAAGCGCGCTGGATGCGACTGAGTTGGGCTTCAAGGTGGGTACCCGTACTTCTGTCGATGTGCTCGACTCGCAGCGAGAGCTTTATCGGGCCAGCCGAGCACTCTCGAAAGCGCGCTATGAGTATATTTTGAATGTGCTCAGGTTGAAGCAATCAGCGGGAACCTTACAACCGGATGATCTGGCTGAGGTGAATAGCTGGCTAACCCACGTGGCGTCTGAACAGTAGGGTCTGCGCGGGAGGCCGCTGCTGATATTCTGGCAGCTAACGGATTTCTGTTGTCTCCTGAAGTTGCTCATCGACAATTGCCAGTAACCGGCTGGGTGCGCCGCGATGCTGTTTTACCTCATTAAGGGCGCGGGTTCCCTGTTCTCTGGTCCGTGGCAGGTCGAGTAGCTGCTGCTGGACCTGGTGCGCCAGTTCGCCGCTACTGTTTATCCGAGTCGCGCCGTCAGCGGCCAATAGCCGCTGACTGATTTCAACAAAATTATGCATATGGGGGCCGAACAGGGGCGCTTTGGAAAAAGCGGCGGGGTCGATCAGGT
>JAYNPV010000165.1:2404-6285 GCA_038113925.1 Gammaproteobacteria bacterium | reverse complement strand
AGCTAGTGCCAGTGGCATCGTTAATGATCTAAAACATCTTGGTGATAACGTGCAGAAAGGCGATCCACTCGCCAGGATAGGCAGCCCCTTTGGCGAAGTTTTTGAAATTGTGCGTGCGGTTCGCTCCGGGATTATCATTGGCAAGCAAAACATCCCGCTGGTGCAGAAAGGTGATGCGATGTTCCATATTGCTTATTTTTCTGAAGAAGATGAAGAAATCGTAGAAAATATTGACATCATGCAAGATACCCTGCTCCCCGATTCCGGTGCGATGACGACCGCTTAATAAACCAAATCAGATATATCGGGCGATAGAGCAATGAGTAAGAAAATAATTATTGTCAGCATCGAAGTCTGCGACCTTCCCGATATTGGCATCACCGATTTACAAATTCGTGTCGATACCGGCGCCAAAACCTCATCATTGCATGTAGATAATTTAGAAAAGTTTTCAAAAAACGGAAAACCCTGGGTGCGTTTTGATATTCATCCTGATGTCTACCACATTGAAAAAGTCACACGCTGCGAATCGCCACTCCATGATGTCCGTAGTATCAAGTCCTCAAATGGAGCATCTGAGGAGCGTTATGTGATCAATACATTGATGCGATTAGGTGATCGGTCATGGCCGATAGACATTACCCTGACAGACCGATCTGATATGAGTTATTTAATGTTATTGGGCAGGCAAGGTATGGAAAAGCGCGTGTTAGTAGATCCCTCAAAAAATTTCATATTAACCAATCAGGTCAATTGACCAGCTTTATTTCAAATCTTTGCAGGCCTGACAGGTCATCATTTCTGCGGCGCTGGCGACCGTATGCTCGAAGAGGCGCGGGTGTCGAAAGGCTAAAGTCACTTTTCAATTATGGCGGTTGCCGTGACGGGACGCAATTTCCCTGCTGGGCGGTGATAAACTGCTGGTTTCATCCCTGATAAGCCATTTCCTCTGGCTTGCTCTGCTGAGACCGATCAGACTGACGTGCGTTTTTTTTATCCGCTATTTATAAGCTTGCGCTACAGCCGTGCTGGGCGCGGTAACCAGTTCATATCGTTTATGGGGTTGTCGTCGATGCTCGGCGTTGCCCTGGGTGTGGCGGCGTTGGTAACGGTAATTTCGGTGATGAATGGTTACGAGGTAGAACTGCGTAAGCGCATTCTCGGCGTGGTTTCTCACGTCAGTCTGTCCGGCTGGAATGGCCGACTGGAGCAGTGGCAGCAGTGGCGCGAGCAGCTGCTTGAGGTGGATGAGGTTGAAGGCGCGGCCCCCTTTATTGAACTGCAGGGCATGTTGAGCGCGAAGGGTCAGACTTCCGGTGCGATGATTCGAGGTGTCGAGCCGGTGCTGGAAGCGTCGGTATCGGATTTTCCAGAGTATATGCAGAGTGTGCCGTTAACCTCGCTGGCGCAGGGGGAGTTCGGTATTGTGCTGGGTATAGAGTTGGCCCGAACCCTGGGGGTGGGGGTGGGCGACAAGGTGGCGTTGATGTTGCCGCGGTTGGGCATTACGCCGGTGGGGGCAATTCCACGCATGAAGCGCTTTACGGTGATCGATTTGTTTCAGGCCGGTATGCGCGAATACGACAGCTCCATAGCGCTTATTAATATAGACGATGCTGCGCGTCTGGCGCAGATGCAGCAGGCGGCGCAGGGCATGCGCCTGAGGGTGACTGAGCCGTTGCGTGCACCGGCCGTGACCTACGCGGTGGCCTCGGGTTATCCGGAACTGGCGGTCACTGACTGGACCCGCCAGCACCAGAACTTTTTTCGTGCCGTGCGCACTGAAAAAACCATGATGTTTCTGATTTTGACGCTGATAGTGGCGGTGGCGGCATTTAATATTATTTCTGCCCTGGTGATGCTGGTGACCGATAAGCAGGGTGATATCGCTATTTTGCGTACTATGGGGGCGCGGCCGCGGGGCATCATGGCGCTGTTTGTGTTGCAAGGGGCCACCATCGGCATTGTGGGCACGCTGCTGGGTACCTCAGGCGGTGTGGCACTGGCGACTAATCTTGATGTGGTGGTGCCGTGGATTGAGGCGCTGCTGGGTTTTGATGTGTTTCCCGCCGATGTTTATTACATTGCCGAGCTGCCGTCTGAGCTGCGACTGAGCGATGTGGTGACCATAGTGGTGGTGTCGTTAACCCTCTGTCTGCTGGCCACTAGTTATCCGGCCTGGCGCGGCGCTCGACTCGACCCGGCACAGGCACTGCGCCATGAATGATGAGCTGAACCCGGCCGGGGAGTCATCACAGGTTTTGGCCTGCAAGGGTCTGGGTAAGCAGTTTAGGGATGTGGGCGCTCCGCTGACTATTCTGGCGGATGTCAGTTTAACCATGACCCGGGGAGATACGCTGGCCATTATTGGCGAGTCCGGTTCCGGCAAAAGTACCCTACTGCATTTGCTCGCGGGGCTCGAAAAACCGACACATGGCGAGGTTTTTCATGGCACCACGGCGCTGGCAGAACTCTCTGAGGCTGATCGCAGTCGGCTTCGGAATCAGCATCTGGGGTTTGTTTACCAGTTCCACCATCTGCTGGCGGAGTTTTCGGCCCAGGAGAATGTGGCCATGCCGTTGCTGATTCGTGGCGAGTCGCGCAAGCGAGCCCTGTCGGCGGCGACAGAGGTGTTGGCCCTGGTAGGCCTGGAGCAGCGAATTACCCATCGACCGGCGCAGCTGTCAGGCGGTGAACGCCAGCGGGCGGCCATTGCCCGGGCGCTGGTGACTGAGCCGCAGGCGATTCTTGCCGATGAGCCCACCGGCAATCTCGATGCTAAAACCGCGGAATCAACCTGGCAGGTGCTGGAAACGGCTAATCGTCAGTTGAATGTGGCTCTGTTGATCGTCACCCATGCCCGCGCGCTGGCGCAGCGGCTGGATCGCGTTTGTGAGCTGGAAGGGGGTGAGCTGGTGGAGGTGATGACCTGAACCATGTCGTCGCTGACCCTGACAGGGTACTGACCCGAGTGGTAATAAGTTAAGCCCCTTTGGAGATAATTTAGCCCACACTCCGTTCGTCCTGAGCCTGTCGAAGGGCGCCCTTCGACAGGCTCAGGATAAACGGCATTTTCTACCTGGTCACGCCGATTTAGAGCCTTTAAAAGACCGGATTGGCGGTTACCTGGCGTTCTGCGAATACACGCTGAACACTTTTAACTTAGTGCCATTCGGTACTAATCCTGAAAGGGTAAGTTACTGTTCGCTTTTCTTGCGCCGGTCGCGTCGCTGTTGCCAGCGGCGCTGAATATCCGCTTTCCAAAGCAGAGTGAGGAGCAAATGAGTAGCACCGGCCGCCAGTAGTCCTGCCACCACGCTGCCAAGCGCCAGCGGTGTCAGGTTGGCTAAAAACCAATGCACGGTGAACTGGTAAGGCTCACTCGATGCATAGCCCCCCATCAGCAACTGTCCCAGCCGATAACAACCATAAAACACCGGTGGTGCGGTGATCGGATTACTGACCCAGGTCAGCGCCAGTGCCAGTGCAATATTGCCGCGCAGAAACAGGCAGGTGAGTGCCGCCAGCGGCATCTGCCCGAGAATCGGCATGAATCCAAAAAATACCCCTATCGCTCCGCCCATGGGTACCGAGCGGCGGTTTAGGTGCCACAGGTTTTCGTCGTGGAGCAGATGGGCGACGGCACTAAGCGCCCGTTTGCGCAGCAAGGTATCTCGTTTGGGGAGCCATGAGCCCAGTCGTCTTTTCATAACCTGACGATTGACCTGATAATGGGTAGCATGGGCGCGGATTCAGCCGCCATTGACAATATTGCGGCCACGGGGGGCAGGGGGTTAGCAATTGCACTCCCTGCGCGGGAGGTGAACGATAAAAAATCCTTACCTAGATCTGTTGCTGGTGCTGGCGTGGTTGTCTGGAAT
>JAYNPV010000165.1:0-2394 GCA_038113925.1 Gammaproteobacteria bacterium | reverse complement strand
CTGGCGCTACTACAGGTCTGCCTGGGGGATGCTTCCGGCTGGGTTGCTGACATTTTCGTTAGGGTTGCTCTGGGCAAGCTTCGCTGCCGACCGGGTGGTAAGTGAGAAGCTCGATTCCTCCATGAATCGTGAGCGCTGCATTATACAGGGAAGCATCGATCAGGTAGATCAACAGGCCCAACAGTTAACCCGATTTACCCTGGCCGTTGAAACCCTCAGCTGTGGCGGGGTTACGGTTCAGCAGGTCAGGCGGACACGCCTCTCCTGGTATCGCCCGGATCATGCGTTACTGCCAGGTGAGCAGTGGCGGATGGCGGTGCGCCTTAAAAGGCCCCATGGATTCGCTAATCCGGGGCTATTTGATTATTCGGCCTGGCTGGCGCAGCGGCACATTGGTGCCACCGGTTATGTTGACAGCGCCGATCCACCAGAGCGGATAGCGGTCGATCAGTATGCCCTGGCAACCTGGCGGGCAAGGTTGGTCACCCAGCTGGGTAATCAGCTGACAGGCCATCCACAAACCGGCATTATCGGCGCACTGGCGCTCGGTGATCGCACCGCAATTAGTGACCAGCAGTGGCAGGTAATTCGCGCCAGTGGCACCAGTCACTTGCTGGCCATATCCGGGTTACATATCGGATTAGTGGGGGCGCTTTTCTGGTGGTTGGGTAGCGGTTTATGGCGCTACCAGAGTCGTGGGCTGGTTCATTTGCCGGCACCCCTGGCGGGGGCGTTGGTGGGCTGGATGGCCGCTCTGGGTTACGCGCTGTTATCGGGGTTTGCGGTACCGGCACAACGGGCGATGATCATGTTCACGGTGCTGGTTGTTGCCACCTGGCTGCGGCGAGAGCCTTTTAGCCGCAGAAGTTTTTTGATTGCCCTGGTGCTGGTACTGCTCTGGGAACCGCTGGCGGTGCAGCAGGCGGGCTTCTGGTTGTCGTTTACTGCGCTGGCGATTATTGGCTGGTGCCTGGTCGGGCGCCAAACCGGATCGCGGTGGTGGCGCTTGCTGCAAATTCAATTGGCGCTCTGGCTGGCCCTTACTCCACTGGTAATGCTGTTTTTCGATCAGCAATCGCTGGTATCGCTGCCAGCTAATCTGGTAGCGATACCGCTGGTCACTTTGGTGGTGTTGCCGCTTTCACTGCTGGGGGTCGCATTAATGATGGCGATACCCGCAGTGGCTGCCTGGCTGCTTGTACTGGCTGCCAGGGCGATGGATATCACCTGGCGCTGGCTCGAGTGGATTACCCGGCAGGGGGATTCCTTGATTGCGGGCCAGCCATCAGTTTTGGCCGTCAGCAACCCCTGGGTTGCCCTGCTGGCGACCGCCGGGCTGTTATGGTTGTTGGCTCCGCGGGGTATGCCGGCCCGCTGGCTGGGGCTAGGGTGTCTGATACCGATTTTTTCGCCCCTATTCGTGACAGCCGGTTACCCGCAGTCATCCGATTTCGACAGCGGCATTTTTGAATCCCGGGTCGTTGATGTGGGTCAGGGATTGGCAGTGATTGTGACCACTGCCAACCATTTGCTGGTTTACGATGTAGGAGCGCGATTCAGCGACCGTTTTGATGCCGGTGCAGACCTGCTGGTGCCTTTAGTCGCCCCGCTTTTGAGAGAACGGGGGATGCAGGCAATCAGCCGGGTGGTGATCTCCCACGGAGATAGTGACCATGCCGGCGGTTTACCCGGACTACTGGCGGGAATATCGGTGTTGCGAGTCGATAGCGGCACGCCGAATCAGCTCGCCGAGCGCGGAATAGCAGCAGTGAGTCCCTGTCGTTCGGGAGAGCAGTGGGTATGGGATGGCGTACTGTTTGAGTATCTGCATCAACCTACGTTAGCCAGCGCTGCAGATAATGATCGATCCTGCGTGTTAAGGGTGGGGGGTGCCAGTGGCCTTCTGTTGCCCGGCGATTTAGGGATAGCTAGCGAGCAGCGGTTAATGCAGTACCTGGGCAGCCAGAATCAGCTTGATAAGCTGCAGGCGCAGGTGTTGCTTATCCCTCATCACGGCAGCCGTAATGCCTCCTCCAGAGCCTTTATTGAAACCGTGGCGCCGCAGCTGGCAGTGGCATCCAGCGGATATGCCAATCGATTTAACCATCCCCACCCGATCACCCTGGAGCGCTATCAGCGTGCTCAGGTCAAGGTGGTGACTACGGCGCAGGTCGGGGCGGTGATGATGCGGTTTGACCGCCAGGGGTTGCGCAACTGGAGCGGTCAGCGAAGTCACCACCAACGCTACTGGCATTGATTTTCTTTTTAGATTCCCTGGCGGTCAGTGGCGACGCCGGGTCCTGGCCATGCGACAGGGTTACCGGCCGGTCAACTGATGCTGCTCTGTGCTAGACTTTAGAGCGCCTAAAAGAAGCGTTTTCCGGAGTCTGAGTT
>JAYNPV010000164.1:3004-6287 GCA_038113925.1 Gammaproteobacteria bacterium | reverse complement strand
CCGCTATTCTAGGCTTTGGCGGCTGCTTCTACAAGCAAGCCAACGGCTTTGGCGTCGCCCTGGAACAAGCTTTCAAACTTCCACCGTCACTATTCACCGCCGCTCTTTCCGCTGCCGAGCCACGCCGAAACCACCCCGGAAAAAAACCGCTGGACTTAATTGGCCCTTGCTATAGAATCGCCCTGCTTTTTTAACCAGTCAAAGGAGTCGGAAATGCCCAGTCAAGAGCCAACCCGGCGAGATTTCAAGCCCTACAAACCAAAGAAGAATGAGGAATACATGAGTCCTGCGCAGCAGGACCATTTTCGTGCAATTCTCCATTCCTGGCGGGACGAACTCACTGAAGAGCTGGACCGTATGCGCCAACGCATGCAGGACGAAGCGGTCAATTATCCGGACCCCACTGACAGGGCTTCCCAGGAATCTGAAATCGCACTGGAATTACGCACCCGTGACCGCGAGCGCAAGCTCATCGACCGAATCGATAAAACGCTTGAGCAAATTGATGAAGGGGATTACGGATATTGTGAAGAGTGCGGCGCCGATATCGGTTTACGACGCCTGGAAGCGCGGCCTACCGCCAAAGAGTGCATTGACTGCAAATCACTCTCTGAAATCCGTGAAAAACAGATGGGCTGACGTCAACATAACTCCCTTCTCCCCAAGGCAGCTCGTTCCAAGCTGTCGCAGCGACTGACAAATTGCTGACAACCAGCAAGAAAAGCCAGATTCACTGCTTAATCCTGTTACTGAACCAGCCCGGGTAAAAGCCAGTGGCCGAGACGCGCCGGGCAATTCAGTGATTCAGGTAACCGAGTGGCCGCGCTTGTTACCATTTAACCGCTATCAAAAGGGGCGACGGCTCAGCGCTCTCACTGTTGTCAGTCGCCCCGCCCCGGACAGTTAATCAAGTGAGACGACGGCCTTTGATCAGGATTCCGCCTCTTCCTCCAGCAGTGCCTTAACACTCAGACGAATCCGTCCCTGTCGATCAACTTCCAGCACTTTAACCTTCACTATGTCACCTTCTGCCAATTTATCGGCGACCTTTTCCACCCGTTCATTCGATATCTGGGAGATGTGTAACAGACCATCACGGCCCGGCAGAATGGTCACGAATGCGCCGAAATCCATCAGTTTAACGACCTTACCTTCATAGACCGTACCCACCTCAACGTCAGCGGTGATCTGCTCCACCAGTCGGCGCGCCTCTTCACCGGCGGACTTATCCACACTGGCGATGCGTACACTGCCGTCGTCGTCGATATCGATCGTCGCCCCGGTGGTTTCGGTGATAGAGCGGATGGTAGCGCCCCCTTTGCCGATAACGTCGCGAATTTTCTCGGGATTAATTTTAAGAGAGAGAATTCTTGGCGCGTAATCAGACATTTCCTGGCGTGGCGACGCGATAGCGGCATCCATCCGGTCTAGAATATGCAGCCGGCCTTCGCGGGCCTGGTCAAGAGCAACGCCCATAATCTCACCGGTAATACCGGTAACCTTGATATCCATCTGTAGCGCAGTCACGCCATTGCGAGTACCGGCCACTTTAAAGTCCATATCACCGAGGTGGTCTTCGTCGCCGAGGATATCACTGAGCACCGCGAAACCTTCCTCACCTTTGATCAGGCCCATGGCGATGCCCGCCACCGCTGATTTAAGGGGAACGCCCGCGTCCATCATGGCCAGGCTACCGCCGCACACCGATGCCATGGAGCTGGATCCGTTGGACTCAGTAATTTCGGATACCACCCGCAGGGTATAAGGAAATTCTTCCCGGGTCGGCACCAACGCGGCCAAGGCACGCTTGGCAAGTCGTCCATGGCCCAGCTCTCGGCGTTTGGTTACCCCCATGCGGCCGGTTTCCCCCACACAATAAGGAGGAAAGTTGTAGTGCAACATAAAACTGTCTTTATACTCACCCTGCAAGGCGTCGATTACCTGTGCATCGCGTTCTGTCCCCAGGGTAGTAACCACCAACGCCTGGGTTTCACCCCGGGTGAACAGCGCCGAGCCATGGGTACGAGGTAACACACCGGTACGGATACTGATCGGTCGGACATCGCGGGTAGTACGTCCATCGATTCGGGGCTCGCCGGCCAATATGGCACCGCGGACGGTAGCGCTCTCAATCTCGTGTAACGCTTCCAGAGCTTCTTCTACCCCGTCCGGATCTTCTGCATACTCTTCCTTGATGCGATTACGCAGCAGCTTGACGGCATCCTGGCGAGCAGCTTTTTCGCGAATCTTATAGGCTTCTTTGACATCACCCTCGTAACCCGCTTGCACTTTGTCAACAATGCTCAGATTGGACTCCGGGGGTTGCCAGTCCCAGGCGGGTTGGCGGGCCTGGTCTGCAAAGTTATTGATCGCGCCAATTACTTTCTGTAATTCATTCTGGCCAAACAGGACCGCATTGAGCATCACCTCTTCACTGAGCTGGTCAGCTTCGGATTCAACCATGACGACACCCGATTCAATGCCGGCTACGACCAGATTCAGGTCGGTAGCCTCCATCTGATCCAGGTCGGGATTAACCAGATATTCGCCATCGATATATCCGACTCGCACCGCGCCTACCGGCCCCTGGTAGGGGCATCCTGATATCGCCAACGCAGCGGAGGCACCAATCAGTGCAGGAATATCCGGATTGACTTTGTCATCCGCAGAGACCACGGTGGCGACGATCTGAATCTCATTAACAAAGCCGTCAGGAAACAGCGGGCGACCCGAGCGATCGATCAACCTTGACGTCAGGGTGGCATTTTCCGAAGGCCGCGCTTCGCGTTTAAAAAACCCCCCGGGGATTTTGCCAGCGGCATAATACTTTTCGATAAAGTCCACCGTAAGCGGGAAAAAGTCCTGACCCGCTTTGGCTTCGGTGCGGCCGGTCATTGCAACCAGCACCACGGTATCGCCAAGGGTCACTATGACGCTATTGGCCTGGCGGGCAACTTCTCCGGTCTCCAGCACAAGGGTGTGCTGCCCTAACTGAATTTCTTCTCTTATAGCTGTCACGGCTTCTCTCTTGGTTGATTGACTTTAATTTATGCGCTGATTCTGCTGTGCACCGGCCCACCCGAGCCGAAACCATTCCATTACTTGCGCAAGCCCAGACTGCTGACTATTTCGCGGTAACGGTCTGAATCTTTTCTTTTCAGGTAATCAAGAAGTTTACGACGTTGATTAACTACCCGTAACAATCCCTGACGGGAATGATGATCATGATCGTGGGACTTAAAATGCTCGGTGAGGTAATCAAGCCGGGCGGACAGAAGCGCTA
>JAYNPV010000164.1:0-2994 GCA_038113925.1 Gammaproteobacteria bacterium | reverse complement strand
CTGGAGAACCGGTGTCACCTTCACTACGCTGATATTTCTTGACGACTTCTGCTTTGCTATCTGCGGTTAATACCATTTTTCACTCAACTCCAAATTTAATTCGATTGACTCACCGGATTGATTCATCCCTGTCGGGCCAGGCGATTTCCTCTAATGCCTAAGCAGCCGTTTTGGTCGAACCACACCTTCCTTATTCACATCCCCGACGCCTATGAACTGCCCACCAGCATAGAGCGCTACCGACCCAGCGTGGCCAGGGTCACTGATGGTGATTATCTGCCCCATCAGTAATCGGTTAGCCTGCTCCGCCGTTAGTTCCAGTTTTGCGACACCGGCAAGCAGCGTATCCATCGGCCTTAGCTGCCCCAGTACATACTCATCATTATCGACGATTGCCTCCAGCTCTGACAGTGAAACCGCCTGCTCAACCGAAAGCCCCCCCGATTCGATGCGTCTCAGTCTTGCCACGTAGGCTCCACAGCCCAGCAGTTCGCCCAGATCCGCGATCAAACTGCGCACGTAGGTACCCTTGCTGCAGCTAATTTCAAACCGGGCTTCTCCGCCCCGGTACTCGTTCAGCTCAAACTGCGACACCTGAACGCGGCGCAACTCAGGCTCTACGGTCACCCCCTCTCTGGCATAATCACACAGGCGGCGACCCGCCTTTTTTATTGCTGAATAAAGCGGAGGTCGCTGATCAATCTCTCCAATAAAATGAGTGGTTGCCTCGCGGATGATCGCTTCATTTGCGGGTAAAGCAGCATCCGTGAGCACTATCTGACCCTCACAGTCACCACTATCCGAAACCGCACCGAAACGGGCTGTAACCAGATACCGTTTGTTCGCCTCCAACTGAAACCGCGAGAACTTGGTCGCCTCGCCCAGGCATATCGGCAGCAGTCCGGTCGCCAGCGGGTCCAGAGTACCTGTATGGCCGGCTTTTTTTGCCCGTAACAGCCACTTCACTCGCTGTAATGCCTGATTGGAAGTTACCCCGACGGGCTTATCGAGCAGCAGCAAGCCATTGAGCTCGCGCTTATTTTTCCGGCCGGTGTCAGTGGTTGCCATTTTTTTCCGCCGCTGCCCTTAAAAGCGCATCAATTCTGCCACTTTGCTGCGGCAGGTGATCGACCAGAAACTCGAGCCGTGGAACCCGCCGACTACTTAAACGTTGAGCAATTCCTCGCCTTAAAAAACCAGCGGCATGTTGCAACCCGGCCAGAGTCTGGTCGGCATCTTCGCTACCGATACGAGTAAAATAGATTTTTGCCACCGATAAATCGGCACTCACCTCCACCGAAGAAAAACTTATCAGCGTATCAAGACGCGGGTCCTTTAACCCGCGCAGTAGCTCCGGTAACTCCCGCTGAATAGCATGGCCGACACGGCGGCGGCGATCTATACCCGACAAGGCATTACCCTATTAAAGTGTTCGTTCAACTTTGACTCGCTCAAAACACTCGATCTGGTCACCAGGCTGCACGTCTTTATAACCGCTGACCCCAATGCCGCATTCGGTGCCGCTTTTGACTTCCTGAACGTCGTCCTTAAATCGTCTTAACGATTCGAGCTCTCCTTCAAACACAACTATGTCATCGCGTAATACCCGAATCGGAGCGTCCCGACTCACACGACCTTCCGTCACCATGGAGCCGGCAATATCGCCATATTTTGGCGAGCGGAACACTTCCCGCACTTCCGCAAGACCGATAATCTGCTGCGAAAACTCCGGTGGCAACATTCCGGTTAGTGCCTGTCGGACATCATCGATCACTTCATAAATGATGCTGTGGTATCGCAGGTCAATGCCGGCATCCTGGCTGAGCTTCCTTGCAGTAGCATCCGCCCGGACGTTAAACCCTATAACCAGCGCACGGCCGGAGATCGCCATGTTTATATCGGTTTCGGTAATTGCACCGACACCACTGCGCAGTATCTTCAGGTCGACCTCATCGTTGGGCAGCTTCATCAAGGCAGTGACTATGGCCTCTGCAGACCCGCGCACATCGGCCTTGACAATAACATTGAGGGTGTTTTCCGGAGTGCTGGCAAGCTGATTGAACATGTCCTCAGCTGCGGTCACTGCCTGACCGGCCAGTTCCTTGTCGCGTTGCTGACCGCGGCGGAACTCGGCGATTTCACGAGCCTTTCTCTCGTCGGCGACCACATTAAACTCGTCGCCCACATCCGGTGCCCCCGACAGACCGACGATTTCCACTGGCATGGATGGTCCCACTTGCTTCAGCGCCTCCCCACTCTCACTGGTAAGCAGGCGCGCCCGGCCGAATTCGGTGCCGGCCAGAATGATGTTGCCCTGCTGCAGCTCGCCCTGCTGGATCAATACCGTTGCAACCGGACCACGACCGCGATCCAGTTTGGACTCGATCACTATGCCCTGAGCCGGCCCGCTGGTCGCTGCGGTTAATTCCAGCAGCTCCGACTGCACCAGCAACGCATCAATAAGGTCATCGACACCTGCACCGGTCTTGGCGGAGAGCTCCACAAACTGGGCATCCCCTCCCCAATCATCGGGTGCCACCCCATGGGAAGAGAGCTCCTGCTTGACCTTTTCCGGGTTGGCCCCTTCCTTGTCCATTTTATTCACCGCCACTACCAGCGGCACTGCACTGCTTTGAGACAGTTCTATGGCCTCAAGTGTTTGTGGCATAACGCCGTCATCAGCGGCGACCACCAGCACGATAATATCGGTCAGTTTGGCGCCCCGCTCGCGAATGGCCGAAAACGCCTCGTGGCCCGGTGTATCCAAAAAGGTGATAGCACCCTCAGGTGTATCGACGTGGTAGGCACCGATATGCTGGGTGATACCCCCACTTTCGCCCGCAGCAACGCGGCTTTCGCGAATGTAATCAAGCAGAGTGGTCTTACCGTGATCAACATGGCCCATAACGGTAATTACAGGTGGTCGAGCTGATTGGTCGCCCAGACCACTACTGAGGTCAGCCTCAGGATTGGCCGATTCAGCCACATTCGCCT
>JAYNPV010000163.1:1382-6292 GCA_038113925.1 Gammaproteobacteria bacterium | reverse complement strand
GCACTGGGTTGTCGGGCTTTATCCGTGAGGAGCAGTATTTTGAGACATTACGAAATTGTCTTTCTGGTGCACCCTGATCAGAGTGATCAGGTGGCATCCATGATTGAGCGTTACAGCGAAGTGGTCACCGGTTCCGGTGGGGCCATTCACCGGGTCGAGGACTGGGGTCGCAGGCAGATGGCCTACGCCATCAACAAGGTACGAAAAGCCCATTATGTATTGATGAACGTCGAAGCGGACCAGTCCGCCATCGATGAAATTCAGACGTTGTTTCGGTTTAACGATATCGTGCTGCGAAATCTGATCATTAAACGTGATCAGGCAATCACTGAGGAGTCGCCACTGGCCAAGGCACCGGTGGAAGAACGGGAAACCCCGGCTCCGTCAACTTCCACAACAGAATCCGAAGAGTCATCACCGGCCGATGCCGAGATTCCTGCCGAGCAGGAAGAAGTTGCGGAACAGGGTGATGCTGCGGAACAGGATGATGCAACAGACACCAAAGAGAGTGCCGAAAAAACGGAGAGCTAATCGGGGCAGCCCTGCAAGTCAGCGCTTTCAAATGCACATCTCAAGTGACCATCACAAGACAAGACTGGAGAATTAAACAATGGCCAGGTATTTAAGACGACGTAAGTACTGCCGGTTTACCGCTGAGGGTATTGAAGAGATTGATTACAAGGATATTGATCTACTCAGGCAGAATGTTTCAGAAACTGGAAAAATTATTCCCAGCCGAATTACCGGCACCAAAGCCCATTACCAGCGACAATTGGCGACGGCAGTTAAGCGGGCCAGGTTTTTAGCACTTCTACCCTACTCAGACGCCCACGACTAGCCCGGAATAATTTTTTGGTAACGGAGGAAGGCAATGGATATCGATTAGCGATCTCCGCTTGTCGATTCCTCAGCGAATATGTTTAAACGCTGGTTGCTCTCGGTTGCGGCAGGCCCCTGGCAGGCGGGCAGCTGGGCGGCACTGTTGTCGCTGTTTGCCGTGGTGGGCACCGCAGCCCCGGTGATGTTGCTATCGCCACTATTGTTTGTAGCCAGCGGCGGTGTAGTGGTGTTAACCGCGCTGCGACAGGATATTAATAGTCTGGGCATCGCGCTGCTGATCGCTGCGGCGGTTTTACTTCTCGCCGGGTTTTTGAGTGGCCTGGGGGGAGCATTGACGGCGGTGGTATTTGCCGTGTTCTGGATGCCGCTGGTTATAGCTTCCTGGGGCGTTCGTCAGGGGGGGATCAGCCGCGGCGTTCAGCTGGTGGTGCTGGTCAGCATGCTGCTATTGCTGGCGGGACGGTATAGCGGTTTTGAGCCAGGGATTTTTCTTGGGGAATATTCGCAACTTGTTACACAACAGGTTACTCCGAGCCCGGAAGCCGAAGCCAATGTGGCCAGGATTGAAGGACTGTTCGCCTGGTTGGAGCGTTATTTCTGGGGCTGGGTGTCGGTTTCTTTTGGGGTCCTGTGGATGACCGGACTGTTATTGGGTCGCTATTGGCACTCGATGCTGGATAATCCTGGTGCGTTCGGGCGCGAATTTACTGCGTTACGTGTTGGATTGTTCCCCGGTGGAATCGCGTTGCTGTTGATTCTGGGCGCGCTGTCAGGAGCGGGCGAAATTGCGTGGGAGTTAGCCGCGCTGATGCTGTTTGGCGTGTTCTGGCAAGGCCTGGCATGCGTACACGCATCACTCGTTGCGAGAAAAGTGGGCCGCATCGTGTGGATTGTTTTTTATGGTTTGCTTACGGTGTTTGCGCTTCAGGTCGCGGTGGTGTTGGTGTTGATTGGTTTGTTGGATAATGTTTTTAATTTTCGGGCTCGCCTCGCCGTCACCGACGAGTATTGAGCGCAGGGATTAACCTTTGATTGGTAATCGTTAGTAGATTGCTGATCAAATATTCTGGGAGTTATAAGACGATGGAAGTAATTTTGCTCGAACGAGTGCGTAACCTGGGTGAGGTGGGTGACCGGGTTGAGGTTAAAAGCGGATTTGGTCGGAATTTTCTTTTGCCCCAGGGTAAAGCAGTATTTGCCACCAAGACAAACATTGCCGAGTTTGAAGCAAAACGTGCCGAGCTCGAAGCTGCCGCCAACGCAGCCAAAGCTGCCGCCCAAACGCGCGCTCAGGGACTCGAAGGGGTGGAGGTGAAGATTACCTGTAAAGCAGGTGAAGGCGGCAAGTTATTCGGATCTGTCTCCAACCGCGAAGTGGTACAGGCTCTCACCGACCTCGGTCATGAACTGGATCGTCAGGACGTTATCCTTCCTGAAGGCCCGATTCGTGAACTGGGTAGCTACACTGCGGACATACACCTCCATGCGGATGTGGTTGTGCAGGTGTCGGTGGAGGCTATCGCCGAGTAACCCGATGCCCATCGGGCAGTTGATAACGGACCCTTACGAAGAGCCAATCCATCGGGGTTGGCTTTTTTCTGCCTGATAGTCGCTACACTGTACCCGCGATCCCGTGTTTGAGTGCAATGGATACTGAGCAGCTAAAAATACCCCCCCATTCGATCGATGCCGAGCAATCCGTGCTGGGTGGATTGATGCTGGACAGCGATGCCTGGGATCTGGTCGCCGACCGGGTCAATAGTGAGGATTTTTACCGCCAGAGCCATCGGGTCATTTTCGATGTTATCCGCACCTTGCAGGAGCGCGGTGATCCCTGTGATGTCATCACCATATCCGAGGCGCTGCAGGCCGAGGGCAAGATCGAAGATGCGGGGGGCTTGCCCTATCTGGGTGAGTTGGCCCAGGGCACGCCTAGTTCGGTCAATATTGCCGCTTACGCGGATATTGTGCGGGAGCGTTCAATTACCCGGCAGCTTACCCAGGTGGGTGCGCGCATCGCCGAAGCCGGTTTTAACTCCGCAGGTCGAACCGTGGCGGACCTGCTGGATTTTGCCGAACAACAGGTGTTTGACATTGCCGAGCAGGGCGCGAAAGGCAAATCGGGATTCACCGCCATCGATCAGGTGTTACCGGACGTTATTCAGGAACTGGACGAGCTGTTTAATTCAGATCGCGCGTTAACGGGTCTCTCCAGTGGTTTTAGTGATATGGATGACCGGACCGCCGGGTTACAGAAAGGTGACCTGATTATTCTGGCGGCTCGACCGTCGATGGGTAAAACCGCCTTAGCCATGAACCTTGCCGAAAACGTTGCCATTCGTGAACGTGAAACGGTGGCGATTTTCAGTATGGAGATGCCGGCCAAGCAACTGGCCAATCGTCTACTGGCATCGTTAGGACGGGTAGACACCAAGCGACTTCGCACCGGGGATTTATCGGAAGATGATTGGCCCCGAATCACTTCTGCGGTAACACTGCTAAGCGAGGCGGCCATTCATATTGATGATACCCCCGCGCTGACGCCGATGGAGCTGCGGGCCCGGGTACGTCGGCTCAAGCGTCAGCATGGTCTTGGGTTGATTATTGTTGATTACCTGCAATTGATGCAGGCTTCGGGCAAAAACGAAAACCGGACAGCAGAGATTTCTGAAATATCGCGGACCTTGAAGGCCCTGGCAAAAGAGATGGATGTACCGGTTATCGCGCTATCGCAGTTGAATCGCTCGCTGGAGCAGCGGCCCGACAAGCGGCCAAAGATGGCTGATCTGCGAGAATCGGGTGCCATCGAGCAAGATGCCGATCTGATTCTCTTCATATACCGGGATGAGGTCTATAACGAGGACTCCGATGCAGCCGGGACTGCTGAAATTATTATCGCCAAGCAACGTAATGGTCCGGTAGGTACGTTGCGTCTGGCTTTTATCGGTCAGTACACCCGGTTCGAAGACCTCGCATTCAGTGACTATGGCGCCGGTGAGTTTGTGCCCGATTAGCGGGTAGGTGATGATGGTGGCGCTGAGTTAATGGCGAAGTCCAAATTACAATATTTATGTAATCAGTGCGGTCATACTACTACTCAGTGGGCGGGACAATGCCCGGCCTGTGAGGCCTGGAACAGTCTTCAGGAATTCAAAACCGGTGGGCCAATTGATAATGGTGGCTGGAGCGGCGATCAGCAAAAAGCGGTTCCGTTGGAACAGATTGAACTGGGGGAGGTGCTCCGGGTCAGCAGTGGGTCTTCCGAGCTTGACCGAGTCCTCGGGGGTGGATTGGTTGGCGGCAGTGTTGTGCTCATCGGTGGGGATCCAGGGATTGGCAAATCGACCCTGCTGCTTCAGGTCATGGGCCAGCTTTCGCAGCAGGCGGCGGTACTTTATACAAGCGGAGAGGAATCTGCCCGACAGATTGCTTTGCGTGGCCAGCGACTGGGGGTGAAATCGGGGCAGCTTTCCGTACTGATAAGCTCGGCTCTGGAAGAGATCGTTGCTGCCGCTTCTTCCTTGGGCGTCTCTGCGCTGGTGGTTGACTCCATACAGACGGCGGCCACCGATAGCGTGCCGGCCGCGCCGGGTGCGGTCAGTCAGGTGCGCGAATGTACCGCCCGCCTGGTCAGGTATGCGAAACAGCAGGATGTCACCGTTTTTCTGATTGGACACGTGACTAAAGAAGGTGCTCTGGCAGGCCCCAGGCTGCTGGAGCACATGGTGGACACGGTGCTTTATTTTGAGGGTCAGGAGTCCAGTCCGTACCGGATGCTCCGCGCGGTCAAAAACCGGTTCGGCGCAGTTAATGAACTTGGATTGTTCGCGATGGCGGAAGGTGGGTTAATGCCGGTGAAAAATCCGTCGGCGATCTTCCTGTCCAGTCATGGAAAACCGGTGGCTGGCAGTTGCGTAATGGCATGTATCGAAGGGACCCGCCCGCTGCTGGTAGAAGTGCAGGCGTTGGTCGAATCCAGTCATCTGGGAAATCCGCGCCGAGTGTGCATTGGACTCGACAGTCAGCGGCTCGCAATGCTACTGGCATTAATGCAGCGGCACCTTCAAGTG
>JAYNPV010000163.1:0-1372 GCA_038113925.1 Gammaproteobacteria bacterium | reverse complement strand
ATCTACATGAATGTCGTCGGTGGGCTGACCGTGGCCGAAACGGCTAGCGACCTCGCGGTAATTTTTTCCGCGCTATCCAGTTTTCGTAACCAGCCGCTGAAACCGGGGGTGGTGATATTTGGCGAGGTGGGGCTTTCCGGCGAAATTCGACCCGTGTCCAATGGTCAGGAACGGCTGCGTGAAGCCGCTAAACTGGGATTTTCGACAGCAGTTATCAGCGCGCTGAACAGGCCCCAAGGGCGCAGCAAATCGCCGCTGGAAGTTATTGCGCTAGAGAGTGTGGCGCAGATCAGGGAAGTTTTTGACGGGCTGACAGTTTAGCCCGATGAACAAGCCAGCTAAAGTGTCGCTGGCGGAGACTTCTATCCGGTGGCTACCGCCTGAAATTGCATTTTGATGGTACCAATTTCGACGATATCGCCATCGTTGAGGGTTTTAGCCTGTTTACCCAGCTGCTCGCCGTTTACGGTGGGCGGGTTGGGTCCATCAACATGAGCCAGGTGATAACCCCCGCCGCGGCGACTGACAACGGCGGCACAGTGGCCTTTTTGGCCGACATTGGTCAGGGATTTAGTTAATTTAAACACCAGCCCGGCACGAGGACCATTCATGATTTGTAGTCCGCCTACCTGAGGGGAAGCTGCCGTTGCGGAGGCCGCTCCCGGGGCGGAAGCAGCCGGTTTGGGTGCAGGTGCCATGGCCGGCATGGCGTTGACGCCCAATACCACGGTCTTTTCAAATTCGTCATCGTCGTCATCTTCTTCAACAGCGGCAGCCGGGCCAGCGACGAAGGTTAGTGTGTGCTTGCCCACCTGAACAGCGTCGCCGTTACTGAAAGTATGCGAGGTAATTTTCTGACCATTCATGAAGGTGCCATTGGTACTACCTATGTCTTCAATGGTGGTCGTATCACCCTGCGTACTGATTTTGGCATGGCTGCCACTTACCGCCAGGCTATCGATCTGGATGTCAGCAGAACTTTTTCTACCAACAATCATCTCACCGGGACGAAGCTCGTGCTCCGCGATAGTTGCGCCTTTGAAGGAAACGATTATTTTGGACATTAAACTAGTCCCGCGTTTATAGGGTGGGTCGTGCAGCTGCTGTGAGTCGTCGTAAAACTACCTGGGTGTCTCCATGGTTTCTGACTTTCACCACACGCAGTAATAAGTTAGTCAACCTCAAGTACCTGTCGTATTACCTGGATTTCCGCAGTTTATAGGCTTGTTTGTCAGGCAAAATGATAACAAAAAGTTCTATTTAATCAACAACCTAAAGAGACTAATTCTAGGCGTTTGTTATGTATGGGTGCTAATATGACCTTTCCCCATCCTTAGCACCAGGGACTGGATGAGATATCGGTTACTTTAAG
>JAYNPV010000162.1:4955-6301 GCA_038113925.1 Gammaproteobacteria bacterium | reverse complement strand
CGGCTGAAGCGGCTTCAGGCGTTGCAAAAAAGGCGGATATGCCGGTCAGATGATTTCGACTCATAGCCGGGGAAAACAGCTTGAACAGGTCAGGAAGCGGGTCCGTACCCGCTGCCGCCAGGAAACCGGGTGCATTTGTCAGAGTTTGCTGTTTGCCGGTTAACCAGATGCCCTGTTGTTTCACCAGCTGGGCAATGATCTGCTCCTGCTGAGGGCCGACCACCAGGATTAACAAGGGTTCACCGGCGGGTTTCTGACCGGCGACGGTGACGGTTTCTCCCGCAAAAAAGAGTCCGGCTTTTATGGTGGTGGGCCGGGCGCTAAGCGTAGCGCCGCTTAATCCAAAGCTAAAACTTGCTGACGGTAGCAGCAGCGCCCAGAGCGCTATCGCCATCAAGGGGGCCATCCTCATCGGCTTAATGCCCCCCCGCAGTGATCAGAGTGAATAGAAAATTCGGCCGCGAGGTCAGGTTGAATATCATCCAGCCGCAAACCGCGAGCACGATAAAAGCGAGCAGGAAACGCAGCTCCTCACCCCTAAGGCGCGCGCCGGCACGGGCACCGAGTTGTGCCCCCAATACCGAACCAATCATCAACAGTAGCGCCAGGATCACGTCCACGGTTTGCACCCGTATCGCCTGCTGTAAGGTGACATTGGCGGCGACAAACAGTATCTGAAACAGTGACGTGCCGATCACAATGGCGGTGGGCATGCTCAGCAGATAAATCATTGCCGGCACCATGATAAAACCGCCGCCAATACCCATGATTGCAGCCAGAACACCGACAATAATTCCCAGCCCCACCGGGAGCAGGGCACTGATGGTCACCCCGGAGGTGGGAAAGTGCATCTGCAGCGGCAGGCGCTGACGCCAGGTGATGGCCCCGTAATTTGCCGTGGATTTTTCAGGGCTACGCCGGTGGCGTAGATTCGCACGCAGGCTCTCGATCATCATCATCGAGCCAATTACCCCGAGCAGCGCGACATAAAGCAATTTGATCACAACGTCGACCTGGCCGCTGGCGCGCAGCCAGGCAAACAGGGAGACCCCGACCGTCGAGCCGATCAGGCCACCCGCCAACAGCATTAACCCCATGCGGATATCGACCCGCTTGCCGCGCCAGTGGGCAATTACGCCGGACATGGAAGCGGCCACCAGCTGGTTGGCTTCACTGCCGACAGCCACCGCCGGGGGAATACCAATAAAAATCAGTAGCGGTGTGAGCAGAAAACCGCCGCCCACGCCGAAAAGGCCGGACAGAAATCCCACCCCGCCACCGATTGCCAGTAGCAATAGCAGGTTGACCGAAACCTCGGCAATGGGCAGGTAAATGTGGATCATGGA
>JAYNPV010000162.1:0-4902 GCA_038113925.1 Gammaproteobacteria bacterium | reverse complement strand
TCAGCAACGAGCGGCATCCCGGACGGGCAGAATGGCTGCGGTGAGGCGATAAAAAAGGGGGGTAATTATAAGCGCTTAGGAGGCCTCTTCTCACTGCCTCGAATGGGATGGACAGATTCTCTTTGATGGTGCTCAGGTTCACTGGTTACGGAGAGTTGCTAATAAAGGTCAATGGGGTCGACGTCGATGGACCAGCGGATCCGGCGGTTGGCGCGGGTATCCAACAGGGCGATGGCGTGTTCTAGTTGGCGGTGCAGCGGGGCTCGGTGAGCGGCCTGAAAAAGCAATTGCGCCCGATAATGTCCGGCGCGCTTGGGTCGCGGTGCCGGTACCGGACCCCAGGTTTCAAGTTGATTATCAGCGGGGAGTCGGCCAACGAGGTTGTGTAGGCAGTCTATCGCTGTTTGTTGGCCGCTGGCTTCGGCTCTGAGTAACGCCAGATGCTGAAACGGCGGAAAACTGTTGAGCTGTCGGGCTGCCAGCAAACTGGATGCCAGTTCGGTGTAGGTTTTGCTTAGTAATTGCTGCCAGAGCGGATGGTGGGGTTGATGGGTTTGAATCAATACCCGACCGGGTTGGTCGCCCCGCCCGCAGCGCCCGGCCACTTGATAAATCAGCTGCGCCAGTTTTTCTGCGGCGCGAAAATCGGTGGCGAACAGGGCCTGGTCGCAATCGAGTATCCCCACCAGGGTAACGGCGGGGAAATGGTGCCCCTTGGCCAGCATTTGCGTGCCCAGTAATATCCGGGTATCACCGGTGTGAATCTGCTGGAGGTGTTGGTCGAGCGAACCTTTTTGTCGGGTGGTGTCCCGGTCGATTCTGAGCAGCGGATAGTCAGGAAATTGTTCCCTTAATTCCTCCTCGACCCGCTCGGTTCCGGCGCCAATACAGACCAGCTCTTCGGCCTGGCAACTCTCACAGTGATCAGGGGGCCGGCGCTCACTGCCGCAGTGGTGACAGACCAGCAGGTTTCGTTGCTGGTGGAAGGTAAAAGGGGTCTCGCAACGGCTGCATTCGGGTATTGCACCACAGCTGTCGCAAAGCAGTACCGGCGCGTAGCCGCGGCGGTTTAAAAACAGCAGAACCTGTTGGCCCAGCTGTAGATGCTGGCGAATTTCTGCCCGGAGTGATGCCGAAATCAACCCCCGGGTGCGCTGCTGACGGGCATCCACAACCTCTACCGCCGGCATGGTCCTGTTGCCGGCCCGTTGGGGCAGTTTCAGGTGTTGATAGCGACCGCTTATAGCGCTGTGCAGTGATTCCAGCACCGGGGTAGCGCTGCCCAGCACCAGGGGAATGCCAATGTTTTTTGCCCGCACCGCCGCCAGGTCGCGGGCGCTGTAGCGAAAGCCTTCCTGTTGTTTGTAGGAATCATCATGCTCTTCGTCGATGATGATCAGTCCCGGGTTGGCCAGGGGCGTAAACAGGGCCGAGCGAGTGCCAATCACAATCCTGGCTTCGCCACTGGCTGCCAGTAGCCAGCCGTTGTGGCGCTGCAGGTCGGTCAGACCCGAGTGAAGCAGCACAATGGGCACGGCGAACCGGTCACGAAAGCGACTTACCGTCTGGGTGGTGAGGCCAATCTCCGGAACCAGCACCAGTGCCTGTTTGTCGGAGTCGAGCACTTTTTTGACCAGTTGCAGGTAAACCTCGGTTTTACCGCTGCCGGTGACCCCATCCAACAGAAAAACCTGGAACTTGCCTAGAGATCCGCTGACGCTGTCGATTGCCTGCTGCTGTTCAGTATTGGCGGTCAGCCCCGGGTCATTGCCGTTACCCGACCAGCTATCGAAATGGTGTTCCAGTTCCGCCAGTGATTTGTCGATTAACTGGCGAACCGCCGGTCGCCAGCCGGTTAACTGTTGATCCAGCAGGTCAGCGGTTTTCGGGCCGCTTTTAAGCTGATTCCAGACCGCCAGCTGTTTACTGGCCCGCTGGGCTGGCGGATGCTCCTTGCCCTGTTGAGTGAGCCGCCAACGCTCTTCCGGCTGCGGCAGTGCCGGTTGCCCCTGACGCAACCGGGTGGGCAGGGCGCTAAACCAGACTTCCCCAACCGGGTGATGATAATAACGGCTCGACCAGTCAAGCAGGGTCGCCAGTTCTGCCGGGACAATGGGTTGCTCATCGATGACCCCTAGTGGTGATTTGAGTTTTTCTGCCGGTAAGTCGCTGTGTTGCTCGACGGCTGTAACCACACCGATTTTTTTACCGCGGCCAAAAGGCACCTCTACCCGGCAGCCGATTGCCACTGGCTGGCTGGCCCGATAATCAAACAGGGTTCGCAGGGGCAGATCGAGCGCGACTTTTAAAATGTCGCCCACGGTATTGCGATCAGCCGTGATATTGCGGGCTTAACTGCTGGACCGCCTCGACCATGGCACTGACATGCTCGGGTGGTACCCCCGGGGTAATACCGTGGCCCAGGTTAAAGACGTGGCCACTGCCCTGGCCATATCCCTGCAGGATACGACCAACCTCGGCGCGGATAACTTCCGGATCGGCATAGAGTAGGGTCGGGTCCATATTGCCCTGCAGGGCCACCCGATCACCGATTAATTCGCGAGCACTAGCGATGTCGGTTTGCCAGTCAAGCCCCACCATATTGCAACCGGTGTCAGCCAGCTCTGCCAGCCAGTGACCCCCGCCTTTGGTGAATAGCGTTACCGGGGTTGTGGGATGGCGCTCATGTAAGGCGGTGACAATCTTTTGCATGTAGGCGAGTGAGAATTGCAAGTAGGCAGGTTTGCTCAGCACCCCGCCCCAGGAATCGACCACCTTCACCGTATCGGCACCGGCCTGAATCTGGTTGCTGTGGTAGTCGTTCAGGGCGCGAGTGACCTTGCCCAGCACTTCGCCGGCCAGCTCCGGGCGGTTAAAAATCAGCTGTTTGGTGTTGATGTAATCTTTACTGGCACCGCCTTCCACCATGTAGGTGAGTAGCGTCCAGGGGCTACCGCAAAATCCGATTAAGGGTACCCGACCGGCGAGTTCTTTTTTGATACTGCTGACCGCCCGATAAACGTAATCAAGACGGTTGCTGATGTCAGGCGTGGCTAACGCCCGGCAGGCCTGATCGTCTCTTAGCGGCCGGCTAAATTTGGGTCCTTCACCCTCGACAAAATAGAGTCCCAGTCCCATGGCGTCGGGGACGGTAAGAATATCGGAAAACAGAATTGCCGCGTCCAGCGGAAAGCGCTCAAGCGGCTGCAGGGTCACTTCGGTAGCCAGTTCCGGGGTGCTCATCAGGGTGATGAAATCCCCCGCTTTGGCCCGGGTAGCCCGATATTCGGGCAGGTATCGGCCTGCCTGGCGCATAAACCAGACCGGTGTACGATCAAGCGGTTCGCCGCGAATAGCTCTTAACAAGCGATCATTTTTTAACTCACCCAAGGAGCTATAGGTCCATGGCGTCGAGAAAGGAATAGGCGGCATTGCGGCCATCGTGGACCGCCGTGACCACCAGATCAGAGCCGCGGGACATATCACCGCCGGCATAAATTTTCGGGTTGCTGGTCTGGCCGACCAGGCCGCTGCCCTTTACCTTCACACGACCGTCGTCGTGAAACTCGACGCCAAACTCCTCAAGCCAGTGGGGTGGGTTGGGTCGAAACCCGAAAGCCACCAGTATGGCATCGGCGGGGATGATCTCCTCGCTGTCGGCTACTGGCTGGGGTGATCGCCGACCATTGCTATCGGCCGGTCCCAGCTCGGTACGCACCACTTTCAAGCCCTCGACTTTGCCATTGCCGACCACCTCGATCGGCTGGCGATTCCAGAGAAACTCCACCCCTTCTTCCTTGGCGTTGGTCAGTTCTGCCCGCGAACCGGGCATGTTCTGTTCATCTCGGCGGTAGACGCAGCTGACGCTTTCGGCCCCCTGACGAACTGCCGTACGGTTACAGTCCATGGCGGTGTCGCCGCCACCGAGAACCAGTACTTTTTTGCCCCGCATATCGATGAAAGGGGATTCACCAGCACCCATATTGAGCTGCTCACGGACATTGCCTATCAGGTAGGGTAGTGCCGCATAGACGCCGGGAAGATCCTCACCAGGGAATCCGCCCTGCACAAATTTATAGGTGCCCATGCCCAGGAACACGGCATCGTGCTGTTCCAGCAGTTGCTCCATGGAAACGTCGCTGCCGACCTCGCAATTCAGCCGGAAACTCACGCCCATATCTTCGAGGATACGCCGTCGCCGCTTGACTACTTCCTTGTCGAGTTTGAATCCGGGGATACCGAACATCAGCAGGCCGCCGATTTCGTCATAACGGTCGTAGACAATCGGCTCCACGCCATTGCGCGCAAGAATGTCCGCACAACCCAGTCCCGCCGGCCCGGCACCGATGATGGCCATGCTTTTACCGGTGGCGACCACGTCACTCATGTCCGGTTGCCAGCCTTGCGCCAGGGCCGTGTCAGTGATGTATTTCTCGACCGAACCGATGGTGACCGCGCCGAGCCCGTCATTAAGTGTGCAGGCACCCTCGCAGAGGCGGTCCTGGGGACAAATGCGGCCGCAGATTTCCGGTAACGAGTTGGTGCGGTTGGAAAGCTCAGCGGCCTCAAACAGCCGGCCTTCCTCAACCAGCGCCAGCCAGTCCGGAATAAAGTTGTGTACCGGGCATTCCCATTCACAGTAGGGGTTACCGCATCCCAGGCAGCGGCTGGCCTGTTCGCTGGCGTCCTGCGCATCGAAAGGCTGATAAATCTCGCCGAAATGTTGCAGGCGATCATCGACGCTCTGCTTGTCCAGACGGCGCGGATTGGTCAAGAAATTGAAGTTTTTATCGGGGCTTGCGGCTGACATTAACAATCTGCAAGGGGGTAGCGGTGGAGATTACGGACAAAAATCAGGACTGGCACAACACCTGTTCGAGCAGGGTGTCGAGGTCACTTAGG
>JAYNPV010000161.1:1420-6375 GCA_038113925.1 Gammaproteobacteria bacterium | reverse complement strand
GGGCCGCGAACAATACCCCGATGATCTGGTCGGCAGCGCAATCTATCTCTGTTCATCACTGAGTGATTTTCTCAGTGGCCAGACCCTCTACGTCGACGGTGGGGCCACCTTTTCCGGCATATAGCCCCGGCATCCCGGTGGAGCGACTTCAGTCGCGACAGCAGGGCCTGAACCGGCCACCAGAGTCGCGGTTCAAGCCGCTCCTACCAGAACCGTCCGTCCGCCGTCTGATTGCTCTCAGGAATAGAGCCCCGACCTCACCCCGGCGATAAAATTGAGCACAGCGCGGTTAAAATCATCCGGGTTTTCCAGGGCGATATAGTGGCCGCAATCAGACAGGATCAATCCGTGGCAATTGGGATAATCCTGGCGCATGATGGCTATATTGGTGGCCGGGTCCGGGTCCTGCTCGCCCATCAACATCATCATCGGCACCTGGTGGTCGTTAAAAGCATCGACAATCTCCTGCTTAAGCGCCGGGCGCATCAGCGGAAAATTGAGAAAGGTGATCGGCGAGGTCTCCTTATACATCTGCTTGAACAGCTCCATAATATGCGGGCTGTTAAACACCTTGTCTCCCCAGAAGGTTTTGGTCTGCTTGCGGGCCTCAAACACCGCTTCCATGCCTTCGGAACGCGCCACCTGATGAAGCTTGATAAACCCCTCTTTGAGTTCACCGGTAAGCCCGTCAAACAGCCCCTGTCCTTCCGGCGTTGCCAGTAACTCACAGCCCACCGGAATCAGCGCTTTCACCATCTCCGGATGACGGGCATAGAAAGTACTCACCGTGCTCACCCCCCAGTAAGCCTGGCCCAACAGGTAGCAGCTCTCGACCCCCAGATACTGCAGTAGCTGATAAAGGTCCTCCGCAGTATTTTCATAGGTATAGTAAGTGGGCGCGTCGGCTTCGTTATCAACTTTTGACGACCGACCATGCCCGCGCAGGTCAAATCGAATAGTGCGGAAGTTTTTCGCAAATACCGGAAAGTTGTAGTCGTAACTGTGAACATTGGCGATGACATTATGAACCAGTACCAGCGGCTCCCCCTCGCCCTCTTCCTCGTAATAAATTTCGATGCCGTTGACCTGTGCAATGGGCATGTCGCCTCCTCCTGATAGCTCGCGAAATGATGTTTGATTATTAGAGCGCCCACCCGGTGTAATCTGGCCCCGCTAATCGCTCCGGCCTGATCAATAAACTCTCAGCGACGATTTCCCATCGGCCCCGAGGCGGCAGGCAGAACAACCATTCGTTTACAATCGACCGATTCCACAATGATAAACAAAAAAGCTCAACTCACGGAACCTGATGAACGCACCCACAACCGAGACACCCGCCTGGTTCACTGCCGCCATCGATTCTGCCCATAACGACCGGCAGGTTGAGGTAGACGGTGCCGCTATCACCTATCGCACCTGGGGAGACCCCAATCAAAGGGGGATTCTGTTGGTTCACGGCGGTGGTGCCCACCTGCATTGGTGGGACTTTATCGCCCCCCTGATCGCCGATGATCACTACGTGGTCGCACTTGACCTGGGCGGAATGGGCGACAGCGGGCGAAGACCGGAATACACCAACCAGACCTATATTGATGAAGTAGTTAGCGTGGCTGACGCCGCCGGGTTAACCAACCAGGCGGTGCTCGCCGGTCACAGCATGGGCGGTGCCGTCAGCCTGCGGGTCGCCGTTACCCATCCAGGGCGGTTTTCTCACCTGCTAATGCTCGACTCGCCCCTGCGCCCTCCGGCCGACGCCCAGGAGGAGAGCGGCAAAGCCCGGTCACCTTTTCAGAACAAACGCTTCTATCCGGACTTTGAAACTGCGATCAGTCGATTTCGGCTCATGCCCGAACAGCCTGCAACCAACTCTTACATTGTTGACTATATCGCCCGGCATTCGCTCACCGAAACCGGCGAAGGCTGGTGCTGGAAATTCGATGACAATGCCTTCAAAACCCGAATGTTCGGCCGCGGCGGCGACCTGATCAACAACCTGACCGTCCCCCTCGCCATCGTCTACGGCCAACTAAGCAAATTCTTCGACGCCGAAACCCTCGACTACATGCACCGGCTATTGCCCGCAGACACTCCTTTCATTGCCGTTCCCGAAGCCCATCACCACCTGTTCCTCGATCAGCCTCTGGCATTCGTGGCCGTCGTGCGGGCACTGCTCAACACCTGGGCCAGGCGTGACTAAGTGGAAGCTTGAAAACTGCATGACTGCACCAGCAGTTCCAGTAGACACCGAACATGGGCGTTGGGATCAGCCAGGGTTTATCCCCCTCAATAAGGGAAACAGATCATGAAACATTTAACCGTAGCATCGCTGTTAATCGGCTTATCAGTAGCCGTTCCCGCCCTTGCCGTGGAAAAAGCCAGCGAACAGCGACTGGATGAAGTTGCACAGCGTGGCTCTCATGTGATGCCCTTTAATTTGGAGCAAACCACCCATGTTTTCTCTAAAACAGAAAAAGGCGGGTTGCAGCAGGTTATCGCTAAAGACGATTCCAATATCGACCAAATCAGGTTAATTCGCGAACATTTGTCAAAAATTTCGCAAGAGTTCAAGCAAGGCGATTTTGCTGACCCTGAAAAAATTCATGGCGAGGGAATGCCAGGGTTATCTGAATTGAGAAGGGCACAACCTGGGCAGATTAAAATTGTATATAAAGATCTGGCCAACGGAGCTGAAATCGATTATTCAACCGATAATGCGAAATTGATAGAAACTATCCATAAATGGTTTGACGCTCAGCTAAGAGACCATTCGCGCCATGCCATTCAGGATCATGATCTTCATCAAATGCATCATAACCAATAACCACTGAAATAACCCCAACATGGCGCTCAAGCCGACCCACTACCGCTAGACTCCCGCGGTCGGCTTAGCTCTAAGTTAGGCGTAGAAGAGGAGCGCTCGAATCATCAAGTCTAGAATCAACATGATCACTCTCGGGGTCCGCGATTTGGCTGCAGCGATAACCTTTTACGAGAAAGGGCTGGGTTTTCCTCGAATGGAATCTCCGCCTGAAGTGGCCTTTTTCACGCTGAATCGCACGTGGCTCGGGTTGTACGGTCGTGAAGCATTGGCGGAGGACGCGCAGGTCACACCAGAAGGTAATGGGTTCGAAGGCTTTTCGCTTGCGCATAACGTGTCGTCAGAAAAAGAAGTCGATGAGGTAGTGGCGTTAGCGGTTGCAGCCGGCGCAACGCTGGTCAAGAAACCAGAGAAGGTGTTCTGGGGTGGCTACGGTCTCCTTTTCTACGCCGCTATCAAGCCTGAGCTTTGGTGTTGCCATCCATCTGCTTGCTCAGGCGATTAGCGCTGGGGTCATAGGTATATTCAAACGCCCCTCGCTGGGTGGTGTCAATGATAATGCGGTCCAAGGCACGTAGCCGCACTGGTCTTCCTAGGGGCCTGCAAAAACCCAAAACCTGAACCAATTTTCCGATAACGCTAGCCTACCAAAACGAATTCATATTGCTAGATTTGACTCCTTTTCACCTTTTCATTTTTTTTTGAGAAATCGATATTGCTCCTCAGTTCACGAGAATCATGTGACGCCTTCCTGGTGCGCTCTCTCCAGAAGTTCGATCAATACAGCACTCTGCTTCTCTGTGGGAATTTTACTGGGGATCTGCTGCGCGACTTTTAGAACTCCCGCTTCCTTCGGGCTCAGGTTCATTTTTCCTCGTCCCTCATCCAGAATTCGCGTCCACTTCACTGGCGGCACTTCGAGCACTCTGGCCTGGGCATTGATACCGTCATCAATCTTCTGTGTCTTCTTGGCCGTTTTCTGCTCCTCGGCCTGCTCCTCAATGGAAACAAGTTCTTTCAGAAATGCGTCAGGTAGCTCCGACTCGAGTTCCGCGACATCTGAGACAATGCGGTCCCAGCACCCGTCCTTCTTCGCCCACTCGGAAATGTTCGATATGCCATCGGGAGGATCGGTTATGTAGCCATTTACAAATTCTGCGGAAATCTGAATCGCGGAAACGAGCGACGGATACACCTCTTGCGTGTTCCAGACTCTCGAAAAATCCACGACGCGCTTCTTCCCTCTGCAGACCCTTGCTATTGCCGCAAGCGCGTAGGCAACGATGTTGGCCCGATAGCCACCCCTGTACCAGGACTGCTCTGAAACCAGTTTTTCCGTCTTCCGAAAAATCAACGCACGGGCCATGGCCCGGCGATAGTAAAACTCGTTGAAAGAGTCCTGAGACTTGACCCACTCCTTGCCCATGCGCTCTGCATAACGCGCAAAGTTCTTCTGGGCGCCAAGATTCACCCACTTCGGATGGTCATCCCACACGTTCTCGAATTTCGCGAGATCGGTCTTGGTCACCATCTGGGGCTTCGGATACTCCGCTTTGAAACGACGTTGCTCGCCTTGCGTCAACTTGGACTGAGCATCGGCGTACTGGCCGCGTGCCCTTTCATAGAACCACTTCGTTTCCCGTTGCGCGCCTCTCTGCGCCGGAGCCCAGATGCGTCGTGAAATCTCTTCGATGCGAATATGAAACGGATGATTCGAGAAAAAGTCCGCCGCATTCACTCTGTTCTGCGTATTCGCATACTCCGAGATACTGGGCACGATAGTTTCGCTGTCGTCGCTATCGATGACGGATAGCTTCATCTGCACAAAGATCTGCTCCAGTGACGCTTTATCTTTGCGCTGCGTGTGAAACAGCGATGCTGTTGTCTGTCCGCCGTTGACGATCTGCAGGTCCTTGATCCGCACAATCTCCAGGCCCTGATCGGTCTGACGCGTCTCGATCTCCTGAGCTGTTGCGGTGATGCCGTTGTTATAGGCGAAGAACATATCCGGCTCGTTGAGAATCGTGGCCCTTATGCCCTTGTTCACCTTCCCTCTGGCCTGAAGAAAGGAGCGAACATTCTGCTCCAGCAATCGAGCACCGTATTTTCCATATAGGGCAGATAGGATCGGACCCGG
>JAYNPV010000161.1:0-1410 GCA_038113925.1 Gammaproteobacteria bacterium | reverse complement strand
ACGAGGTATGAAGGGTACGCCTCACTGCCGAGATGTGCCGGGAGGCAGGCGATTCCTCTGCCGAACGTGTCCAGAAGATCGAGATCAAGTGCCTCTGTATGGCCCCGCGAACTGCTTTGCCGATGGAGTCGCGATATATCCCATACGTTGTGGGTAAATAGAATTCCGTCTTCGGATTCAAAGTCGTCAATGGATTGAAGCCTGTCACTCAGGACACGTTCGGATACCAGAAACAGATTGACGCGCTGAACATCCTCCCTATCAGAGATTTCCCGAGCCAGCCCGTATTCCGGAGAAGTCTCTTCCAACTGTGTATAGAGAGCCTTGTTACGGCTCGATTGAAAGAAGTTCGTAAGGCGTTTGAAATACGTGCTCACATCCGTCTGTGTAAGCGACGCAAGTTCCGGGCGGCTTTCGAAATCCGCGACAAAGAGAGCCAGCGTCCCCTCATCATTAAACCAGTACCCATCGACACGCATTCCTCGATGCGCTCGGTAGTGACAAAACTCGAAGCCCTCTATGAATCCGCCCTCTATAAGGTCGGATGCAATAGCCTCCATAAACTCCGTTAGTTGAAAATCGCCGCTGGCTTCCGCCCCGGCCATCAACTCCTGACGAAAGTCGTGGAAGAACTCTTCGCTGGAAGTATCCAATCAGCACCTCCCCCATATGTACTCGTCGGAACACTCGAACGGAGCGAGCGTCTCGATTTCTATTTCGTAACCCACCTTTCGAATGCCCTGCGGCAACTCCGACCTTATCAGCCGGGGGAAGCCGTTCTCTACTCTGTAGGTTCGTCTCTCCGAGACCACGAGCAACGGTTCGTCATAGTCCCGCAATTCCACGTAGCCGTATGAGACCAGTTTCTGCGAGAACGTCTCGATTGCCTCCGCATCGCTCAACTCAGCATAAATCTCGACGACGGCCTGATTGAGGGAGAGCGCGGATTCCGCATTGGGCAGATCGCTCAAACGAAAGATTTTCAGAAAGAGATAGTCACATGCGGAATCCAGCTGATCCTCCGAGGAAATCCGTACGGTGTTTCGCTCTCTGCCGGATATTGCCTTTACTTCAACCGCAGTGTTTCCAAAAACGAAGTCCTGCTGAACCCGGTCTGGTCCATACCAGGAATTGATGGACTCCGCTTCACTCAAATGATGTCCGTAGAGAGACCTGAGAAACTGCAGTTCAGCGAATAGGCCGCGGATTTCTTCCGGTGAAAGCAGACTCTGCTTCCGACTCGCAAAGAACGACTTCCAGCGTTGAAGGTGTGTAGTTGCTATCGACAACGCTACATCACTGTCGCGCGCCTCCTTCAACGCGTTTGCCAGGGTATTGCATAAACTGAAGAACAAATCCCGGTCCACGTGCTGCTCAAGCGCGAGGACCAGGCACTGCCCTTCGGTTGCG
>JAYNPV010000160.1:2204-6379 GCA_038113925.1 Gammaproteobacteria bacterium | reverse complement strand
GGGTGCATAGAGCTCCCGCCACAGCTCAAGTCCGCCACCAAAATAGAGCCAGCCGTTCATCTCCTGGGCAGTGAGACCGAAGGGAACCGAGGAGAAAAACTGTGCCGCCTCCACCTTGCCTTTCCAGTAGTAAGCGCCGCTGTGGCCCATCTGCGCAGTGCCGCGGGAGACCGCATCAAAAGACTCAAACGGGCCAACCAGTTCGCCGGCGCCGTAAACCTTGATTTGCAGACGGCCGCCACTCATCGCCTCGATAGCGGCGGCTAGCTCGTTGGCGCTGGTGCCCAGGCCGGGGAAGTTTTTCGGCCAGGTGGTGACCATTTTCCATTCATAGGTCTGTTGCGAGCCGGCGACGTCAGCGGTGGTGGAATTTTGTGTGACCGTCTCTTCAGCGGGTTGTTCGGTACACCCGAACAGCCAAAAACAGGCCAGCGGGAGGAGGATTCGGCGATAATTGGGCATCTGGGTTCCGGTCGGGACTTTAATTTAAGCGTGATTAGTGGATGCGGAAGTTAGAGTGTTCCGCAGAATTATATATGGGTGTGGCCAGACGCTGATCAGCGTCTGGCTGCCAGGCTCGATAACAGGAAGAAATAAATATGTCACCACGGCTTAAAGCCCATCTGGCACTGGCCGCCGCCTGCTTTTTCTGGGCTGGAAATATGGTTATTGGTCAGGCCATGCGTGATTATATAGGCGGATGGCACCTGGTGGCGGTGCGTTGCCTGGGGGCATCGGTGCTGTTTTATCTGCTGCTGCGCAGCCTCGAACCGGGGGAAAAATTGCAGTGGCGACCGCTGGGGGTGGGTCTGTTTCTGGCCCTGACGGGCGTGGTGGGCTATCAGGGGCTGCTCTATTTCGGGTTGCGCGCTACCACGGTGATCAACACCAGCCTGATTCACGCTACCGCGCCTCTGGTCACTCTGGTGATGGCGGCCATCTATCTGCACAGCCCGATACAGCGGAGTCAGGTGATAGTGGCGGTGATTTCTCTGCTCGGGGTCGCGGTGATTGTCAGCCAGGGCAGCTGGCAGTTGCTGGTCACTGCGCAGTTTGCCGATGGCGATATTCTGATTATGCTGGCAACGGTGAGTTTCGCCGCCTATTCGGTGGTGGGCCGCAAGGTGATGGGCAAACGCTCGGTGCTGGAATTAACCACGGTTCTGACCATCTGGTCGGCACTGTTAGCAATGCCGATGGCGGGGTGGGAGAGTCAGATAGTACCCCCGCGTTGGGAGTGGCAGGCGATTGCCGGGATGATCTACATCACGATTTTTCCGGGTGTGCTGGCGATGCTGGCGTGGAATCACGCGGTGAAGGTGGTGGGGCCGTCAGAGGCGATGCTTTATATGAATTCGGTTCCCGTGGTAGCAGTGCTGCTGTCGGTGCCATTACTGGGGGAGCAGTTGCTGATCAGCCATCTGGTCGGCGGCGCCCTGGTATTGAGCGGTTGTTTCGGCTCGGTGTGGATAACGCAGAGGACAATTCGCACCGTCTAGGCCCTAATCCACCTAACCATTAATGCGTGAAAAAATCAACGCGAAGAAGGACGCCTTTCCCTGCTGGCTAAAGAACCAGCCCAGGTGGGCGCCGCAGTGACGGCAGAGGGCGATTTGCCACTGATACCCACTGAACCAGCTATGCAACCGATAAGGCCGGCCTGCGGCCAGGCAACCGGCGGCCATACCAAAGCAGCCAATCACAAATTCATTGCCGTGGGGATTGGTGACCCGATGGCCATGGCAGCCTGCCATTTCGATGCGCCAGCGCTCATCGGTGACCGGGTGTTGGCAGTAGCGACACTTTATCGCCCCATCACGGTCCTCGACGGGCGAGTCAGCCGAATCCGGCTGGCCGGGCAGTTCTGGGGGAATTTCGTCGGCCCTGCGCAGTTGCCTGGGCAAATTATGGTTAGCCATCCAAGTATTGCAGCCGCCGCCTGCGAATGAGGTAGGCGCCCGGGATACTGGTGCAATGGCCCGGTTAAAAGTGCCGGCTATTACGCTTTGCGTTCCAGGTAATGAACGCTGAACCACTGATTGTCGTCGGTCCATACTCGTAACGGGTCGAAACCGGCCTCGTCAGCCAGTTGTTGAAACTCGGCAACGTCATATTTGTGGGAGTTTTCGGTGTGTATGCTCTCCCCTGCAGCGAGCTCGTAGGTTCCTTCACCCAGACAGATCTGCTGGTCGGATTGGCTCACCAGGTGCATTTCGACCCGGCCCGCCTCTTCATTGTAGGTCGCCCGATGGTTAAATTGGGCCTGATCAAGTTCAGCACCGAGCTCGTTCTCCATTCGCGACAGTAGATTCAGGTTGAACGCAGCGGTTACTCCGCTGGCGTCGTTATAGGCGGCGTGGAGCACCTCAGGCGATTTTTTCAGGTCTACACCGACGATAAAGCCATCGCCAGGCTGTAATTGCCGGGCAACATTTTGTAAAAACCGGGCAGCCTCACCAGGGGTGAAGTTGCCGATGCTAGAGCCGGGGAAAAAGCCCACCCGGCCCAGTCCCGGGTCTTGTTCATAAACTGGCAGGTCGGGCAGCTTGCTGTAGTCCGCACAGACCGGGATTACCGCCAGCTCCGGGTGGTCAAGGGCAATACGTTGGGCCGATTGCAACAAGTGCTCACGGGAAATATCCAGCGGCATATAGGCGGCCAGATTCAAGTGCTCTAGCAGAATACGAATTTTCACGCTGCTGCCGCTGCCGTATTCCACCAGCAGGCGGTCATCGCCGACCAGCGTGGCTATTTCATCGACACAGGCGCGCAAAATGGCGATCTCCGTGCGCGTCGGATAATACTCTTCAAGTTCGCAAATCTGGTCAAACAGTGCCGAACCGTTAGCGTCATAAAAGAACTTACATGGCAGCGTTTTCTGCGGCTGAGTGTTAAGGCCACTGATCACTGCCTCGCGGAAGTCCTCCAGTTCGGGTTCGAGATCGATCAGTGTTACCGGGTTTACTGTTTTTGCGTCCATCGGTCTAATCTAGATTCCTTCTGCAAGGCGAATCCCGGAGAACTGCCAGCGGGCATCGGCGGGGAAAAAATTACGATAAGTCGCGCGAATATGATCCGCCGGGGTGACACAAGAACCGCCGCGCAGGACCATCTGGTTGCACATAAATTTGCCGTTGTATTCTCCCACCGGCCCGGGCGGTGGGGTAAATCCGGGATAAGGACTGTAGGGCGATGCGGTCCATTCCCAGACATCCCCATAGAGTTGTTGCAGACCGTGATGGTCAGCGCAGGCCGCCGGTTTAAGCCGATCGCTATCAAGCAGGTTGCCGCTGACAGCTTGGTCCCGCGCGGCATGTTCCCACTCGGCTTCGGTGGGGAGGCGCTTCCCGGCCCAGGTGGCAAAGGCATCGGCCTCAAAATAACTCAGGTGGCTGACCGGGGCGTGACGGTCAAGCGGCTGTAGGCCGTAGAGCGAAAATTCGTGCCAACCCTGGTCGGTAAAGCGCCAGTAGAGCGGTTGTTGCCACTGTTCTTTCTGGATGGTCGCCCAGCCATCGGAGAGCCAGAGCCTGGCACTTTGATACCCGCCATCTTCAATGAATTCTAAAAATTCGCTATTGGTAATCAGGCGGTCGGCCAATCGGTATGGCTGTAGGTAGGTGGCGTGACGCGGAGATTCATTGTCAAAGCTGAAGCCAGTTTGGTCGCTGCCGATCTGCTGCAATCCACCCTCGAAGGCGGTAAAGGTGAGTGGTTTGCCGCCGGTGGGAAGGGTGGAAAGCGGCACGGGAGAGTCCCGATAGGCCGGTGCTGCTGGATGGGTGCTGAAATTATAGAGGGTGTCAGTAAACAGAAGTTCCTGGTGCTGTTGTTCGTGGTGGGTCCCCAGCAGGATCAAGGGCTCCATGGCCTGCCAGGTCGGTTCATCGCAATGCTGAACCAGGGAGTCCAGGCGCTGTTCAACATCGGCCCGATAGTCGAGTATTTCGGCGACCGAGGGCCGGGACAGCAGCCCCCGCTGGGGACGCGGGTGAAAAGTCCCGACAGTTTCGTAGTAAGAATTGAATAGGTGACGATAGAGCGGATTGTGGGGTTTGAATCCCGGTTCAAATTGCTCAAGGATGAAGGTCTCAAAAAACCAGGTGGTGTGAGCCAGATGCCATTTGGGTGGGCTGGCGTCCTCCATCGCCTGCAGGCCCATATCCTCTACGGAC
>JAYNPV010000160.1:0-2194 GCA_038113925.1 Gammaproteobacteria bacterium | reverse complement strand
AATCCCCTGCTGGTCTGCGAGCGTCTCTACGCGCAACGGGGCGACCTGGTCGCGGGAATAGCGACGAATGTCACTAAACCTCTTTAACTTGTCCGCATTAGGCCGGGACGCCTCCTCGAGCCGGGGCGCCCGGTTATCCGCACTGCTAACCACCACCTTTCCCCTGTGTGTGTTCGCGGTTTAACGAGTCCTTAAATAACTCTTCTTTTGACCTAAGTATGCGTGACCGTTACTGCGATATCCAGTATCTGCCGGTGAGTGGTAAGATTCTGATCGCCGCAAATTGCCGGTGATGCGTGGATATTATTCTCGCTAAGCGCCGCTGTCGCGGTCGTGGCGCAAGCGCCCCGGTGAGGGTCAGGATGAGGGCCAGAGTTTAGGGTCAGTGTATTGATTATAAAATCAAATGAAGGGGGATTTCATGCAGCCTGAACAGCTTAAAACCAGTGACATCGATCTGCTATTCCGTGAAGACACGGAGACAGGTGAGTATTTACTTCATCGTGACGTTTTTCGTGATGAGCAGCTGTTTGAGCTGGAGATGAAATACATCTTCGAGCGTAACTGGGTGTTTGTGGGGCTGGAGAGCCAGGCGCCCAATCCGAATGATTACTACACCAGCTGGATCGGTCGCCAGCCGATCGTGGTGATGCGCGATGCCGACGGCCAGCTGGGGGCCTATATCAACTCCTGTACCCATAAAGGGGCCCGCATCGTCCACCACCGGCAGGGCAACGCCAAACAGTTTGTCTGCTCCTACCATGGTTGGGCATACAACACCGCTGGCGAATGCGTCTATATCAAAGACAAGGAATCGGGGGCCTATGCGGAGCCGTTTGAGCAGATGGATCACAATCTGCGCAAGCTTAAATTTGGCATGTACCGCGGGTTTCTGTTTGCCAGTTTGAGTGACGAGGTGCCGACCCTGGATGAGCATCTGGGTGAAACCAAAGCCCTGCTTGACCTGGTCTGGGATCAGGGGCCGGACGGAGTGGAGATTATTCCTGGTAGCTCCACCTACACCTACGATGGCAACTGGAAGATGCAGGTGGAAAATTGCATTGATGGTTATCACCTGACTTCGTGCCACCCCTCCTTTATGAATGTGGTCTCTCGGCGCAAGGCGGGAGAGAGCGGCAACAATCAGGTGAAATCGATTGATTTTAATATGATGATGGAAATCAAGGGTGGTGGTTATACCTTCGAACGTGGCCACGCACTCGGCTTCGGAGAAAACCCGGCGCCGCAGGAACGAGGTCTCTATCTGCATAAGGATGAGGTCGAGGCACGCTGTGGAGAAGTCAAAACCGGGTGGATGCTCGGCACCCGTAATCTGACTATCTATCCTAATGTCCAGTTTGCGGAGAATGCCTCGCTGCAGATGCGGGTGATCCGGCCGCTCTCCATCGGACAGACCGAAATGACCATCCACTGCCTGGGTGCCAAGGGCGAGAGTGACCAGGCGCGGGCCATCCGCATCCGTCAATATGAAGATTTTTTTAATACTTCTGGCATGGCCACGCCGGATGACACCATCGCTTATGAAGATTGTCAGTTTGGTTATCGGGCCGAGGTTGATCAATGGAGCCAGGGTTACTCCCGTGGAATGACCAACGTGATTGCGGGCGCCGATGACGCCGCCAAGGAACTCGGGTTTCTGCCGGAGACCAGTTCAACCGGGCCATTTAAAATGCAGGACGAGACGGTTTTTCACGGCGGCTACCGTGCCTGGCGACAGTTTCTGAAGGAAGGTATGGAGAAGGATGGCCTTGAATAAGGCGTCACAACGCGATGGTAAGGCAAGCGCAATGGTATTTTGTCGCTGCCGGGCTTGACCTGAATCAGGGGGAGTAGTTTCAGCCGGGGGGGAGTTCTGCGTATACTTGCCGCCCCGGTTTTAAAAGTCTGCGCCAACAAAACAAATCATAGACAGGCGCGGTGGGTTGGATTTGGAAGCGAATTTCGGGCCGCAAAGGTCTGGGGTACTGCGTTTGGGGTACTAGATTAAAGAGGAGTACAAAGTCGATGAAACCGAATGAGTTGACTTATAGCGATATCGATCGCTTGATACTTGATAACGTTGATGAGGGCGAATTCCTGGTCCATCGCGATGTTTTTCGTGATGAACAGGTGTTTGAACTGGAGATGAAATACATCTTCGAGCGTAACTGGGTGTTTGTGGGGCTGGAGAGCC
>JAYNPV010000159.1:4912-6381 GCA_038113925.1 Gammaproteobacteria bacterium | reverse complement strand
GGCCATCATATTGTCTTCATAAATCTGTCCGACGTGGATCAGCACCATGAACAGGTCACGGGCGGCTATTTCCAGAACATCACCGCGATTGGCCGAGGCACCGCCGAGCAGTTCAAGAGCTTTGAAACAAATATCAGATCCGGTTTTCGCTATTGAAGAGCGCCAGGCGTTCATGCGGTTGGCATCCACTTCGGGCGCCACGGTAACGCCCTGCTCGGTCCACGCTTCCAGTTGAGTTATATATCGTTCATGGAGGGCTTCCATGTTATCCAGCCCGACCATTAACTCAGCCAGGTTGCGCTGGGCGATAGGTGATTCCCACTCTTTCATGCCGTAAAGCACCCGCTCGCGATCACGGATACGCTGATGGAGCACCTTGATCACCGTCTGCACCACGCCGATGCAGATCGAATTAAAACCGAGGGTAAAAAATGGCATAAAGGGTGCCCGATATATCGGCTCTTCGGGATCATACTCCCCGCCAACCGGCTTGCCGGTGGCTTTTACATCAGCCAGCGGTAACACCCGATGCCAGGGGACAAACACCTTGTCGGCCCGGACACCATAACTGCCGGTGCCCCGCAATCCCATCGGATTCCACTCACGAATAATGTCTATCTCAGCCGTGTTGACAGTAACCAGACAGGGTTGACGCTGGTCATAACCGGGTACTTCAACAAATGCGCCGAGTCCAATCCAGTCATCCCAGGCAACCCCGGAACCAAAGCGCCACTCCCCGGAGAGGTTCAGCCCACCATCGACATATTCCACGGAACCGATCGGAAAAAATATGTCGGCGGTAAAACCATCACTGGCATAAATCTCTTCTCGCCCCTTGGGCGGTAAAAATGCGACCCACTGTTCATGTAACGCAGTGAAGTAGGTCAGCCAGGCAGCAGAAGCATTGGCATTTGCCACCACCCTGACCACCTCGGAAAAGGTCCGCGCCCCCATGGCATGCCCGCCGTAGCGCCTGGGCCGTAGCGACTTGTGAATTTCCGCCCGGTGGACCACCGCCCGCAAATTATCGGAAAAACAGCCGCTCTCCTCGGCCTCGGCAACTTCCAGACTGGCTTTTTCAGCAATTAACTGCGCTCGTTTAATAAACTCATCGTGGGTCACGCCGGCCATGATTTCCCCTTCCCTTTTTTATAATTAAATCGAACCAGACAGCTACCCGTTGTTATTAACCAGAATCAACTGCAAAGGCAACGCCTGAATATCCACCTTGACATCATTATCAAGCATAACCAGCACTTTATTGAAAGTCGCCAGCACGCTACGTTTAAACCCATGTACGTAGAAGGAGTCAACCGGACTGGCGAGCTGCTGAAAATCAGGCCGGTATTCATAACTGAGCTGTGCGGTGCTTTTTACACCCAGCCCGATCGCATCCACCGACAACATGGTACGCCGGGCGGCCTCATCGGACTCAAAGCCGTAGTATTCGACCACAATAGGTTTAGCGG
>JAYNPV010000159.1:0-4902 GCA_038113925.1 Gammaproteobacteria bacterium | reverse complement strand
GTTTAGCGGCGACTGCGCGACCGATCACGGCTTCCTTCCAGCGCGCGGCAGCAATCACACCGTTAATGCTCATCAAATCTTCCAGTTTCAATTCACGCGACATCTCACACTCCGGTAATTTATTTTTATCAGACTGACCAAGGGGCCAACTGCGGCAGTTGACCGCTGAACAGCATACTCAAAGTTAACTCCCTGCGTCGCGTCCATTGCTGCCAGGCTGACCCAGCTCAACCGCCGGGCGAAGCTGTCGGCAGGCGCTGCATCCATTCAACCGATTTTATCAGGGCCATTGACTAACGCCTACGCAGACCACGCAGATGAAACCGATCCGGGTGCAGTGCTGCCTTCACCTCTCTATCCACCGGCGATAACTGTCCGGCGATATGGCAGGCGAGCAATTCGGCACTGAGCGTCGCGCTGACCAATCCCCTCGAACCGTGACCGGTATTCAGGTAAAGATTAGCCATCGATTGGGCCAGTGGATAGGTATCGGCCGCTCTTCCCAGGTGTAATTCCGCATAGCGCGACCGGCAGGTCTCTGCAGTGGAGGCAGGCCCCACCAGCGGTAGCCGATCCGGTGTGGTGGCCCGCCAGGCAACACGACCGGCGGGAGTTGTCGTTTTTGTCGGCAACAAACCCGGCAGCACCGATTGCACCCGGCGAGTCATCGCCAGGTGATGTTCTTCATCAAGTTCGGTGTCATCCCCGATTGCGTAACTGGCCCCGAGCAGGTGGGTTCCCGCTTTTTCCGGCAACAGGTAGTGGCCAAAACTAATCGCGGCCTTGAGTCGTCTGGATACACCCGTTGCCGGGACACAACCCACCTGACCTCGCATTGATCTAATCGCCAGTTCCGCTGACGGCAGCAGCCGGTTGGCATCCTGAGCATTAGCAAGTATCAGGTGGTCGACTTCCAAGAGCTGACCACCGTCATCACCAATAAGCCGCCAGCTGGAGCCATCGGGTGAATGAATTCCTGCTACGCGGGTTGCTAACAGGAGCTGTAAACGATCGCCAATGGCCCTGTGTAGTGCCGCGATCCAGGCCACCGGTTCGACCCATCCGGCAGCGGGCAAATGAAGTCCTGCGTGAGTGATTTCAACACCGGCCAGTTGCGATGCCTGCCCCGCCGTGACCGCATTCACCAGTTCGGGTGGAAATCTCCCTGACTCAATCAAACTCTGCTGACGTTGCCGGTCTCGATCGGTGACCGCCAGTCGCAACTCGCCGACAGCATGGAACCAGTCGGGATAGCCCGCCTGAGCCGAAGGCGAATGGAGTTTTCGGATAAGCTGTAAGCTCTCTGCAAATGCAGCGCAGGAAAAGCGGCTGGCCAATCCATGATCCGCGGTCAGAAAAGGACTCATTACCCCACCCGCGTTGCCACTGCCCCCATGTGCCAGTGCATCGCTGCGCTCGACCAGGCAGACCTCGAACTGTTTTTCGGCAAGGGCGTAGGCGGTGGTCAAACCGGCAATACCACCACCGATTATGGCAACTCGCCGCCCCGATTGAGCCGGCGGCCACTTAAACCAGGGAGTAGTTTCACGCCGGTCCGGTGGACGCCGTAGCAGGCCAACCAGCATCTCGCCTTTCTGCCCGTACCCCGGCTGTTTATGCCAGTCAAAACCGGCCCTGGTCAGGCCTCGACGAACCGAACCGGCCACGCTGAAGGTGGAGAAACTTCCCCCCTGGCGGGTGAGCCGTGCCACCTGCAAAAGCACCTGATCGCTCCAGATGTCCGGGTTACTGCGTGGGGAGAATCCATCGAGAAACCAGGCGTCCATCTGTCCATTCTCTGCATCCAGTAGGGCAAGCTGCCGCGCCGCGTCTCCCCAGACCAGGGAGAGAGTCACCCGTCCGTTATCCAACCTTACCCGATGACAACCAGGCAAAGGCAGCGGGTAGTGGGCCGCCAACTGTTCACCCATGGCAGCCAGCTCTGGCCAACCGCTGAAAATCTGCAACAGGCAGTCCGGCGCAAGCGGATATTTTTCAATGGCCAGGTAATCAAGATGGGCATTCGGGGAGGCATGGGCACGCCACGCCTGCCAGGTAAGCAGAAAATTGAGTCCGGTGCCAAACCCCAGTTCACCCGCTTTGAACTGCCGACATTGAGTAAATCGTGTCGGCAGATCGTTGGCCAGCAGATAGTGGTGGCGCGATTCAGCGATGGCATCGACCGCGCCGAAGTAGTGATCCTGATAGTGTCGGGATTGCAGCCGACCCTCGATAAACTCGGGCCGCGTATAGGTGATGACTTCGATGGCTGAAAAGCTCCCGGCGATCGCTAATCTGGCAGGTTAATTCGTCCCTCACACACCAGCGTGGCACCACCACCGATTCGCATTTGCAACGTTTCTTTACCCTGATTGTCCATCTCTACCTGCAGCAGACTATGGCGCGTGGCACGGCTGCCCCGCTCCACAGCAAAGGGATAAGTCCCTCGGCGAACATGGTCGTGGGCACATAACCAGGCGGCCAGCGCCGGCAAGGCTGCCCCCACCGGCGGATCGTCGTTGACGCCAATTTCAGGGCCCAGCAGACGAGCATAAAAGTGGGCGGCACTGTCTTCGGTATCGGTGGCCACCAGGAGTATTTCCTGGGCCAGCATCGCCGGTGCGGAAGAGCTGCTCCAACTAGCAAAATCAAATCGAGCTCGACGCGCCGCGTCCCGGTTTTTGGCCGCCAATACCAGATAGGGTCGCGGACAGGCCACCAATAACGGTCGCAATCCATCCGGCGCGGAGAGGTCATCCACCGACAAGCTAAGCAGCGCGGATAACTCTGACTGCGGTGGTACAAATCGGTCCACTCTTGGCGTCACGGTCTGCGCATACCGCGCCAGGGTGGGTTGGCCATTTTCCAGGGTGATCGCCAGATCACTGCTTTGCTGGCCGCAGTCAACGCGTAGATCGGTAATTCCTTCGGGCAATTCCAGGCGTCCGGCTGCTGCCAGCACATGGGCAGTTGCGATCAGTGCGGGCCCGAGAATGGTCACTTCCTGGCGCGGTGAAAACGCCCGTGCCTGAAATCCCCGACCCGGATCAATTCCGGTAACAAACACCGTGTCATTGAGATTAAACTCAGCCGCGATGGACTGCATCTGCAGGCCGGTCAGACTCCCTGCATCCGTTACCACGGCTATCTGCGCGCCGTGAAATACCTCACTGGTAAAAGCGTCGGCGGTGAAGTAGGCAAGTTCCATGATTACCCCTGTTAGTTGTTGTAAAAATAAATACCCTGAACCGCCGTTGGCTCATGTTGACTGGACTGACTGAAACCACCTGAGTTGATCACGAAGATTGACCACCTCGCCAATGATGATGAGCGTCGGTGCCCGAACTTCATGCTGATCGATCGCTACCGGCAGGGTCTCCAGAGTGCCGGAAAATACCCGCTGCGCCGCCAGCGTACCAGACTCCACCAATGCAATCGGAGTGTCTGCCGGTTTCCCGTGGGCGATCAACTCCCGGCAAATTACTGGCAACCCCACCAGCCCCATATATACCACCAGGGTCGCATCCAGATCCGCCAGTTGCTGCCAGGCCAGATTGACTCGATTATCCCGCAAATGACCGGTAACAAACACGACCATCTGCGCATGATCGCGGTGAGTGAGTGGTATGCCGGTGTAGGCGGCGCAGCCACTGGCCGCGGTAATACCGGGAACCACTTGAAAGGGAATATTCTGTTCAGCAAGGGTGGCGATCTCTTCGCCGCCCCGACCGAAAATAAACGGATCCCCACCCTTGAGTCGCACCACTATTTTGCCGCTGAGCGCCTGCTCCGCCAGCAAGCGATTGATTTCTGGCTGGGGAACCGCATGATCAGCACGTTGTTTACCCACATAGATGCGTTGTGCATCTTTTCTCACCAGTTCCAGAATTTGTGGCGATACCAGCCGGTCATATACCACCATATCCGCCTGCTGCAACAATCGTAGTGCCCTGAAGGTGAGCAAGTCGGGGTCGCCCGGCCCCGCACCGACCAGGTACACAGCTCCCCGGCTTTCAGTACTGGCACTCTCTACCATCTCCTCAAGGAGAGTCTCCGCCTGTTCAATCTGTCCGGTCAACGCCAGTTCCGCTACCGGTCCCTGTAACGCATGGGTCCAGAAGCGATTGCGCTGCTCAATCGTGGGCAACTTCGCTTTAACTCTTTGTCGATAACCGCCCACCAGTTCTGCCAATCTGCCCCAGGCAGCCGGGATCAGCGTTTCCAGGCGGGCTTTTAACAACCTCGTCAATACCGGTGCCCGGCCGCCGGAACTGACTGCAACAATCAGCGGCGAACTATCGACGACGGCCGGGGTGATGAAGGTAGACAGATCGGCTCGATCCACCACATTGACCGGTATCTTTTGCGCCGCGGCCAACTCGGCGACCCGCGTATTCAGGGATTCGTCATCCGTGGCAGCAATAACCAGCGTAACTGCCTGCAGATCGGCCGGCTGAAACGGGCGTTCTATAAGCTCAACCGGCGCACTGGTAGCCATCAAGGTCAGTTCATCACCGATCGCCTTGGCCACCAGGCGGACTCGCGCGCCGCTTCGCAGTAATGCCTCGGCCTTGCGGCGAGCCACCATGCCGCCCCCCACCACCAGGCATTGCTGGTCACGCAAATCCATAAATACCGGAAAATAATTCATGCGTTAACGAGATTCCCCATCAATTGATTGTTAAACCAAATACCTGCACCACGCGCCACTGCACCACCAGACTCACCAGAATCATGGCGGCGACATTCAACCAGATTCCCGCACGGGACATTTGTGGAATAGTCAGACGGCCACTACCAAACACAATGGCGTTGGGAGGCGTGGCCACCGGCAGCATAAAGGCGCAACTTGCGGCCACGGTTGCGGGTGCGGCCAGCAACAACGGATCGTAGCCATTGGCT
>JAYNPV010000158.1:0-6410 GCA_038113925.1 Gammaproteobacteria bacterium | reverse complement strand
CGACTGCACCACCGGCTCGTCCTTTTTCACCAGCCGGCTGGCTAGTTTGAGCTCGCCGTCAACTTCACGCAGCAGGTCGGTGCGTCGACATGAGAACAGATGGGGCGTGCTCGAGGTGGCGCGAATACGAAATACCAGCACATTGCTGGTGACTTCGAAGGAGCCGGCAACTTCGCCCTGATAAGCGCGAACATTGCTGACAAAATGGCGGGTGATCGACGGTGGACTTTCCGCCACCGTGGTCGAGGCTTGCGACCAGAGGCTTATGCGTAGCGCCAGCGAATCAAAATCGTCATCGAAAAAACCGTTATCAAACTTCTGCTTTTTCTCCCGACCTTTTTCAAACACACCCCGCACCGGCATTTTGTAACGGATATCCGGGGTCAGTCGCTCCAACCAGGTCGCGTACTCGCCATCATCGAACAGGTCTGCCTCGTCATACACAAAGGTCATGATTCGACGGTAATCCCGATCGTCCACTTCATTCCTTGAAATCGAGTCATTCACCTCAAGCTCCTCCGGCCTGCATCATCTCGCGCCATTTCAGCAGCACGCCGAATTCCGACATTTCAGAATAAGTGGACTGATACGCCTCACCCGGGCCAGGAAAATCGGCAATTCGCAGCCCTTCACTCGCTAAAATCATTTGAAAGCTGCTCATGCGTTGTCGGCCAATTGTGCCGCGACTGCCGCTATCCATCGATGCCCAGGCCTCGGAGTCATCCTGGTCAAAGGTACCGGCGGCGGTAAAGGTCTGAATACCCAGCTGCAAACTCTGCTGCTTGTATTCATCAGCGGATTCTTTATCCGCCAGGAACCAGGCCCAGATTTCAGAGCTACTGGCCGAGGTGGGCTGCCAAACGCGCATGTTAAAAAAGTTGATCGGGGGCCTGTTCGGCGACAGCGTCACCGGAAAATGCACCCAGGAGAGATTCGGGAACACCGTCATCACGCCGTTAAACATATTCCTGAGCTGCGACTGTTGCCCGGCGGACAACATCTGCTCGTAAAGGGGCACCATCATCGGATCAAAGCCGGTCCAGTGGGGAGCGTCAGGCGGCCCAGGCACAAAAATACAGCCGTGACCGTTACCGATTCGGACTGCCGGACCGTTTTTGGCAATCTCTACCAATGCCTCTGCGGGCATATCAATCGCCATCCGCGAAATAGGCCCGTGGGCCGCCAGTGCATGGGGGCCGTCGGCGGCAAAATTAATTGCGCCATATTTCCAGTTCATGTTTGCCGTCCATTTGACCGGCGCACCCAATACCTCAGCGCCCTGCGGGGTGCGATTAAAAAACAGATCAATGTACCAACGGGCATTTCCCAGGTGGGTCTCCAGGTCAGGCGCCTGTTCGTTGAAAGTGGCAAATATCAGCCCGGCGTAGACACCGACACGCGCCTGAACCAGATTGTAGTCGTCGAAATTGACCTGATTAGCGTAGGCCTCCGGCTTATCGGCAAGACTGTGCAGTTCACCATTGTTGCGAAAAGTCCAGCCATGATAAGGACAGTAAAAACTCGGGGACGTACCGGCGTCGGCGCGACACAACAGTGTCCCTCGCTGGGTGCAGGCATTGAGGAAGACGCGAAACTTTCCATCACTGGAGTGCACCAGAATAACCGGATCATCACCCAATGTACGCGTCACGTAATCGCCTGGGGTGGTAATCTCGGATTCGTGGCCCACAAACAACCAGCTACTGGCAAAAATCCGCTCCATTTCCATGGCATGAATATCGGCGTCGACAAAAATTCGCCGATTCACCCAACCGGTCGCCGGGTCAACCAGGTCGGCCGGACGCCGCGGATCAAATTGCTCTATTTTCATTTAACCACTCCCCCCAATAGGTCGACTCTCGGTCACGCCCACCTCCGAGTAGCAGCGGGCTGGCATGACCCCTTTAGCAGATAACGAAGGTACCAGAGATAGGGCACCAAATGAACGATTGTTTAGCCATTATTAATGGCGCAGCCAATCCGCACAGTCGACACGACCAGGTTATCAAGGACGCGCACGCTAGGCCCCGGAGCGCCCCCGTTCCACCAGTTTTCGATAAACAGGCCATTGAGGCCGAATTCACTGTAATCGCCGACAAAATCGAGCCCCTGGGCCAGGGCCTCCCGCTGATCGTTTAGCCAGAACTCCTGGTAGCCGTTGGCTAAACCTTCATCGTTAAGCGCCACATGCGTTTCCACGCAGTGCCATTTACCGGATTCCTCTGCGGTGTGCACGGCGGTTCGGCCGGGATGTAATCCCAACCACTGCATATTCTTAAAATCGTTATAGCCAACGCAGCGCAGCTTACCCCCGGGGCCCACACAGGAAACCGGGTCCAGCGCCAATCGCCCCCCTTTTCCGCCCCAAAGGTGAGCAATCATCGCCTGAGACCAGCTGGCGTCGGTTAACACGGTTAATCGTGAAAGTTTGTGCGGGTTACCCCGCCAACCACTCTGCAGGAAGAAATAGTGACGATAATAGAGTTCTGAAAATTTCTCGGACTCTGCTCCCACCGTTGGCGTGGCGATGGGGTTAGCGCCCAGTAAAAGCTGAAGCCCCCCGGCACCCACCTGTCCTTGGTGCCAGCGGGCGACCATAGCGCCTGTCTCTGCGACGCCGGCATCCGCCTGCCAGACGAAGGAGCCATCACTACTACCGAGGCTGTAATAGTCATCCCGGTCTGGCGGCTGATCAAAATCGTCACAAAACAGCCAGGCCGGGGCGCGATTATCCGGCTCGCACTCCCCGGCGGTGACCGCGCCGGTAACCAGACCCAAAACCAACCAGAGTCCACCCAGCAAGCGCCGGGGAAACCGGGCCGTTGCGGGGTTATCCATTAGCTAAAATTCTCACCATCAGCAATGAAGGCAGCCAGCGCCTGCAACATCTTCGCGGCAGGGGCACCGTCGGTTATCCGGTGGTCGAAGGTGAGACTCAGCACCAGCGCGCGCTGCCAGACCAGCTCACCATTCAATCTGAGCGGACGCTCGCGAACCCGGCCGATGCCAAGGATGGCGGCCTGGGGCGGATTGATAATCGGTGTAAAGGCATCCACCCCGTAGGCACCCAGGTTACTGATGGTGAAGCTACCTCCGCTATAAGCGGCGGCGGGCAACTCACCTTTTTTTGCCGCCGCCGCCAGTTCTGCCGAGCGGGCGGCAATTTCGCTCAAACAGAGCAAATTGGCCTGCTGGATGACCGGCACCACCAGGCCATCATCCAGGGCCACGGCAAAGCCGAGATTGACCTCTTTGATTAATTGAATTCGATCGCCCTGCGGGCTGGCGGTGATCAACGCATTCAGTCGGGGGTAATCGGGCAGAACCCGTGACAAGGCATAGGCGATCATATCGCCATAACTGGCAGCGACTGATTTTCGTAGTTCCACCAGCGAGGAAACATCCACCTCACTGGTCAAGGTGAGCTGCGCCGCCTGTTGCAGGCTGCGGGTCATGTTGTTGGCAATGGTGGCGCGTAACCCGGTAAGCAGGTCACCGCTGTCCGTAGCGCCGGCCGGGGGCGTAGCAGAGGCTATCGCGGCCTCGACATCTTCAATCACGATTCGTCCATTGGGGCCGCTGCCGGTGAGCCGCTCAAGGTCAATCCCGTGCTGCCTGGCCAGTTTGCGCGCCGGTGGCGTCACCTGCACTTTGCCTCTGACCGGCGCGGCCGGAATCTGCGCCGCCGGGGCACTGATTTGATAATCGGGAACGGGGTCCGACTCCGCCACCTGCTTGCCCACCTCATCGGCATCACCGATCAGGCAGAGCGGCGTGCGTACCGGCACTTCCTGTTCTTCAGCCACTAACAATTTTACCAGCACGCCGTCGCGATCTGCCATCAGTTCGGAAACCACTTTCGAGGACTCCACCTCGGCGATGATTTCACCTTCGGTTACCCTGTCGCCCTCCTGTTTCAACCACTTCAGTATCTTGCCTTCGTGCATCCCCATCGACCATTGGGGCAGCAGTAGTTCAGTTGCCAATTCAGCTACTCCTCCATCAGTGCCCGCGTGGCCGTGACAATTTGTTCGACCTCCGGGTAGAAGCCCTTCTCCAGCGCCGGGGAAAAGGGTATTTGCATATCCGGGGCCGTTAACCGTTTTATCGGTGCCTGCAGATCCCAGAAACCCTGCTCGGCGACCAGGGCGGCGATCTCCCCCGCCGCGCCGCAGGTGCGATGGCCCTGATCCACCACCAGCAAGCGGCCGGTTTTCGCCACTGATTCCAGAATGGTCCCGCTGTCGAGGGGCACCAGGGTTCGCGGGTCGATCACCTCAACAGATATTCCTTCTTCAGCCAGCCGAGTAGCAGCTTTCACCGCTTCACCTACTCGCGCGGCAATGGCGACTAGGGTGACATCGCTGCCCTCGGTGAGAATGTTCGCCTGCCCGAACGGCAGCAGGTATTCATCCTCGGGCACCTCGCCACGACGGCCCCAGAGATTGCCATCTTCAAATACCAGTACCGGGTCGTCATCGCGAATCGCGGTTTTGAGTAGTCCCTTAGCATCAAAGGGGCTGCTCGGCACCACCACCTTGAGCCCCGGCACGTTCATGTACATCGAGTAATTACGATCAGAGTGCTGCGCGGCAATACCGCCGTTGTAAAACATGGCAGCTCGAAACACGGCGGGGATGTGGGTCTGGCCGCCGTACATATAGCTCGATTTAGCCGCCATGCTCACCAGTTGATCGGTGGCCAGGTACATGAAAGAGGCAATGGTGTAATCGACAATTGGCCGCATGCCTACCATGGCTGCACCGATCGCCACACCGGTGAATCCACTCTCGCAAATAGGCGTATCCAGCACCCGCTCGGCGCCGAACTGATCGAGCAATCCGCCGCTGCTGCCGTAAACGTTGCCGGAGACATCTTCGCCCATCAGAAACACCGAATCATCGCGGGCCATCTCTTCGGCCTGCGCCTCGGCGACCGCCTGTAAAAAGGTGACTTCACGCATGGTCGGTCACCCCGCCGCCGGTTAGCGGAGTGCGATAAAGATGCTCAAACGCCTCTGGGGGTTCCGGTAACGGACTCTGTTCGGCAAACTCCAGGGCCGCAGCAACCTCCTCTTCAGCCGCCCGCTCAATGTCATCCAGGGTAGCTGCGCCCACCCCCTCAGCAAGCAATTTCTCGCGGGCCAGATGTAGCGGGTCGCGCTGTTTCCAGGCAACCAGTTCCTCGTCGGAGCGGTAGGTCATATGGTCGTAAAGCGGTCCTTCAGAATGGTGGTGATAGCGGTAGGTTTTCGCCTCGATCATGGTCGGGCCCTGGCCGCGTCTCGCCCGATCTACGGCCTCGGTGACTGCATCAAACACCTCGACACACTGCTGACCGTCAACGATAGTCGCCGGCGTGCCGTAACCGGCAGCCCGGGCGGAAATATCTTCCAGTGCGGCAACCTTGTTCGACGGCGTGGTCACTCCATATCCGTTGTTTTCACAGAGAAAAATGACCGGCAATTTCCACAGTGCCGCCATATTCATGGCTTCATGAAAATAACCCTGATTGGAGGCACCATCGCCAAAAAAGCAGAGCGTGACGCGATCGTTGCCCTGCATTTTGCTACCCAGGGCCGCGCCGACCGCGACGGGTAGTCCGCTGCCGACAATACTGCTTTCCCCGAGACTACCGACAGAAAAATCCGCCAGGTGCATCGACCCCCCCTTGCCGCGATTCACCCCGGTGGCCTTACCGAGAATCTCCGCCATCAAAGCATTGACCCCCGCACCCTTGCCGATCGGATGACCGTGAGAGCGGTGGTTACCGACCATATAGTCATGCTCGTTCAGGGCCATGCAGGCGCCGACCACTTCGCCTTCCTGGCCAATCGACAGATGGGCAGAGCCGGGAATTCGGCCACTGTTAAAGAGTTTTTGAACCGTCTCATCAAAATGGCGTATTAACCCCATACGCCGATACATCTCTATTAATAATTGTTGATCCACTGATCGCTCCCCGCTGATTTATGGTCAGGCGCTGGTATGGTAATGGTCAGCCGGGGATAACGGAATCCGATAACGCTGATTGCCTCAAAAGCGGGGATTCCCGTAGGAGCGACTTAAGTCGCGACCATGGGGCGGCGAAAACGCTGATTGTCGCGACTGAAGTCGCTCCTACAATGGTCGTCAGTTTTGCTCGCGGGGTAGATTTGGAATAATCGAATCTCCCGCTCCGCGTCTTGTTTGGTTTGGCCGGTTTTGGGATTTCAGTGATGCTTGGTAAATAGTTTTAACCGGCCCTGGAGTGATCAACAATCGCCAGAATTTGGCCTCTGGCAACATTTGTTTACCCGATTTACCCTGGCAGCAACCCCCGCTCGGCCGGGTAATTGACATTCGGGGTAAAATAGCCGGTTTCACGCCTTCTGGTTGTCTGCCGGTGTGCTGGCATGGCCACCCTCTACG
>JAYNPV010000157.1:6098-6459 GCA_038113925.1 Gammaproteobacteria bacterium | reverse complement strand
GAAATTCCGTCACTACGCTTTTAAGCGCGGCGGGGTAGACCTTGACCCCTTTGATATTGAGCAGGTCATCCACTCGACCAACGATGTCGATACGGGCACCGAACTCCCCACAGCCGGGACACTCGTTAACGTGCAGTTTCAGCAGATCACCGGTGGCATTCCTGAATGCCGGTCCGGCCTGGTACTCCAATGCCGTATGGATAGCTTCACCCACCACGCCATCGGCCAGGGCTAAGGGCTGCCGGGTTTGGGGGTCGATCAGGTCGTAGCGAAAACAGTACTCCTCGGCCATGTAGTGCATGCCGTGATGCTGCTCGCTGTTGCAGGAGATGGTGCCGTTGTGCCAGGCCCCGCCGGTGAA
>JAYNPV010000157.1:0-6088 GCA_038113925.1 Gammaproteobacteria bacterium | reverse complement strand
CGCCGTACGCATCCATTAATCGCTGGCGAACCGCCGGAATTCCGGCCCCCGGTTCGCCGGCGCAGGCGAGCACCTCGATACCGAGCGCCCCGACCGGCATCCCGATTTCGGCCTCTGAACACTCGATTAAATGACTGGCCAGTGATGGCGTAGCCATCAACACCCGTGGCCGGGTGAGCTGGATATAGCGCAGAATTTTGGCAATCCCCGCCTCAGCCCCCACGCCAATGGGTCGCGCGCCGTAAGCTTCCAGCGCCTGTATTACCGTGACCCCCGCCAGCCACATGCTTAACCCGAACGCCGATAACACCGTATCGCCGGGGCGGATGGTCGCCATGCGGAACAGACGCCCGAATATCTGCTGAGTGGTCTGCAGGTCCTTGCGGGTAAAAGTGTAAAAGGTGGGATCGCCACTGGTGCCCGAGGTGGCGGCGACGTGAATCACCTCCTCTAGCGGCGCGCAGAGATGCATGCCAAATGAATGGTTCAGCCGGGCCAGTGAATCGGCCTGGCTGCTGCGGTGGTCGGCCTTGGTCATGATTACCGGCAGGGCGCGAAAGGCTTCCATCGAATCGACGTCCCGGGGGTCGCTTACCCCGGCGGCCTGCAGGCGGCTGCGGTAAAACTCGGAGTTTTCAAATACGTAGGCAATCTGGCCTCGAAGCTTGGCAAATTTAAGCTGCGCCTGATTTGCCAGATAGTCTTCTGCGGTATTCATCTAGGCGACCCGATAATGATTCTGACGGTCAGTATGCCAAGAGTATCCGCAGGTAGCATTACTCGCCTGCCAGCCATAGTGGGAAAGGGAAGGGTGCCGAGCACGAATTATATTGGCGCGGGGCTGACAAGGTTTGTAGGCGCGACTTCAATCGCGACCGCAGGGCGGCAGAAACGCCGGCTGTCGCGATTGAAACCGCGCCTACGGCAATCCCCGCTGTTCAGGCGACAGGCGTTAGTGAGGTACCGATGTTTACTCCTATCAAACGAAGGTGAACGCTGTATATTGAAGGCCGCATGGCCGTTTCTGCCCGGAACGGTGTTGCATTCCGATTCTGACCATTCAGTAGGCGTCGCTCAACGCGCCTCTTGTACCCTATGGGTATATTCCATTACAAAGTCCGCCATCGCTGGCTTCCAAGTAGTGTTAACAGGCCCTGCATTGACTTCCAATTCTCTACTGCGTAACCGAAATCTGCTGGTGCTGTTCTGCGCCCAATGTCTGGCCCTGACCTGCGCCCCGGCGATTGTGCTGCTGGGCGGTCTGGTGGGTAAAGAGCTTGCGCCTGGCTCCGCCTGGGTCACTTTTCCGGTGGCGGCGTCTATTGTGGGCACCGCCGTGGCATCGTTACCGGCGGCATTATTGATGCAGCGTTTTGGTCGTCGCGCCGGGTTAAGCGGGGCAGTTATGTATGGCGCTTTGGCGGCGCTGATGGCTGCCACCGCCATAGCCTGGGGCAATTTCTGGCTGTTCAGTCTGTCGTTTTTTGGCATGGGCATGACCATCGCCTTTATGTTGCAATTTCGCTTTGCTGCCGCCGAGTCGGTAGCGGTGGAGCAGATGAGTCGGGCGATTTCGCTGCTGATGCTGAGTGGCATTGTCTCTGCCTGGGTAGGACCCGAAGTGGTAGAGCTGGGGGCCGATCAGCCGGGTCTGCCGCCCTATAGCGGGTCGTTTGTCGGTATTGCTCTGCTGATGACCTGTGGCGCGCTGGTGTTGCTTGGTTTTAAGAACCAGGAGATGACCGAAACTGACAAGTCTGCGGTTTCGCTCCCCCTGAAAAAGCTAATTACTCCCCCGATTATGCTGGCAGTGCTGGGTGGCATGACCGCCTTTTCAGTCATGAGTCTGGTGATGACGGCCACCCCGGTGGAAATGCACCATGGAGTGGGCCATTCGCTCGACCGGACCAGTCTGGTGATTCAGAGTCACATTATCGCCATGTACCTGCCGTCGCTGGTGAGCGGCCATATGGTGGCCAGATACGGGGTCAGACTGGTGATGGCCTTCGGGCTGGGCTGCTTTGCAATCAGTATAGGAGTCGCCTTGGCCGGAATCAGTTTTGAACATTTCTGGCTGGCTCTGGTGCTACTGGGAGTCGCCTGGAATTTAATGTTTGTCAGCTCAACCACTCTGTTAGCCGAGGAGTCTCCCCGGGAAAGCCGTTTTCGGTTACAGGCGGTTAATGAGTTCTCTGTGTTTGGCACCCAGACACTTGCCGCCCTGGGTGCGGGATGGGTGGTCAGTGAATTTGGCTGGGTGGCGATCCAGTGGCTGGCACTGCCACTGGTGTTGGTAACTGCCCTGATGTTGGCCTGGCAGCAACGTTTCTATGCTGCAGGAAGCACAGCGGTCGGGAATTAATGAGTTAACGACTGTTTAATCAGAGCCAAGATTCGGTATAGTAACGGCGCAAACTCGATCGGTGCCTAGCGACTCTTGGGACACCGGCAGCACTATTTATCATTAAGTAATATCTGAGAGGTTTAAATGCACTACACACGCGGAGAGGCCAAACAGTGGGCCAAAGAGAATATCGAGGGGTTTTTCCTCTGCCCGGTTACCCCGGTAAATAACGATTTCAATTTCGATGAAGAGGGGATGCGTGCCAACGTCGAGGCCTTCATTGATATGGGCGTCGATGGTCTGGTGGTAGGCGGTTTTATCGCCGAATGCTGGAACGCCACGCTGGAAGAGTGGTACCGCTACCACGAAGTGATGGCGGAAGCGGTGGCAGGCCGTATCCCGCTGTTCTCTATTATTCTCGATCCCAGTGCTTACCAGGCGGTGGAAAAGATGCAGCGCCTCGAAGCCATGGGGTTTGATGGTGTGGAGGTGATCAACCCGGTGGTGCAGCTGCGTACCGACGACGAGATTTTTGACTGGTTCAAGTTTATTACTGATCGTTCAGACATGGCGGTGATGCTTTACCGTACCCCTGTTTCCGGCAAAGTACTGGGATGGGACCTGATGAACCGCCTGGCCGACCTCGACACTGTCGTTGGTGCCAAGCAGGGCGTAGTTAATCGACTCGAGTCACTGAAGCTGCGTAACATCATGCGTGATGATTTTGTCCTGTCCGACCCGCTCGAACCGGTTTTCCTGGATGATCTCAGACGCGGCGGACAGGTGGTGTTCGGCGAACTTTCCTACATTCTTTACGGTAAAAAACGTCACCTGGTTAACGAGTACCGGGCACTCGCTGCCGAGGGTAAATGGGAAGAGGCTTACCAGAAGAGTGAACAGCTTGCTGATGTGCGCGATTTTTACGGTGAAGTTTTCCTCTGGGACGTGGTGCACACCTTCACCTACGCCTCCGCATTGGCGAGCATGAAAGCCTGGTTTGAGGAGATTGGCCTGCAGGCCGGGCCGATACGTCCGCCGGTCTCGCAGTGCTCGGATGAACTAAGGCAGCGGATCAAAACTAACCTTAAAGAGTTTGGCGTCACCTGATCCCGCAACCGATACGGGTAGTGTCAGGAAGGCAGGATCGATTTCGATCCTGCCTTTTTGCGTTTTGCAGGATCGGTATTATTAATCCTGTGCCAAAGTAAAATAAGCATCTAGTGGTTATCCCGGGTGACAAACAGATGAAGGCGTTAATAAAAAAGGCGGCTGGAAAAATTCCCTTGATCGGCAACTGGTATCAGCAGACCCAGCAGCAGGGAGCTTACCCGCCCGGCCATTTTTACTCCCCCGTGCCCGATGCTCAGGAGGTAGAGCGCTATCTGGACCGCAGAGCGGGCGGGGCCGATGACGAGATACCTGGAATCAACCTCAACGCTGACCATCAGTTCTCACTGTTGAAAGAATATAGCGGCTGGTACTCGCAGCTGGAGTTTCCCGAACGCCAGCAGGCGGGAAAACGCTACTGGTACGAAAACGGGTTTTTTTCCTATGCCGATGCCATTTTTCTGCATGGGTTTCTCTGCAAGCATCGGCCGCAGAGAATCATTGAGGTCGGCTCGGGATTCTCCTCTGCCGCCATTCTTGATGTGGTCGATAGCCAGGGTCTGCAATCAACCGAACTCACCTTTATCGAGCCCTACCCGGAGCGATTAAACAGTCTGTTGTCCGCGACCGACAAACAGTCGGCCAGGGTAGTGGTTGACCAGGTACAGGCAGTCCCATTAGCGGAGTTTGCCCGCTTACAGGCAGGAGACCTGCTGTTTATCGATTCCAGTCACGTGGTGAAATGCGGCAGTGATCTGCAATATCTGTTGTTTGAGGTGCTACCGGCGCTAGCCAGCGGAGTATTCGTCCATTTTCATGATGTGTTTTATCCCTTTGAGTATCCGCCCGAGTGGCTGCGTAAGGGTCGCTACTGGAACGAGAACTATTTCCTACGCGCGTTCCTGGCCCATAATGTGGCGTGGAGTATTTACTTTTTTAACACCTATGTGGCCCGGAAGTTCGCCGACTTTATCAGCGATGAGTTGCCCTTATGTCAGCGTAACCCAGGCGGCAGTCTCTATATCCGTAAACAGTAAGAATTAGCCTGTTTTAGCCGCTTGCCGGTTAGCCGCAGCCCCGGTAGCGGTTTATAATTGGCGACCCCCGCCCGATCGTTGTCGGCGTTTTTCAGCTTAACGGCCAGTGCGCCAGTTGCCGGTCCTGCAGAGTCAGTACGAGTCAATTAAAACAATTAATTATTTTTATTAATTGTTGTATAAACAATATGTTAAGAGGTTTTCTTAAATGAAAGTATCAAGTTTTATTAACGGTGTTTACGTTGATTCTGACGAGCAGCGCAACATCACCAGTCCAGTGACGGGTGAATTAATCACGCCCTATTCAGTGGCAACAGAAGCCCAGGTTAATGAAGCGGTAGCGGCTGCCCGGGCGGCGCTTAAGGGTGAATGGGGCCGCATGGGTATCCAGCAGCGGGTGGATATTCTTTATAAGGTCGCCGACGGCATCAGTGACCGCTTTGAAGAGTTCCTCGAAGCCGAGTGCCTCGACACCGGTAAACCCTATTCACTGGCCCGTCATGTCGATATTCCCCGCGGTGCCGCTAATTTCCGGATTTTTGCCGATACGATCAAAAATATCGGTGACGAAGCCTTCCATATGCCGACGCCAGACGGCACTGGCGCGCTTAACTACACCGCGCGCAAGCCCAAGGGGGTGATTGGGGTCATCGGACCCTGGAACCTGCCGCTGTTGCTGATGACCTGGAAAATCGGTCCGGCCCTTGCCTGTGGCAACACCGTCATCGTTAAACCCTCAGAAGAGACCCAGCTGACGATGACCATGCTGGGCGAAATCATGAACGAAGCGGGCGTGCCCAAGGGAGTATTTAATACGGTGCTGGGCCCGGGTTCACGGGTGGGTGATCAGTTGATTTCGCATCCCGGACTGGATGCAATTACCTTCACCGGCTCCACCGCCACCGGCCAGCGGGTGGCCGAAGCCGCGTCGGTGGGTCTGCGCGATGCCTCTCTGGAGCTGGGTGGCAAGAATGCGGCCATCGTATTTGCCGATGCCGATCTGGATAAAGCGATTGAAGGCACCATGCGCTCAGCGTTTGCTAACTGTGGACAGGTCTGCCTGGGTACCGAACGGGTTTACGTTGAGCGGCCCATATTCGATGAGTTTGTTGACCGGCTAAAAGCGGGCGCTGAAGCGCTAAAGTTGGGCATGCCGGAAGATCCGGAAACCACTCTCGGACCCTTAATCAGTGCCTCCCATCGAGACAAGGTGCTGGGTTACTACAAACAGGCCGCGCAGCTGGGGGCGACCGTTGTCACCGGGGGTGGTGTGCCTGAGATGCCGGAACCGATGCAGGGCGGTAACTGGGTTGAGCCGACCATCTGGACCGGACTTGCAGAAGATTCGCCGCCCATGAGAGAAGAGATTTTTGGCCCCTGCTGTCACATCACCCCGTTTGACAGCGAAGAGGAGGCAGTGGCCCTGGCCAATGACTCGCCCTACGGTCTGGCGTCTTCGGTGTGGACCGAAAACGCCTCTCGCGCGCATCGCGTCGGTGCGCAAATGGAAGTCGGTATCAGCTGGGTAAACAGCTGGTTTTTGCGGGATTTACGTACCGCCTTCGGCGGTGCCAAACAGTCTGGTGTGGGGCGCGAGGGG
>JAYNPV010000156.1:606-6496 GCA_038113925.1 Gammaproteobacteria bacterium | reverse complement strand
CCACAGGAATGGACAACCTGTGGTGGTCGAAATCCCGCCAACAGAGGCGTATAGATTTGCCGCAATCGCGTTGCTGAATGAAATCGGTTGTCGCCGCCCAGATTCAGGCTAAACGGATGATTAATGGCCCCGGGGATGTGCCCGGCAACCGGGTCAAGGGGCTCATCTTCGCCGCGAAATCGCTGCTCCGCACGAGCATCGATCAGCCGCAAACAACGATTATCCAGCCCCCTACGCAGCGATTCGGCGTCGATGACCAGCTCCGGTCTTACTGTGATCTGAATAGAACCGGAATTGGGCCGGGTCACTTTTTCAGTTGATTGAGCATGTTCAGCACACCATGCCTGCCAGCCACCATCGAGCAACATCACCTGGTCAAACCCCAGCCAGCGGCATAACCACCAGAAGCGTGCCGCCATCTGCCCCCCCATATCGTCATACGCCACGACATTTTGTTGGCCGGTTACGCCGATTTCGGCGAGAAAGCCAGCGAATTTCGCGGTTTGCGGCAGTGGATGACGCCCGGCAACCCTTGGTCCGGGTCCGGACAGATCGTCACCCAGGCTTGCGTAATGAGCACCGGGAATATGCCCCTGGCAGTAGTCCTGGTAACCCCGATAACGGTCATTGAGCTGATAGCGACAGTCCACCACAATCACCGCAGAGTCACCGACTAGCTCAGCTAACTGCTCCACCTGAATCAATAGCGCCATTATTGCCCTCGTCAATCGGCGATTTATTTTAGGGAATGATAACTTTCGGCAGCAATCCGGGGGTTGAATCCCGTTACAATTCGAGGCAGGCTTCCCGCCAGAACAGTCGACGGTTATTCTGGAGCAGCGAAATGAATGCAGTGCACCCGCAGTTCAAACGTATCCTCGTACCACTGGATTGCGTCGAGCCCCGCCAGGAAGTACTCGACTATGCGGTGGAGCTTGCCCAGCAGCACGATGGCGAACTGGTTATGCTCTACGTGGTTGAAAACCCGATCTTCCCGGTGGAAATGATGGATATTGACCTGCGCATGGAGGAAGTGGCCGAGCATGCCGGCGAGCGCCTGGCCAACCTGGTCCGTGACACCATTGGTGATCGCGCGCCCTACCGCCATCTGGTTGCCTAGGGCAGTATCAGCGAACAGATAGTGGCCACCGCCGACCGGGAGCAGGTCGACGTTATTGTCATGGCCACCGACGAACACTCTGAAATTCGAAAATTCCTTATCGGATCGATTACTGAACGAGTGGTCCGTCATGCCCATCAACCAGTGCTCGCCCTGCACGTCACCCGGTAGGTCATTAATCTGGCAATCTATCTGACGCTCATACCGGCACTATTGCTGCTGTCGGTGACAGGAGTGAACTCCAGGCCGGCACTGGCGATCGACTGATCAGTTATAGTCCACGGCTCTACTGCAACCACTCATTCGGGTGCTAACCTCGCCAACAGAATCGCTTACCCCTTCCACATTGCCGGTTCAACACTGATGAATAGCAATCAATCAGGGCTAATCGCCCGCCTGCACCACCGCCTCTGGCTTTTTGAACCCGACCTACTGGCGCGCCCCCTGGCTGCCCTGCTTCATGCTGCCCGCGTTACCGTTGCCGTGATTCGCGACCTGCTGGACGGCCAGATCAGCTTGAGAGCGATGGGGATGGTCTATTCCACCCTTCTATCGATGGTCCCCCTGCTGGCGATTAGTTTTTCGTTAATGAAAGGACTTGGCGTCGTCGATAACCAGCTCGAACCCATGCTGCTGAATCTGGTTGCACCCATGGGCGCCCAGGGCGAGGAGATAGTCGGCACCATCCTCGGATTTGTGAACAACGTTAACGCCGGGGCGCTGGGCAGTGTCGGCCTGATCGTGCTGGTCTGGACTGTGGTCAGCCTGTTGCAGAAAATAGAGGCGGCCTTCAATTTTATCTGGCACGTCAGCCAGTCCCGTAACCTGGCCCGCCGCTTTAGTGATTTTTTTAGTGTCCTGCTGATCGGCCCGCTATTGGTAACGGCAGCGTTAGGAGCCACCGGTGCCGCCCTCAACAACAAGCTGGTACAGCAGATCGCGGCGATTGAGCCCTTCGGCACCCTGCTACTCACCGTTACCTATTTGCTGCCCTACCTGCTAATCGCCGCGGCCTTCACCTTTGTCTATATGTTCATTGCCAATACCCGGGTGCGGTTGAGCGCGGCTTTCACCGGCGCACTGGTCGCCGGTATTCTCTGGGAAACCCTGGGCAAAACATTTGGCATGGTTTTCGGTAGCTCCTCCACGCTGGTCATCTACTCTAGTTTTGCGGTATTGATTCTGTTTCTGGTCTGGCTCTACTGGAGCTGGTTAATCCTGCTAATCGGCGCCCAGGTTGCCTTCTACGTGCAAAACCCCCAGTACCAGCGTAGTGGCCATCACAACCAGCCGCTGAGTCCCGTCGAGCAAGAGTATCTGGCCCTCAGCCTGCTCACCCTGATCGGCCAGAGATTTGTTGCCGGAGACGGCGGCTGTCCCACCGAAACTTTAAGCGAAGAAATTGGCCTGCCGGAAGAGTCATTTTTGCCGACACTGGAAAAGTTACAACAGTTGGGGTTGTTACGCCTTAGCCAGGATACCCCGGCGCTGTGGCTGTTAAGCCGTGACCCAGACCGCCTCAACCTCGCCAGATTGCTGGACGAATTGCGGGCCGCCCAGTCGGTCAGCTCGCGTCGATCCCCACTGGCGGATTTTCCTGCGGTCAGGAGCGCCCAGCAGCAGTGGCAGGCTGGAGCAGCAGCGGCGATCGAACAGCTGACCCTTCGTGACCTGCTTGCCGACGAAAACGCGGACCCGGATCAGCCTGAACCCGCGCCCGAGGGCTAACCCCCGTCAGCTAATCACCCCGGCCATAACCAGGCGGCACCCCGCACTCCGCTGGCATCCCCGTGCCTGGCCGGGAGCAGTCGGGTGTCGACGCGATCAGAAAATACCCACTGGCCCCAGAGCGTCGGTACCTCACGATAAATGGGCAAGTGGTTGGACAAGCCACCCGCTAACACGATGACATCCGGGTCAAGAAAATTGATGGCACTTGCTAAAGCACGGGCCAAGCGCCGGTAGTAGGTTATTAAAACCGCACCCGCCGTTTGATCACCAGCTAGGGCCAGAGCGCATACCGTGGCGGCATCATCCACCGGCTCACCTCCTTCGCGGCGCTGATATTCGGCCAGCAGGCCGGGGCCACTCAGCCAGGTTTCGATACAGCCCGACTGACCGCAATAGCAGGCAGGACCAGGGCGCTCATCAGCATCGGGCCATGGCAGCGGGTTGTGTCCCCATTCTCCCGCAATGCGATTGACTCCACCGATGAGGTGATTCCTAATCACCAGGCCGCCACCTACTCCGGTACCCAGAATCACCCCGAAAACCACCTCCTGGTTTGCAGCTGCGCCGTCGGTAGCCTCCGACAGGGTCATGCAATTGGCATCATTCGCCACACGCACCTGGCGTTTCAGCAGTTCAGTCAGATCCCGCGCAAGTGACTGGCCATTCAGCGCAGTGGAATTGGCATTTTTAATCCGCCCATGAATGAGAGATTCTGCTCCCGGGGAACCCACGCCCACGCGGGCACTGCCCGCTGGCATGCCGCTAGCGACTTCCGCCTGGGCCACCAGAGCCGCAATCACCCGCAACGTTTGCCCATAATCGTCCACCGGGGTGGGCAATCGTTTTTCAAATATTACCTCGCCCCCGGCGTCGATGACCGCTACGGCAATTTTAGTGCCTCCCAGGTCTATTCCGAGCCGTTTCACTTGCGTTTCTCATCCATTCTGATCACCCATACCTTTACCCTTGAAATCAAACTGTTACACTTGCGCGCCGCCCGGGTAGGACGGGATTTCCCAGTCGCCCGACGGCCCGCATAAAAATCACCCTTGCAGTTTTGTAACCAGAGTACCCCTTTGAAAAAAGAACTGAATACCAGCAATCTCGAGTTCGCCTCCCGTTGTGTCCACAGCGGCGTCTATAAAGATGAAAATTACAACTCGGTGGTCACGCCCATCTACCCGTCATCAACTTTTTATTTTGAGGGGCCGGGCCAGACCAGCGGATACGACTACACCCGCACTCGAAATCCGACCCGGGTCGCGCTGGAAGAGAATCTCGCCAGCCTCGAAAATGGCGCCGGCTGCACGGCGACTTCTACCGGCATGAGCGCGATCAGCTCGGTCCTGCACCTTTTACCCGAAAACGCTCACATAGTCGCAGGCAATGAAATTTACGGCGGCACTTTCCGCCTGTTTCACGACGTCATGCCGCAGCGAGCTATGAGCATCACCCAAGTGGATATGGGCGATCTGGACGCGGTACGGGCCGCCATAACCCCGAAAACCAGCGCCATCTGGATCGAAACCCCCAGCAATCCGCTGCTAAACCTGACGGATATAGAAGCAGTTTGTGGCATCGCCCGGGAAGAGCAGCTGTTAGCCATCGTCGATAACACCTTTTTAACCCCTTATCTGCAACGCCCCCTTGATCTGGGTGCAGATCTGGTGGTCCATTCAACCACCAAGTACATCAACGGTCACAGCGATGTGGTGGGTGGCGCAGTGGTGGCCGCAACCACGGAGTTGGCCGAGCGGGTCGCCGCGATTTGCAATGCCCTGGGCACAACCTGTTCGCCCTACGATGCCTGGCTGGTGCTGCGCGGGGTAAAAACCCTGAGCCTGAGAATGCGCGCTCATGAAGAGAACGGCCTGGCCCTGGCAAAGTTTCTTGACCAGCGGGAAGAGGTTGAAAAAGTCTACTATCCGGGCCTGGAAAACCACCCTGACCACGCCCTCGCCTGCCGCCAGCAATCGGGGTTCGGTGGCATGCTCAGCTTTGATATTAAAGGCGGTGAATCTGCTGCCCAGGCGTTTATCGCCGAGCTAAAAATCTACTCTTTTGCCGAGTCACTCGGCGGTGTGGAGAGCCTGATTGAACATCCCGCCAGCATGAGCCACGCTGCAATGACCCCGGAAGGGTTGGCCGCCGCAGGCATTGGACCGGGAACCCTGCGCGTATCGGCCGGCATTGAAGCCAGTAGCGATTTGATCGCCGATCTCGAACAGGCTTTCACTGCAATTCGCTAACCGAGGTGGTTAAGCCGACCACGTCAATCGACCGGCGAAACCGTATATTTAATCTGGCACTGCCGATCATTGGTGCCATGGTGTCACAGAGTATTCTGAACCTGGTTGACACCGCCATGGTGGGCCAGCTGGGAGATGTGGCACTGGCAGCGGTAGGCCTTGGCGGTCTGGTGGTGTTTGCCGGCCAGGCAGCGGTCACCGGTTTTTCCCGCGCGGTACAGACCATGGCCGCTCACCGCAAGGGCCAGGGACGGATCAGCGAATCGGCACAAATCCTCAATGCGGCCCTACTGATAATCCTGCTGATATCGCCGCTGACCAGTGCCGTCCTGGTGTGGGCGGCTCCCTGGTTTTACCCGCTGCTGAATCCCGACCCGGCGGTGGTCGCCGCCGGCATTCCCTACTTTGAGGTGCGTATCCTCGCGACCGTGTTTGTTGGCATGAACTACGCCTTTCGCGGGTACTGGAATGCCATCGACCGGTCGCGTATCTATCTGAGTACATTACTGGTGATTCACATCAGTAATATCCTGCTGAACTACATTCTGATCTTCGGCCACTTTGGTGCGCCCGCCATGGGGGTCACCGGGGCGGGACTGGCTTCTGCCATTGCGGTGGCGCTGGGCACCTTAACCTATCTGGTGATGGCACTTCGCCACGCAAGGAGTTATGGCTTTCTAAGTGGACTCCCCACCCCTGCTGACATTCGCAACCTCGTCAGCCAGGCCATCCCCAATAGTATTAATGACTTCTCATTTCTGGCCGGTTTTACCGCCCTTTACTGGATAAT
>JAYNPV010000156.1:0-596 GCA_038113925.1 Gammaproteobacteria bacterium | reverse complement strand
CCCCCCAACCCAAATTTTTTTTATACACTTCTTTTGTGGGGCGTTTTAACCCCCCTTTACGGCTAAACCCGCCCGGGGCCCCCCCCCCTCCCGCCCCGCCGCCAGCGTGATTATGAATATTACCCTGATGGCAATACTGCCGGGCCAGGGTTTTGCCCTGGCCGCCACCTCACTGGTCGGTCAGGCCCTCGGGGCGGGGGATAAAAGACTGGCGCAACTCTGGGTCAAAGAAATCAATGGACTCTGCGTACTGGTGCTTTTCTGTATCGGTCTGCCGATGTGGGCGCTGCCGGATCTGATCCTGTTGCCTTTTATCATTGACCCAAACACCTTGCAGATTGCCAGGTTACCGTTACAGATTGTCGGCATTACGGTCACCATAGAGGGGGTAAAAATGGTGTATATGCACGCTCTGGTAGGCGCTGGTGATGCCCACCGGGTGACACGAATAGCCCTCTCCACCCAGTGGCTGTTTGCATTACCGCTGAGTTATCTGATCGGCCCGGCAATGGGGCTTGGGCTGCTCGGCATCTGGGCCGTCCAGGAAATCTATCGAGCGCAACAACTGGTTATTTATCTGCAGGTGTGGCGCGGGG